>DAOPZG010000007.1:0-37346 GCA_035353235.1 Candidatus Limiplasma sp.
CAAACCCTTAAGGTGGCTTAATTCCTTTTTTGTCTAACTTTTTGGGGTCAGTTCACGTCCGGGGTGGCCTTTTTTGATGATATGTGCTGAATGTCTTAATTCTTCATGCTTTCTTCCTGATCTCTTCAATTTTCTTTTTCCATTATCTGGGCTACACTTTTCATGAACCGGGAAGGTAACACAACCCGGTCGCAATCCCAAAGAGAGTGGAGGTGGTTCCCTTGGGCAATTCCAACGCGTGAGTGATTCCCCACAGACGAGCTTGGCCGCTGCCATCCCCCAAGGGGTGGATGTTCTGCAAGGTTTCATAACACGCGACAGACTCCGCGTAACCAAAATAACTCGATTGGAAACCATACAAAACTTGACCTGTGTTCAGGTGTGTTAAGTGCGCTCATTTAGAAAGGAGCCTATCTGTTATGAAAAATATTAAAAGCTGCTTGCTTTAGTTCTTGTTATTGTCTCTGTTATGTCCGTTGTTCTACCTTCTATGGCTGAAAACTACTCTACCAAGTATATCACAGCTCCTTCAGGTAATACTGTTAATCTTCGAAAAACCGCATCGACGAAATCAGCAGTGATGATAAGAATACCCCTCCATACTGAAGTACAAGCTGTGTCTTATAATACCGAGTGGAGTAAGGTGAAATATAACGGAACTACTGGTTATATGATGTCAAAATATCTTACATCTACAGCGCCTTGGATAGAAAAATACGGAAGCGCTACGATATACAATGGTTCCAGGCGCACATACGTTTATATAGTCCAAGTAACGCTATATTCTCTTGGTTATATCAGCAATGACTTTGAAGATAATTATTATGATGATATAACTTGGTATGGCATACAAAATTTCCAACACGATCACGGATTGACTATAGATGGGATTGTTGGCACAAATACAAAGCGAGCATTGTATAATGCTTGGGTAAATCGGAGCGGTTCCTAATACCTAAAGTTATTAGCGATGCTTAGACTTTGAATATCTGAATCATCAGGAACAGTCTGCAGAGCAAGAGTCTTTTGCTCTGCAGACTAATTCTTAAAGTAGGTCATATTGGAAGTTCAGACAAGACTTCATTGACAGGCTCTGCTTTGTCCTTTGAAATAATAGTATCAATCCCTCCCACAATCGTTTTGGAAGCGTTTTTTTCGAGAGACATACTGTTATACAGATTAATCACTTTGATACGGCACTGGGTGTGCTCGTTTCCAATCACCAGCACGTAATTATTCATAGAATCCAAATGATCGTTCAGATATTTTCGGATCGAATCCCAATCTACCTCTTCGCCTTTCATCGGCACCCGATTGTAGCTGATCTCCTCCTTGCCCACCTCGTTGAACGAAAGGTAAGAGTATTCCGCTTTCCCCGCACCGTATTCGGCCGAGAAATCATCCACTGTCGAGATAAATTGATTGACCATCTCATCATTGCGTCCTTGCGCTCTTTCCTGCAGCCGATCAAACGTTCCGAGTTGCGTAAGTTTCGTGTCCTTATTCTTCAAATCCTCAAGCGTAATTTGCCGCACATTGCGATCTATGCCGCCCACAACAGAAAAAGTCAGTTCGCAGGATTGCTTATCTTCACCAGCCTTGAACGATACGATGCATTCGGAATCATTGCAGGGCTTGATCTGATACTCCAAACCGGGGTATTTTTCTTCCAGCAGTTCAACGGATTGGGGCAGCGTTATATCCCACGACATCCCCCATGGCAAAGAGATCGTTCCTTCCTCTGCGGTTCCAATGCCAGGTAGCAACGCAATGACCAAAATAATAAGCAACCATTTTTTCATAGATAATCCTCCTTTAGAAGGTTGTTGTTCAGAAATGAGCTCAATAATAAAACCCGTCTTCATCCGTCTTTCCAATCGTATTATAGGACATCAGAACTTTGCCTGTTTTCCCGTCAATCCTGACTTCGTAAGGGTCGCTGTTTTCCCGTTTGATCGCTTCCTGCAAATCTTCCAGCTGTGCCGAATACAGGATCAGAACCCAGAAGGGATGTTCCGGATCGGTAACGTCAAAAGAATACCCGATCTTTCTGGCTTTCATCGTTTCCGCGTTTGCACCCAGAGCAACCGCCGCTTCCCTGGCAATCTTAGCTGCTTCTTGCTGGGAAATGCAATCTTTTCCCGGAATGCCGAACACCCGCCGTGTTGCCAGATAGAATGGGTCTTTTCGTGCCGGATAGTAGGGGTGATCCTTCGAATAGGCCTCAACAATCGGAATCCATTTCCGGGAAAATTTCGCTTTCTCCTGAACAGTCATCTCTGAAAAGTTGTAGGTAAACCTTTCTCCCAGCCCCTCCGTGTTGTTACTGGTTCTTTCAAACTGTTTCTCCGCGGGCGCAGTATCAATATACGTACCGTCATAGGCCAGCAGCGTCTTTTGCTGAAGAACGTCCCCCTGATAGAAGTAGATCAGCCAGACCGGTTCGTCGCCGTTGTTATACCGCTCCCCATAGAGAAAGTACGCCTTCTCGGTCAGGCGGTCCATTCTGG
Organism: Candidatus Limiplasma sp.; assembly: GCA_035353235.1. Taxonomy (GTDB): domain Bacteria; phylum Bacillota; class Clostridia; order Christensenellales; family Aristaeellaceae; genus CAXXOK01. The sequence continues at coordinate 2,511 of DAOPZG010000007.1, forward strand.
TTTCATAATCCCCAATTTCCGTGAGGCCGCTTTTTGCCTGCCGGATTGCTTCCTGCTCAGAAATATCATACGTTCCGGGCGTTGCGTAGGTAACGCCGGTCAATTCATTATCGTCTGGGCCATAAGGCATCGAATAGGGCGCCGAATAGGAAATCAGCTCCCCCTTCCGCGACAGCGACACAAAATAACTGCCATAATACGCGTCGGGGTTTCGGAACTCCACCAGCCAAATCGGCGCTTTCCTCTCCGTATCCAGATAGCCGAAGCTGGCTTCCGCCGTGGAAGCGTCCAGGATCGCCTGCATGTCGATAAAGTGCTCGCAGATCGTCGCTTTAGCCTGCTCGATCGCCGCTTTCTCCTGCATGTCGTCGCTCGCGGGTTTTTCATACACCGTTTGATCCGCAAGCGACACGCCTGTCAGCGGGATCAGAAAGAGCAGCGCCAGAACCAGACATAGAAGTTGCTTCTTTTTCATATCGTATTTTCTCCGTTCCTTATGGTAAATGAATTACAACGGTTTCGCCGCGGTCCTATCTCTTTTCTACTCTTTATCTTTCAGAACATTAACATCAATCGTAAAAATCTCCTCGTTAAGCAAGCTCCTTTCAATCCCCTTGGTTAAGTAAAGTTTGGATTGTTGATCACCTATTGAAGAGGAGTGTATTCTAAAAATTCCATCCGTCAACGTCCTGACCGTTGACGTTATCACATGTACCCATAATCGTTCCATCTTTTGCATCGATCACAACCTGATAACTGAAACGGTTGTCATCCCGCAAAAAGTCTTTCTTGTCCGCAAGTTCCGCAGGGTAAATCAGCAATTTCCACAAGGGTTGATCTGCGGTAGTGATATCAAAGGTATACGATATTGGTCTCTTTTCAATCGTCGACGGATTCGCACCCTCGGCGATGATCGCCTGTCTCGCAATTTCCGTTGCTTCTTCTTGAGAAAGTTCATCTTCTTTGGGTAAACCATACGTGTGACGTGTCGCCAGATAAAACAGATCATTGCGATTGGCGAAGTATGGATGATCCTTCAGATATTCGTTTACCTTAGGCTGCCACGTCTTTGTAAAATCAGCCTTTTGTTGTAGTGTCATTCTGGTGAAATTAAGCTTATAAAAATCCTCCCCAAGGCCTTCGTCTGATCTTGAGGTAATTTCAAACTGTTTGTCCGCAGGCACGGTATCAATATACGTACCGTCATAAGCCAGCAGCGTCTTTTGCTTAAGAACCTCATCCTGATAGAAATAGATCAGCCAGACCGGTTCGTCGCCGTTGTTATACCGCTCCCCATAGAGGAAATAAGCCTTCTCGGTCAGGCGGTCCATTCTGGTTTCGTAATCCCCAATTTCCGTGAGGCCGCTTTTTGCCTGCCGGATTGCTTCCTGCTCAGAAATATCATACGTTCCGGGCGTTGCGTAGGTAACGCCGGTCAATTCATTATCGTCTGGGCCATAAGGCATCGAATAGGGCGCCGAATAGGAAATCAGCTCCCCCTTCCGCGACAGCGACACAAAATAACTGCCATAATACGCGTCGGGGTTTCGGAACTCCACCAGCCAAATCGGCGCTTTCCTCTCCGTATCCAGATAGCCGAAGCTGGCTTCCGCCGTGGAAGCGTCCAGGATCGCCTGCATGTCGATAAAGTGCTCGCAGATCGTCGCTTTAGCCTGCTCGATCGCCGCTTTCTCCTGCATGTCGTCGCTCGCGGGTTTTTCATACACCGTTTGATCCGCAAGCGACACGCCTGTCAGCGGGATCAGAAAGAGCAGCGCCAGAACCAGACATAGAAGTTGCTTCTTTTTCATATCGTTTTTCCTCCGTTTCACAGTATGCGCACATTCTTACGTATTTAGCTTTGTTTCGCCTCAAGGCAACATGCTACGTCCCGCCGGAGTTCATTGGTTACTTTTCAGAAATCAACAGACGGAGCCTTACAAGAATCGAACGAAATTGGTATATAATTCCTTCCCAAAAAACATCATATAATCCAACGCGATGGTTTCCGGGCCGAAGATCTCCCTCCTTCAATAAGTAGATGAAAAGCAGACCGGATCTCTCCAATTCTTTACCATTATTTCTATATGAGCATAATTCTGTTGATAGAAAAAGCAGCGCAATCCTCTTGCAGGTGGTAAAAAAGGAGTAAGTATTAACAATACGATCCATCCGCCACGACCGGAAAACTGTGCAGCAAGCCGTCCGCAAATTATTAGTTCTTCCAGTTACGCGTTCCAATCAGGAAGAGGAGGCGCCGAACCGCAGCAATCCGTCCGGTATTCAGGTTGGATTTGATGGGCACGCCAGGCGTGACGAGGGGAGATGGGGATACTGGCATATAACGAACTGATTAAGAACTTCGATCGCATCCGGAACTACATGCGGGAGTTCTATGTGTGTGGTTTTAAAAGCCGCGGGGAATTTGCCGGAAAAAGCGCCCGTTCCTATGACGACGAACGCCGCCGCATTGAGAGTTGGCTGGGAGACTACCTTTGTTTCCGGCAGACGGCGGAGGGTAAAAATATCTTTCTCTCCATCAATTGCCGTCTTACACGTCACAATCCCCTGTATCAGGCATGGAAAACAAAAAGCTTCACCGATGGGGATATTACCCTGCATTTCTTGATCTTTGATCTTCTGCCTGATACAGAAACCGCGTTGTCGCTGAATCAAATCACCGATGAAATGGACCGACGGCTTTTATGTTTTAGCCATCCGAAAACTTTCGATGCTTCCACCATCCGAAAAAAGCTTATGGAATATGTGCAACAGGGGTTGCTCTGCACAGAAAAATCCGGAAAGATAATGCTATACAGACGGGCAGGTACAGTGGAACTTGCCTGTACAGACGCGCTGGACTTTTTTTCCGAGGTCGCGCCCTGCGGAGTGATCGGCTCGTTCTTGCTGGATAAAACCGGCGCTCACATTGAACCCTTTGCCTTCAAACATCACTATATCATCTGGACTTTGGATAGCGAAATCCTGTGCGCGCTGTTTAGGGCGATGCACGGCAAACAGTACGTCCGTATCCAAACCGTGAACCGGCGCAGGGAGCACGCCGCCGCACAGGAGGTGATTCCCCTGCGAATTTTCATCAGTGTGCAGAACGGCCGTCAGTATTTAATGGCTTATATTCCACACAGTGGACGGATCGGCTCCTTTCGGCTGGATAATATCCTGTCGGTTCAGGCATTGGAAAGCTGTGAAAGTTTCGATACCTACCGAGAAAAGCTGAACCGGATGCGGCAAAACCTGTGGGGAGTCAGCACCGAAAGCGGAGCGGAACGGCTGGAACATGTCGAATTTACCGTGCGTTACGATAGTGATGAGACATATATTCACACCCGGTTGGAACGGGAAAAACGATGCGGACAGGTTGAGCGGATCGACGATCACACCAGCCGCTTTTTTGCCGATGTTTACGACGCAGGGGAATTGGTGCCGTGGATCCGAACATTTATCTGCCGAATCATCAGCATCCATTTCTCCAATCCGGAGCTGGAAACACAGTTCAAAAGAGATATCGAAGCTATGTTTAGCCTTTACGGACTGGGCGGAGGGGACAGACCATGATTTTCAGCGAACTATACGGCACCTATTACAACACCGTTGCGGCCATCCTGCGAGAAGCGACTCAACACCCAATCACAAAAGAAGAACTGCACAACATCATCCATGAACAGGCATTTTCAGAAAGCATTCTGTCCATAGAGCCATGCCTGACCAGTGACCGGTGGCAGTTACTGAAGCCGGACGGCACAACCCCCTTAAAAAACCCACCAACCCTGCCGCTCACCCTCCTGGAAAAACAATGGCTGAAGGCAATCTCTCTGGACCCGCGCATTCGTCTGTTTCGTTTTGATATAACCGGTCTTGAAGACGTTTCGCCGCTGTTCACGCCGGACGATATTGACCTGTTTGACCGGTATGCAGACGGTGATCCGTTTGAGGATGCTACTTATATACAAACCTTTCATATGATTCTGGATGCTGTTAAGGAACGCCATCCCCTGAGCGTTGTCGTAAAAAACCGCAGTCATACAACCACTCCCATGAACGTCATACCGGAATATCTGGAGTATTCCGAAAAGGATGACAAGTTCCGCCTCATCACCTCAGGTTGCCGATACGGCCATATCATCAATCTGGGGCGCATCATATCCTGCAAGCTGTTCCCGGGAAATTACCACGAATATCGGAAAACGCCGGAAATCGTCGCGGACAAATGCGTTACGCTCGAGCTTTATGATGACCGCAATGCGCTGGAACGTGTGCTGCTACATTTTGCACACTATGAGAAGGAAGCCCAACGCCTTGATGAAAAACGGTATCGGATCCGGGTTCGTTATCTGCAGGATGATGAGACCGAAGTTGTGATCCGGGTTCTCTCCTTCGGGCCTTTTGTTAAGGTGACCGAACCTGAAAGTTTTGTGGAGCTGATCAAAGAGCGGCTGAAAATGCAAAAAAGCTGTGAACTGAATTAAGTTCGCAGCTTTTTTTCCGTGATATGGCGGAGACCTTTTGGTATCCTGTACCTGCAAGTAACCAATGCGGGTGTTTGGTTCCACTTCACCGCGGTGCACGAGGCACTTCCGAAGTGTATGCCGGTTATGTTTGCAACGAAAGCCGTGAATGCGGCAGGGAGGTTATTCTTCCCACATTGCAGGTTCGACTCCTGCCATACATCCTGATAAGGTGTATGCCACGGTTTGGCATTGCCGCCCCAAGCGGCAATTGATTGCGCCTTTGGGCGCAGAGAGCATTCGTTATCCGGCAAAGAATGTCTCGAACGTCTTCGGATGCAAAGGCATTCCGAGCAATGGGAATCCGGCCCTGTCTGAAAACGGATACCGCACATGGAAGAAAAAGGTCAGGAAGCGATTCTCCGCCAATTTTATTCCTGCGCTTAATGTTTCAGCCGCCGCATGAACATGGATAACGAATCACAAGAAAAACCTGAGGAGGTTAATGATATGAAAAAGATTACCATCAACGAGAATCAGAAAGGCTTTTTATTCCGGAACGGACGGTTTGTGAAACTCCTGAACGCAGGAAAATATGCCCTGTACGGAGACAGGGAAGTTGAAGTCGTCTCGCTGAGAGAGCCGATTGCCTCCGCGAGATGCGAGCTGCCCACTCTGCTTGCCAATCCGGAGATTGCCAGGCAAGCCTCTGTGATTGAGGTTGCGGATCAACAGCTGGCTTTGCATATTGTGGATGGCAACTATGAAAACATCCTCCCAAAAGGCCGGTATGCCTTCTGGTCTGTCACGAACCGTCACGAGTTTCAGCTTGTTGATATTTCCACACCCGAAGTATCAGTCGACATACCCCAGCATCTTATTGCAAGGCTGCCCTCAAGCATTTGCATCAAGGTGGAGGTGGCCCCATATCAGAAAGCGCGGCTGTACTTCGATCAGAAACTGATTCGTATTCTGGATGCGGGCGTTTATTACTTTTGGAAAAATAACGTTCAGGTGGATGTAAGCCTTGTGGATACAAGGCTTATAAAGATGGAAATTACCGGGCAGGAAATCCTGACGCAGGATAAGGTCAGCCTGCGCATCAACTTTGTGTGTAATTACCGCATCACAGACTACGTAAGGACACTTACGGAAATTGATGATTATACCGAGCAAATCCACATTGCGGCTCAGCTTGCGATGCGCGATTACGTGGGCAAGCAAAGGCTGGATGATATTCTCGAAAGCAAGGACGAAATGTCAAAGTATGTTTTTAGTCGTCTCAAGGCAAAAGAAAAAGACTTTTATGTGGAGATTACCGACGCAGGCGTGAAGGACATCATTCTCCCCGGCGAGATTCGCAGCATCATGAACACAGTGCTGGTAGCGGAGAAACGCGCGCAAGCCAATGTCATCACCCGCCGCGAGGAAGTGGCCTCCACCCGGTCTTTGCTGAATACCGCTAAGTTAATGGAGGAGAATCAGACTCTTTATAAGCTTAAGGAACTGGAGTTTGTTGAACACATCTGCGAGAAGGTAGGCAACATCAACCTGAACGGAAACGGCGACGTTCTGTCACAGTTGATGCGGCTCCTACACACAGAAACAGCCTCCTGATCACTTAGTCAGAGCATCGGAAAGCGCATGTTTTCGATATTTTACCCAAAGAGAATATCGGGAAACAGAAAACGACTGGTTATGCAGCATGTTGCTACCAGAAAAGCGCTCCCATTATCCGTAAAAGCGGGCCTGTGGAAAGCACTTTCCACGGGCCCGCTTTGGTTAAAACTACCTTGCTTACGCCTCCGCCGGGTCGGCGTACACGTTCGGGTTCAGGCGGATTCGCACCGCCTGCGCGTTGTGGGAGAACAGACCGAAGTTGGTTTCGTCGCCGTTGCGGTAACGGTCGGTTACCCACGTGTCGCCCTCAAAATGCCCCTCGTCCACCGTGAGGAAATTGAGCTGGCTGCTCTGGCGGGAAATCAGGTGCGCGTAGCCGCGCGGGTCGTCCGGTTCCGGACGGCGGATAAAGTACACGGAAATGCCGCTGCCGCAAAGGAAAAACTCATCCTCGCCAGTCTGCACCAGCAGGCCGCGCCCCCGCTCGGCTAGCATCCAGCGGTTCTCCTCCGCGCGCAGGTTGATGAACGAGCCCAGCCCCGGCATCGTCGGGTTGTCACGGGTAAAGCGTGCGTCCACATGGTAGCGCGGCAAACGCAGGTACTGGTGGAGCGCATATTCATCCTGCGTAAAAGCGTGCACCCGGCCCGTACCCCGGTACCGGATCAGCAGCGGTGCTATCGCCGCCAGAATACGCAGGCTGACCGCCACAGGCCGCGCCTCGGGGAGCAAGGAGCCATCGCCAGCGAGCGCGGTTTCACAGCCGAACACACTCACGCCGATTGCGCCCCGGCCTGCCGCCAGAATGCTGTTTACGGCGTTCGCTTCGCCGCCCCAGGGGGATTCCGGCACAAACAGGGCGTTATCCGCCCGGTCGTACGCAGTGATGATTCGCAGGTACTCGGCCTTGGGTTCGTTGTAGATATCCGGGGCAATCAGGTCCAGATGCGGGGCGGCAATCTTCCACACATCCAGCATCCGGCTGGCCGGCGAACCGCCGTTGTAGCTGAACCCCGTTTCCTCCACGCCGTTCTCGCCCACCATCACGTTCACATAGCAGCAAAGGTCGTATTCCCGCCTGCCAGCTTCGGCCACCCGGTCGATGTAACGGGCAGTATGCCAGGCGCTGAATGCCTCGTTGGCAAACCGGCCGAAGTGCCCGCGCCACGTGGAGCTGCCATCACCGTCCGCATCCGGCAGGTTCACCGTCAGAAGACGGGCATCCGGCAGGGCTTCAAAATCCTGGTCGGCCGCTTTGCCGTAGTCCCGGTCGGTATTGGCGTAACCCATTTCGTTTTCCACCTGCACGGCAAGCACCGTGCCGGTTTCGCCGTCGTACTCCTTTAAAAAACGCATCACGCGCGCGAAAGCGAGGGCATCCCGCTCCATCGTGGCGGAGCAGTGGGGCGACAGCGAAGCGACAGGCGCGCCGTCCGGCCCGGCGGCAACCCAGTAACGCTCCGGCGCCAGTTTGATATACTCCGGCACATAGTTCGGGTGGCCGTTCTTGCTGGTGCCAAACCACAGCACAATCAGATGCAGCTTTGCGGCCCGTGCCTGATCAACCAGTACGCGCAGGGAGTCCAGGCAGTATTCATCCTTCCGGGGTTCAATCTGGTACCAGTACACCGGAGCTTCCAGCGTGTTGGCGTGGTACTGTTCCGCTGCCGCCACCGCCCGGTTCAGCATATCGGTGCCGGTAGAGGAGTTATGGGCCTGTACACCGACAACGTATACCGGCTTGCCCTGCCGGTCTCTTAAAAAATCATTCACGTTCCTGCCACCTCCCTGTGTTTTCAGGCCTGCCGGTTCTTGGCGCGCAGCACCCAGCGGATCGCCATGGGCATCCAGTTGGCGTTATCCGGCATCAGGTGCTCCGGGCCCTGCGCGGTGACCTGCTCGCAAAGGGATAATCCGTGACCGCCGTTTTCGTACAGGTGCATTTCAAACGGTATACCGTTTGCGCGTAGCGCCGTGGCAAACTGCAGCGAGTTTTCCACCGGCACCGCGCCATCCTCCACCGTGTGCCAGAGGAACGTGGGCACAGTCTTGGCGCTTACGCGCTTTTCCAGCGACAGCGCGTCGATCATTTCCTGCGATGCATTTTTGCCAAGCAGGTTACCGCGCGAATCCTGATGGGTAGACTGCCCCATTGTAATCACGGGATACCCCAGCAGCAGGCTGTCGGGCCGCCACTCCCGGCTCTGGCCGCCCAGTGCGCGGGCAAAAACCGGTTCGTCCCACAGGGTGCCCAGTGTTGCGCACAGATGGCCGCCCGCCGAAAAGCCCATGATGTGGATTTGATCCGGAAAGATGTTCCACTCTTTCGCGTTCTGCCGTACCAACCGCACCGCCGTCGCCAGCTCCAGCGCGGCGCTGGGATATCGGGAAGGGGCGACGCTGTATTGCAACACAAAGGCGTGGATCCCCGCCGCCAGAAAACGCATGGCGATCGGCTCGGCTTCCCGGTCGGAACGGAAATAGTACGCGCCGCCGGCGCAGATGATCACCGCCGGGCGAACAGCATTTTGAGGCAGTTCCGGGCTTTCATCCAATAGATAGGCCAGCAGTTTGGGCTGGGTTCCGTCCTGTTCGGCTCCGACCTTTTGATAGTCCACATGAATGTCCAGACATTCGTAACGCATGGTAGTATATCCTTTCGTAACGACGCGCTCCGGCCGTCTTTCGCCAAGCAGCGGCCAGATCCGGCATTTTTCTTATTTTACCATACCACAGGCTCGCTGGCACAGGCTTTTTTCAGCATTGCTTCCAGCCCGGCGTTCTTTTCGCAGCGAGACAGCGCAAAATCTTCCGGCAACGCCGCGCGGTCCTCCGGCGACAGGCTTTCCAGCGCCGGGGCCAGAATGTGCGTCACGTCGGCGTGCGCCGTCATCGCCCGCAGAACGAACTGCATCCGGTATTTTTCGTCTGGCGTAAACCGGTAGGGGCAAAGCGCTTCCAACGCGTCCACCGCTTCCGCGCCCATCCGGGAAGCGGCGTGATGGTTCCAGTTCTTTCGGATTTCCGCCGCCAGCCGCATCCAGCCGCTGTTTTCCGCGGGATAGGCAAGCCCCATAAAACGCGCGTCCTTGTAAGCCCACAGGCACCAGCCGCTTCCGCGCTCTTCCACGGCGCTCAGGGTATCCCGCGTCAGGCGGATGCCGAAATCCGGATCGAGGCAGCTCAGTTCGTAACCAAGCTCCCCGCACAGCAGCGGGCCTTCATAATCCCCCATCGAATCCAGTATTTCACTCAACGCCGAAGCGAAGGCCTCGCGCCTTTCCTTCTCGTCCATTGCGGGGTCCAGCAGGCGCTCGTCCCACACGCCGGGGTAAAAATGGTACGCATACGCCCAGTTCGGGTCGAAGGGCGGGGTAATGGCGGAAAAATCCATCGAAAACCGGTCGCCCTCCAGAAAAACGAGATGCTGCGGGTCCTGCTTGCGAATGGCGGCAATCGCCCGCCGATAAAACCGGTTCAACAGTTCCGTTTGCCCAGCGGGAAGCACCGGCTCGTTAAGCAGGTCGTACCCCAGCAGCGCAGTACAATCCTTCAGCCGTTCGGCAATGGCGCTCCATATTTTTACGGCGCGTTTCTGAAAGGCTTCAAACTCCCAAAAAAGCGGGGTGCCGGTGCGACACTCGCTGTGCCAGTCCGGGTTCTGTCCGCCCGGCGTGGTGTGCAGATCCGGCAGAAAATACAGCCCCTGCGCGACGCAAATGGACGCGAGCCGCTCCAACTGCTCAAACCCGAACGGGTTGGGCTCGTCCAGCTGGTCGTTCCAGAACAGGTGATGGTTGATCGGCACGCGGATCAGGTTCACTCCCAGCGCGCGCAGGTAAGCCGCATCCTCATAGCCGAAAAACGCCTCGGTAAAACGGTCCATAAAGCCGGGGCAGCCACGGTTCAGGCAGGCGCGCATTTCCCCGTCCCAGCCCGGCACGCCCATCATAAAATGCTCCAGATTCAGCCAGCTTCCAACGCCTAAACCGCGCAGTAAGATTGGCCGGCCGTCCAGCATGAAGCGTCGGCCATCCGTGTATACGAATCCCTTGTCCATAGTCCCTCCGCTTTGTCAGATTCCACTGAAAAGCGGCCACGGGAACGGTTTGTCGCTCCCGGGCCGCCCCGCGTTCAACCTTTTACGCCGGAGAACGCCACGCCTTCCACGATCTGCTTTTGCGCGACCGCGTACAGCACGATCACGGGAAGGATGGAGCTTACCGTGCCTGCCATGATCGCGCCGTAATCCGCGCTGTACTGCTGCCGGAAAGAGGCCAGCCCAATCTGGATCGTAAACAGCTTGTCGCTGTCCAGATAGATCATCGGTCCCATATAGTCGTTCCAGACGGTGTTAAAGGTAAGTACCGCCAGCGTAATAAGCCCTGTCTTGGTCAGTGGAATGATGATGGTTGCATAGGTGCGGAACCACCCGCAGCCGTCGATCTTGGCTGCTTCCGTAAGGCTGTCCGGTATGGAGAGCATGTTCTGCCGGAGGATAAACACCCCGAACGCGCTGAACGCCTGCAACAGGATCAGCGCCAGATGGGTATTGAACAAGCCCAAACTTTTTACGATGATAAACTGCGGGATCATAATCGCGTGCCACGGCACCATCATGGTCGCCAGATAGGCCACAAACAGCTTATCTCGCCCCGGGTAGTGCATTTTGGTAAACGAGAAAGCCGCCAGCGAACACGTTGCCAGCTGCAGCAGTGTGATGCACACAGCCAGCTTGGTCGTGTTCAGGAAATACTGGGGAAAGGCGATGTCCTTCCACACCTTCTCGTAGTTCAGCGTCCGGAACACTTCCGGAATCCACTGCGTCTGCGGCTGGAAAATTTCCGTGTTCAGCTTAAACGACGCGCTGAGCATCCATACGAACGGTACCACCATGATAAAGCCGATCACCAGACAGAACAGAAAAATCAGAATCTGGCTGATTCGGATGGGTTTTTTTCTCTTTGGTAAAGATTTAATCGCATCCAACGCTTACGCCCCCTTTCGCTCAGTCGTCGTTCACCCATTTTTTCTGACCCCGCCACTGGATCAGCGTGATGATCAGAATGATGATGAACAACACATACGCGATCGCGGAAGCGTAACCCATTTTCCAGTTTTTGAACGCTTCCTTGTAAATACGGAAAACCAGCACGCTGGTGGACCGCCCCGGCCCGCCCTGCGTGGTAACGTTGATAATGTCGAACACCTGAAAAGAGTAGATAAAGCACAGGATGGTTACCATAAACGTCGTAGGCGAAAGCATGGGCCACGTTACGTTCCAGAACACATGCCAGGAGTCCGCGCCGTCCAGCCGCGCCGCTTCATACAGGTGGTCGGGGATGCTCTTCAGCCCGCCCATGAACATAATCATATAGTAACCGGCCTGTTTCCACACCACCAGAATAATCACGGTCGCCATAGCCGTTTTGGTGGAAAAGAACCATTGCGGCAGGTTTTGTTCCGCCACGCCAAAAGCGCGCAGCATGTTGTTGACCGGGCCGTTGGCAGGCATAAAAAGCAGCATGCCCACGCAGCCTACCGCCACCATGGAGGTGAGGTTCGGGAAAAAGTAAATAGTCTTAAAAAAATCCGCGCCGATCATCTTGCGGTTCAGCGCCAGCGCAAACAGCAGCGCGAACAGGATGGTGAGCGGAACGCTGACCGCGGAATAGACCAGATTGTTTACGAAAGCAGATTTGAACTGCGTATCCCGGAACAGTTTGGCGTAGTTCGCAAGGCCTACGAAAGTGCCGTTAAAACCGTTAAAATCCGTAAAGCTGATGATGAAACCCGCAATGATCGGGATCGCGGTGAAAATTAAAAAGCCGATGAAGTTTGGCATCAGGTACAGGTAGCCGACCGCGGCTTCCCGTTTAGCGGCCTTGCTCATCTTATGCTTTCCGGACAAGGCTGGAATAGCTGCTTGGTTCAAGAGGGTTCCTCCTTCGTTTGAAATAGCGGAGCGTCAGCCCGCTTCAAAAGCCCCGCGGCGCAGGGCCATTGAAGCAGGCTGAGGGACGGGCGGCCTGTCGGCATGCCCGTCCCCAACAGCGAATCCCTTACGGATTCATCGCTTCCGAACGGAGGGAGTAATAGTTGGCAAACGCGTCGTCCAGCGATTCCTCATCCAGCAGATACAGCTTCATCTCTTCGGTGAAGTTGTCCAGAATTTCGGAATAGTAGTCCGCGGTGCCCTGCTCGGCGCGGATGGTGGAAGAGAAGCGGTATTCCACACCGGGAACCTTCACTTCCTGCTGATACACTGCCATGGCTTCGGGCGTGGCGTAGGAAGGTACGTCGTGGTTCTTGGCGATAATGGAGGTGCCGTCCACAGACGTGGTATAGTAAGCGATAAAGTCATAAGCTTCCTGCTGTTTGGTCGAACCCTTGTAGATGGACAGCACAGAGTTCTGGCCGCAGCTGTAACCAGCCTGGCTGGCGTCCAGCACGGGCAGCGGAGCCGCGCCGTAGTTAAACGGGGTCTGCAGGAGGCGGAATTCCCAGTCGCCGTTGATCATCATGTAGATGTTGCCGGCGGCAAAGTAGGAGTTCACATCGAACGTGCCGGTGCTCATCTCGGCGATGGAAGGATGGCTGGCGTCATCCACATACAGACGGTGAAGAATCTTCATGTACTGCATGGTCTTTTCCATGGGTTCGGGCGCATCCAGATATTCGCCCATGGCCGCGGCGCCCAGGTTGGGCGTCCAGAACGGCGCGACGCCGCCCCAGTACTTGGTGCCCTTGTCATCGGTGTAGGTCAGCTGCTTGGCCAGATCGGCGTACTGATCCCACGTGATGTTCACAGGGTAATCCAGACCCTTGGCGTCAAACAGGTCCTTGTTGTAGAACAGCATCCAGCAGGAGCCGGAGATCGGCAGGCCGTAGTAGCTTCCGTTCGCGTCGGACACAGCCTCCAGCGGGGTGGCGATGGGCGTGGTGTCCAGCCCGGCCGCATCCGCAAAGGGCTTCAGGTCCACCAGAACGCCGTTTTCCATGTACTTCTTCACCTGCGCAGGCGTACGGACCCAAAAAACGTCGATGTCGCTGTCGCCGGTGGTAAGCACCTTCATCTTGTCGTCGTATCCGTCGTTGGGGATCACGGTCAGTTTCACTTCTACCTTGTCCTGAGAAGCGTTGTATGCGTCGGCGATCTGGCCCGCGGTGGTATCCATGTCGCTGGCAATGTAGAAGTTCAGCACTTCCTTGGTGGTTTCGGCGCCAGCCATACCGGTAAACAGAGTTACCATCATGGCGGCTGCCAATAACGCGGAAAGAACCTTTTTCACAGCAGAAACCTCCTTCAATTTTCCGGGATTTCACCCGTCTGCCCTGATTATAGTAAAACCGCCCAATATAACAAGGTTGAAATTGTGCACACCTTGGCAGACGTTTTCACAGAAAGTACAACTTCCCACAAATACCCCTTTTTCCGACCCGCCGCCTTCACTTTTCCCGAAAGAGCAGGGTCAGCAGGGTGTAGAATATCTACACCCCATTCCCGGGAAAGCCCGAAACAGCAACCATAATCTGCTTTTGAGGTGGTCTTTCTTCCTTCGTTCCGAAGCGGGCCGGTACAGACAAATCACTTTTTACCTGAAAATATCCCTCTTTTACCTGTCGATCATCCCGCTTGGCTTGCGATGCGGGATGAACAAAGGCATGATCCCCTGCAGGAAACGGGAGCGTACACAAATGTACGCTCCCGTTTCCTTGGCCGCCGGCAACGTGGCAGCACTCTTTTAGCCTGTATGCCGTTTGATTGGCCGTTATGGAATTTTTCCGTATCAACAGGGGCTGCGGATCGCTAGTCTCCCGTCCCGCTCAGCAATGGCAGCCGTTGGGTCTCAAACTGTTCAAACGCCGCATCCAGCGAAGTGTTGCCCCGCAGATACTCCAGCAGGCAGTTTTTAAACGTGATGTTCAGCTCCCGGTAACGTACAAACGCGCCTTCCTCGTTGCGCACCAGCGAATCAAAAATATAGTTTGCTCCCGGCACCCCCGCGTTCTGCTGGTAGCGTTCTGCGCTGCGGTCGGTGTAGTATGCCGGGCAGGTCGGAAATTTCGCCAGCATGTCCGCGGCTGTCGCGCCCGCGAAGAAGGAGATAAACTCAAAGGCGTTCGCCCGGTGAGGGCTGTTGCCCGGTATGGCCAGATAGGAGCAGCTTCCGACCGCGGTTTTCTTCGGCACATCGTCAAAAACAGGCAGGGTCGCAATCCCCCACCGGAAAGCGGAGCTCTGTTCGGGATATGCGTTTTTAAATAGGTAAACGACCCAGTCCCCGTTAATCATCGTAGCGATCTTCTGATCCAGAAAAACCAGATTGGGTAAATTGTATTCCCCGTCCATCTGCGTAATGTCGGGCACACTGTGGTCCACGTTGTACAGGCGGTTGAGCAGCTGCATATATTTCCGGGTATAGGGCAGTTCGTCATCGTACAGGTATTCCCCCGCCGCGATAGCGCCCAGGTTCAGCGTCCACGGCGGGATATAGCCGCCGTACCGGGTGCTTCCGTCCGCCTGCTTTTCGGTCAGGCGGCGGGCCAGATCAGCATACTGGTCCCAGGTCAGGTTACTTGGCTCCGGGATATTGTAGTGGTCCAGAATATCCTTGTTGTAAAACAGCAGCCATACGCTCTTCGTTCGCGGAAGAGCGGGAATGGTGTTGGCAATCGAAATAATATCCAGCGTCTGACCGTAGGCGGCAGGGTCCAGGTCGCTGCGGGCCACGTCTTCGGTCAGGTCGGTCAATAACCCTTCTGCGGCAAACTGGTTCACCTGGCAGGGCTGGCGGATATAAAGACAGTCGATGTCCCCGCCGTTTCGCAGCGTATCGGCAATCGTATTATCGTAAACTTCATTATCAACCAGGTGCAGCTGCACAAAGGTGTTCGCGCTCTGCGCGTTGAAGGCGGCAACCACTGCCTCGGCAAGCTGGGTACTGTCGGTGGAATCGTAGTACTGTATCACGGTTTTTACGGCGCTCCCCACCTGGCCGGAGACCGTGGGCTGGTCGTCGTGAGGCTGCGCGGAGCAGCCGGACAGTAACAAGAGCGCCATCAACAGCGCCGTAAACCTCGCCTTTTTCACCTGTGCCCCGCCCCCTTCCGCCGCCATGCCGCGTACCGCTATTGTAACCGGTTTTCGCTCGCTTTTCAAGCCGGGCCTGCCTGTGCTATGGATGCGCGTTGCATCCGCGATTTAAAAATGATAAGATGAGCCTGCGGAAAACAGGCGTAAAGGGGGAACGGTCGGATTGATCTATCTGGTGCTTCTGGCCGTTGCGATTGTCGGCCTGTTTTACTACATTTTTTCGGAATATAAAAGCCGTATGACCGCCTCTGCGGTCACGCTGCTGGTATCGCTCAGCTTCTGCTATTTCACCTTCATGCTGTACGTATGCAAGGTGTCGTTTCACCTGAGCCTTTTTCAGCGCTATTTCCCCATCCCGCGCGATGTGGTGATGTATCTGTACTCCTTTCCCATTACGCGGCAGGCGGTGCTGAGCCTGCTTAATTTTTTCTGCGTGCTGTTTCTGGTCAGCAATGTGTGGATGTCGCAGGCGTTTTGGCCGGAGCGGCTGCAGAAGCGTTCCCGGGCGGTTTACGTTGCTGTCGTGATCGTTTACGCGCTGCAGCTGGCTTTATACGACCCTTTCCTGTACCCGCTGCTGTATCGGGCGCTGTACCCGGCCGTGCTCACCCGCGAATCCATCAAGTTGTTCTATACCGCATTCCATGTCGTTACCCAGGTCATGAACGGCGCGGTATTGCTGTGCTGCATCGCGAGCGTGGTGTACAGCTATTTTACGGCGCCGCCGCTGAAAGTGATGCGCGCCGCGCTGGGCCTCTTTCTGCTGGCCTATACAACGCTGGTGATTACCTACCTCACTTTCTTTGAAAGCCTGCCCTCCCTGCTGATTGATTATTCCGAAAAAGCGGGGATCGTAACCTATCAGTTGCTGTTTGTCGGCGACTACATCCCTTTTTACGGGCTGTACCCCTACATCCTCACTGCGCTGGTTACGCTGGTGATCTACACCGTTTACAAACTCGCCATTCTGCGCCGCAAGGTGGATACGCAAAGCCTGAGCATCGCAAAAAATATCGAAGCCGCCAACATGCCCGCCCGCACCTTCTGCCATTTTATGAAAAACGAAGTGCTGTCCCTGTCCGCGGAACTGGAGGAGATCATCGCGGAAACAGGCGAGGGGCAGGCGGCAGAAAATATGAACCAGCACCTCAAGTGGCTGTTTGACCGGCTGGACGACATGCACCGCGATACCCGCGAAGATACCCTGCAAATGCAGCAGGTGCCACTGGATCAGGTGATTCTTCGCTCCGCGGAAGCGGTTCAGGCCGTCTGCGCGGCCAACGGCATCGAGCTGCAAACCAACTTCCCCTCCGTGATTCCCGTGGGGTTTGTGGATCCGCAGTATATGCAGCAGGCGCTGATCAATCTGCTGCAAAACGCCTGCGAGGCGCTGATCTCCGTGAGTGACGGCCGGAAAAAGGTGATCTCCGTCGGTCTGTATCCTAAAATGCGATGGACGCTGCTGGACATCAACGATAACGGCTGCGGCATCCCCGAAGCGAACCTGACCAACATCTTTTCCCCGCTGTTTTCCACCAAGCCCATGACGAAAAGCTGGGGCATCGGGCTTTCGTTAACGCACCGCATCATCACCTCGATGGGCGGGCGCATCGAGGTGGAAAGCGGGGTCGGGAAGGGAACCACCTTCCATATTCTGCTGCCCAGCGTGAAATAACCGGAAAGAGGTACCTATGATCAACGTACTGATCGCGGAAGACATGCCCGCCCTGCTGCGAAAATACAAGCGGGAACTGGATAAGGAAAGCGATATTCACGTCGTGGCCGCCGTGCAGAGCGGTTACGAAGCCGTGATGCAGTCCGCGCTGCTGCACCCGGACATTGTGCTGATGGACATCGAAATGGAAACACGCACTGCGGGGCTGGAGGCTTCCACGCAGATACTCAATCAGTTGCCGGGCGTAAAGATTGTGATATTAACCGTATACGAGGACGACGAAAGCGTGTTTAAGGCCTTTCAGCTGGGTGTGAGCGATTATGTGCTGAAAAACAGCGATCATAACGAACTGGTCGCCTGCATCCGGGACGCATATTTTGGCCGTTCCCCCATTCGCCCGGTCATCGCGGAAAAAATCCGCCGGGAATTTCAGCGGGTAAAAACCAGCGAACAAAGCCTGCTGTATTACCTGCAAATCGTATCCCAGCTTACCCCCGCCGAACTGGATATTCTCACCCTTCTGCACAAGGGATACAGCCGACAGGCAATCTGCGACCTGCGCTGCATCGTGCCCAGCACCGTGAAAACGCACATCCACAACGTGCTCCGTAAGTTTAATATGGACACCGCCGCCGAGGTGATCGGCCAGCTGGACGCACTGCATATATTTGAGTATCTCACCCACCGGGACGACGGGCATAC
The DNA here is from genome assembly GCA_035353235.1 of Candidatus Limiplasma sp. Classification (GTDB taxonomy): domain Bacteria; phylum Bacillota; class Clostridia; order Christensenellales; family Aristaeellaceae; genus CAXXOK01. Next base: position 20,071 of record DAOPZG010000007.1, read on the forward strand.
GGACGAACCGCCCCGCGCCTGACGGCATGCAAAGCGCGGGAGTTCCGCGGCAGGGTATACGAAACGTCCCCAACCAGCGGTTGCCGGTTGAGGACGTTCTTGTTTTTTTACTGCCTTCACTAGATTCCGAAGGGTCAGGCTTTTTTCAGTGTGCCGTACTCCAGCCGGATACGGTACCACAGCACAGCCAGCAGAATGGCCGCGCCCGCGCCAAACCAGCCGATCACCATGGCAAAGTAACGGATACGGCACAGCTCCGGGTTGCGAAGCTCCTGCAGGCTGGCCGCGCCCTGCCACACCTGCCAGAAGGCGGTGCGGATATCCTTCCACTCCACAAGAACGGCAGGCACCCACTCGGTAAAGGTATACACCGGCTCCACAATATAGGTTACCAGCGCCGCCGCGCCTGCCGCGAGCAGCGCATACCCCGCCAGCAGGCCGACGATTGCCGCCAGCAGACGCGGCAGCAGTCGTACGGCATACTCCCCTTCCAGCCTCCGGCGGTAATCGGCCGCAAACCGGCGCGTCCGCCCATTCCAAAAGCCAAGCAGGGTAAAGAACAGCACACAGCCCGCCGTAAATAACAGCACGCGGATGGGCATCAGCGCGCCCATGCCTTCCTTGCCCAGGTCAATCAGCGTGCCGCCCGCCTTCCAACTCTGCATGGCGGTGGAAAAGGCGGAACGCGCGCCCGCGCCACGCAGGGGGCGCGCCGTGGCCTGAAGCGCCTGCAACTGGATCGGCTGATTCCACAGATACGGCAGGGTCACCAGCGCGCCGTAATCCTCGCCGTCGCCCACGCGAAGCGAGTGACGGATCACCCCCAGCACGGTAAACTCCACGTTGGAGATGGTTACTGTTCTGCCGATCGGTTCCGAAATTTTAAACAGCGCAAGCGCCAGCTGCTCATCCAGCAGAATGCCGTTGCAGCCCTTGGACAGCTCCTCCGGGTAAAACAGCCGCCCAAACTGCACGTATTCCGGCGTGAGGGTGAATGCGTTGTCCCCGATGGCGGTCAGACGGGCCTGCTTGGTTTCGCCCGTGTCGCCGGTCATGCTGGTTTTTTCGGCCACCCCGCTTAAAGTATAGGTCCGCATGATGCCGTCCCAGTCCGCGGCCGTCGTTTGGAAGGATTCCCACAGCTGTTGAACAGCCTGATTTGGCGGAGTTGCTTTCTGGGGCTGCTGACCATCCTGCGCGCCGTCGGCGTCCGGGTCTGTCTGGCTGCCTTGTTGCGAGGAAGGGTCCGCCACGGTGATCTGCGGAGCGGGGATCAGATATTGCAGATCTTCGCCCGCCGCCGCCACCTGCGACCACGCCCAGGCCAGCACAACCACGCAGACCGCCAGGGCGATCAGACCCCTAACGATGCTTTTTTTCATGCTTTTCTCCCGCGGCTTATTCCACATATTCCATCACGGTACAGCCGTCCTTCAGCGCACGGTCCTCGCGGTCCGCGATCTCCTGATAATCCAGCTGCTGGCGAACAGACACCATAGTATCTCCGCGCTCAATCACGTCCACGCTGGTTTTAACCACCGTCATGCTGCTGGAACCCAGAAAACCGCTGCCGTTGCGCTGGATCATGTACACGTAATCCTTGCCTTCGCCCTCGTTGCGCACGGCGCTGGCGGGCAGCAGGGTAGTGGAGTCCTTGGCACGGTACGACAGCGTAACGTTGACCGTACCGTCGGCCAGCATCCGGGTGATGCCGCCTTTCAGGGTGATAATGTCGCTGGTGAGCGTAACGTACAGGTATTTCTTACCGTCGGTATCCAGCTCGGTCTTTTCTACCGTGGTCTTTTCACTGCCGTAATCGCCCGCCACTTCCACCTTCGCCCCATCCGCGACGGCCTTGTTCAGGCTGGTCACATCCGCGCGCAGAACGGGCGCGTCCTCGTCGCCGCTGAGGGTGAAGGCGGCCTTTTTACCATCGTAACTGTCTCCGCTTTTCACGTTTACAGCCACCACATACCCGGCCTGCGGCGCGGTCACGGTGCTCAGGGAGATTTTTCGTTCGGCCAGCGCCGTAAGGTCATCGGAAAAGCCGTTCATTTCTTTGATGATCGCGCGACGTTCATTGATAAATTTAAAGGTGGCGTTTCGCACACGAATCTTCGTGTTGTCAAAAGACGCGAAGAAATCATCGTACGCTTTCTGGTAAGCGGCTTCGGCATCCGTAGCGGCCTTAACGGCTTTCAGCAGGTCGGCCTTTCCGGCGGCCTGCGCCTCCCACTTGGACGAATCCGCATCCAGCGTAATGTTCTGCTGGTAAGCCAGCGTATGGGCGTTTTGTTCCGCCACCACCGCTTTCCATTGCACGTCCAGCACCGCGTCGTACATATCGTTCTGCGTGCTGTTGCGCGCGAAACGGCGGTTTTCCACGTCCTTATCCATCAGGGCTTTGGCTTTTTCGGCATACTTGCCCTGCAGGTCTTTCCAGTCCTTATCGTAATCCGTAAGGACGGCGGTAAACAGCGTTTCACCCTTATCCACATGGTGGCCGGGCTTCACGTATACCTTGTCCACGGTGATGGCGCTTTTCGTCGCGTCGGCCAGGGTATAATCCGTCGTATTGGGGAAATACACCTGCGTGTCCAGCTTCATTTTCTGTTCCAGCCGCCCACGGCTGGCCTGCACGATCTGCACCTTGGGGGTAGTGATGGTCAGCACCGTATTGGCGAAAAACATACACAGCGCCACGATCACCGCCAGGGCAATCAATCCGCGCAGGGCAAACTTTTTCAGTTTCATTTCGGATGGCTCCTCTCCCGTCTATTTCAGCTCGCTGAGGGTTACGCCCAGCAGAATATCTTCCTGGAAGTAGAAATATACGAACAGCGCCGGCAGAATGTACAGCGCCGCGCCCGCGAAGGCGACGTCCGCGCCGTCGATACTGATCTGGTTAAACATCACGGACAGGGGTTGATCCCCCGCGCGGTTGGCCAGATAGACCAGCGGCTGTTCCACCATGTTCCAGCAATCCGCGAAGGACAGGGCCACCGCGGCGCCCAGAATGGGCCGGCAAACCGGGATCACCACATGCAGGTAACAGCGCAGCGGACCCGCGCCGTCCATCATGCCGGCTTCCAGCAGTTCGTTGGGCAGGCCCATCATAAACTGGCGGATCAGGAAAATATAAAACGGGGAGAACCACATGGGCAGAATGACCGCCCACGGCGTTTCCATAATGCCCATAAAACGAAGCGAGATCACGCTGGGCACCATCGTAACCTGAAAAGGCAGCACCATCAGCATCAGGATCACGAAGAACAGCGCGTCGCGGCCCTTAAACTGAAAACGGCTCAGCGCATAGGCCATCAGTGGCACGACCGCCGCCTGCCCCAGCAGGATCGCCGCCGTGTACACCACGGAGTTGACGAACAGCTTCAGGTACTGCGGCTCCTCAATCAGGATTTTGTAGTACTGCCGCACGGACGCCACCTTAGGGGAAATCAGCACATCCATCCATTTAGTAGCGTCGTAATTTCCCCTCAGCTTCAGGTAGGCTTCCATCTCGCTCTTGGGAAAGAACGAGTACAGGAAGGTGAATACGATCGGCAGAAGAATCAGTACCGCCATCAGGGTCAAAAACACCACGGCCACCGCCTGCCCGGGACGGATCCGCCGGTGCCGTTTCATCGCGCGCGCGGGGCGAAGAGTTTGCTGTGTCATCTGTTTCTCCTCCCTTTACGCGTCGCTGGGCGCCCGTACGGCCCGCGTGGAATACATCAGCCCGAACAGGATAAACACGATAATGGCAAAGCTGTATGCCGCCGTGGTCACGTCCTGATAGTCCAGATGCGTGAACTTGTTATTCATAAAATGCTGCAGCGTATACACCGTCTGGTCCGGGTACGCGCCGCCGATAAAATAAACTTCCTTGAATATCTTAAAGGCGTTCACCCATGCCAGCAGAAACACCAGAAACGACGTGGGCGCCATCAGCGGTAGGGTGATTTTCACTTCCCGCTGGAACGCGCTGGCCCCTTCCAGACTGGCATATTCGTAATACGCATCCGGCACCGTTTGCAGCGCCGCGGCGAAGATGACCACGGAAAAGCCGAGGTTTTTCCACACGTATAAAAGCACCACCGGCACCCGCAGGGCGCTGCCCTCCAGCCACAGCACGCGATCCAGCCCCATCGCCACGAAGAGGCGGTTGACCACCCCACCGTAGTCAAACATCAGCAGCCAGATTAAGAGCATCGCCGAGGACGGCATCAGGTAGGGCAGGAGCAGGGCGTTGCGGAAAAACCCGGCCCGGCGCCCCAGCGACTTCAGCGTTACCGCCAGCAGGAACGAGAACAGCCAGATGAACGGCGCGCACAGCAGCGAAAGCTCCAGTGTGTTTTTAAGTCCCAGCAGGAACATCTCGTTATGCCAGATGTCCACATAGTTCTGAATTCCCACAAAGCGGTTCTGGAAGGTTCCGTCCGTCAGGCTGTAATACACGCCGCCCAGAAAGGGCACCAGATAAAAGGCCGCGAGCCCGGCCAGCCCCGGAAGCAGAAAAAGCAGAACGCTTTTCTTATGTCGGAACAAGAATTCGTTCCTCCTTTGCGAAGTGAAGGGCCGGCCGCACAACCGTACAACGCGCGCGGCCGACCCGTGAACCGTTATTGCCGTTCCATCTGGATCATGCGGATCTTCTGGTCCGCGTCGTTTAAGAACTGATCCAGAGAAACCTGCTTTTGCAGGTAGCGGGTAATCAGCGTGGAAATATCGCTGTCCCCGTTGTTCGCGTTCAGGTTGATCAGGTTAGGCGTAGCCGTGAAACACAGCGGCGCGATGGCGCGGTACTGGTTGATGCCATCCTGTGAAACCTGCCAGCGATACTTATCCTTGTTCGTCAAAAGGTCCTGCAGATTGTCGATCGTCGCCTGAATGTCTTTCACATCCTCGGGCTTGGCGGTCTTGATCACTTCCTTCTGCTTGTCCAGGTTCGTCTGCCAGTCCGCAACCATTTTGTCGTAATTCTGCACGGGAATGGGGTTGTTATCATCCGGGAACATCATGATATGCTGAGCTTTGTCCATGTGATCCAGCATGTTTTCCAGATACTTTACCGCCATATCCGGGTTTTTCGTGTTGGGGTTGATAAACACCACGCTGACATATACGGGGATGTGCTGCGCGCCCCCGTCTTCCAGAGACAGAATCAGGGGCTTATTGTACACGTAACCGCCGTTATCATAGATGTTCAGCCAGTCGCCGTAGTTGGTAAACAGCGTGCCGTCGTCGCCATCCATCATTACTCTGCCGCTTGTAGCGTTGTCGTCCGTGGCGGGCAGGGTATCGTTCAGCGCGTCCGTATCCAGGCTGTCTAAAGCAGTCAGCATTTCCTTAAACACAGGGGTGTTCAGGCTTAAATCCTGCCCGTTTGCCTGACAGTCGGTCACATACATATTCAACGCCATTTCAAACAGAGTCTGGCGGAAATCCGTTACCTGGTCCATCAACTGCAGGTCCGGATGCGCACTTTCACCCTCGTCCAGCCACCAGTTCAGAAAATCGATCAGCCCCATAAAGGAAGTCGGAACCTTATCCGAGATACCCGCCTTTTCCCAGGCCTGCGGCACAATACTGAATCCGTAGGCATACAGAGACGTGGGAATGGCGTAGTACTTGCCGTCCTTCTGCACAGGGGTTTGCAAGAACGGGTACATCTTGCCCATTTCCTCCGTAATCTTCGCGGAACCGGACAGGTCCATACAGTAGCCCTTGTTCAGCAGGCTCTGAAAATCCTGATAACTCAGGTCGACATTAAAGATATCGAAGGTGCTGTCGCCAGAGGTCATGGATTGGGCCAGCTGCTCGGCAGTGTTAAAGTAAACGCTCTGGTTAAAAGTAACGGCCACCTGCGGGTTTTGCGCGATAAATGTGGTGGTGGAATCATCCAGGTTGCCGCTGTACACCGCCAGCGTGCTGGTCGGCAGATACTGCGGATCGGTGCTGCGCACGTTCAGACCGTCCCAGCTGTTTAACACATACTTACCGTCAGAAAGCAATGCCACATCGGCCGTGTCAGTATAACTGGCGGGCATGTAAGCTACCATTGCCGGCTGACCAAACGCCTGCATGGACATGACCTGATTATTATCGGTATAGTACAGGGTATCTGTCGCCGCCTGATATGAAAACCCAAAACAATTCGTATCCGGCAGGGTCGCTACCGTTTCGGTGCTGCAGTCGGCTGGGTTCATCACGGCAAGCACAGGGTGATTTTTAAGCGTTCCGTCATCGGAGTAAGCGTTGGAGGAATCGAACAGGTACGCCAGCATCTTGCCATCCTTGTACGGGTAGAGGTCCTGCATGGTCGGCACCTTCAGGTCCTGCCGCGCGCCGGAGGCCAGATCAAAGCAGTACAGAATGGGTTGATCGTAATTCTGATAATCACGCACCAGAAGGTAGAGTTTGCCTTCCGAAATCAGCACGCGAATGATGTCGCGGTAGTTGTCGCTGTCGGCGCTGGGGGTAACTTCGATATCTTTCCAGTCCAGCTGCACAGGGGTTCCTTCAGTGAGTTTGCCATCGGCAAAGGTAAGGGGGAACAGCTTGCCGGTATGGCGGTTCAGGCCGTAAAGCGTGATGCCGTCGCTGACCAGCTTGTAGATCAGGGAATCCGCAACGTCGCCAACCTGCTCTTTTGCCTCGTCGTAGCTGTTGTAATAATCCTGCGTAAGACCGGTTGCAACCGTCTGCGGCAGGTCCTGCCCTTCCTTCCAGGCGCAGATGCTGGTAGACCACAGGGTGTATACCGTATCGTTCGCCACAGCCATGGAGGTGCAATAATCATTCTCCATACTCATCTGCGTTTTCTGTTCATTAGAGAACAGCGTCACGTTGCCGGAATCCGCCAGCGCCCCGCCCAGCAGGGTCAGCGTCAGCAGCAGGCAAATCAGTGCCGTACATTTTTTCATTCTTTCTTATCCTCCGTTCGATTGGGTTCGGGCTTCATACAATAGATGAAACGCCGCAGAGCTTCCGTTTCTTCCCGCAGAGTTTGAAGCATTCCCGGTGGAAACCTGCTTATTATAGCATAGTGTACTATTTGTTGCAATACACTTAGCACATTTAAGTGTTTATTTACAGATTGTGCGATTCTGCCGGGCCTGTCACAGGCGGATCGTGCACAGGTATTCCCGGGGCGTCATCTTCATCTGGCGCTTAAACTGGCGGGAAAACGCGGCTGGGCTGGAATACCCCAGCGCGTCCGCCACCTGCGCGATGTTCATGTCTCCGGCACGCAGGCGGCGCCGGGCCTCCTCAATGCGAAGGCGGCGGTAGTATTCCATCACCGTCACGCCCGCATAACGCTTGAAACGTTCCTTAAATACGGTTGAAGAAAGACCCACATCCCGACAAACCTGCGAAAAGCGAAGGGTTCCGTCCGGGAAAGCAGTCATCAGTTCCCGTGTACGGCGCAGCACAGGCGCGAAATCCTCTTCCTCGGTCAGGCGGAAGCGCGAAGGTGCGGCCGGCGGGGTCGGTTCGCCGTTCAGCAAATCCAGCAGCAGCTGGGTCAGGTACAGCACAAGGCGCTGCACGCCTCCGCGCGGCCCTTCCGTAAGCGGATGCAGTTCCTTCTGGTCGGATACGTCCAGCACCGGACCGAACACCCGCTGCCCTTCCGCAGTCAGGCGGGACAGCAGCATCCGCTGGGACGAGCGCAGGGTAAACTGCTTGCCGCGAAAGGCGTTCATCGCCCGGCTTTTACAATCAAATGAAATCACGAAAATATTAGCGCCGCTGGCATAATCGGCCCAGATGGTATGAAACTCGTTGGGCTGGTGGAACAGCAGCTGCCCCGCGTCCAGACGGCGAATTTCGCTGTCCGCGCCAATCTCCGCCTCCCCCCGGTCGATATAGACCATCTCCCAGAAGTTGTGTTTTTCGCCCTCGAACACATAGCCGGACGCAAACTGGAAATAGTGCAGGCTGTACAGCCCACGAATCACAATTTCGTTCCGGGGCTTTAACATCCGGTATTCCGACATGACTTATCACCCTCCCCGTACCAGTATGGCGCGGGGGAAGAATCGCGTCAAGAAAAATCCGTCTTTTTTGCATAGTTTTCCGTCTTTTTTGATGATTCCTTCCGACAGCTGTCGGATTTATGATAGAAGGGTACAAAATACGCGGAACCGATGGCCGATCCCGCCTCTTCCCGCGTTTGGAGGAACCCCTGTATGCAAAGCGTTATCGCGCATTTTCTGCTGGACGGTATGCCCCTTTCCTGCGAACCTTTCGGCAGCGGGCACATCAACCGCACCTATCTGGTGGCGACCGGCGCGCCCCATTTGTATATTTTACAGCAGATCAACCACCGCGTGTTTCAAAACGTGCCCGCCCTGATGGAGAACATCCGCGCGGTAACACAGTATCTGGCGCGCAAGGACCCGGACCCCCGCCACGTGCTTACGCTGGTGCCCACGGCGGACGGCCGCTGCTATACGCAGGATGTTGAGGGCAATTACTGGCGCATGTACGAATACGTTACCGGCGGCCTGTGCCTGAACCGCGCCGAAACGCCGGAGGAATTTGCCCAGAGCGCCGTCGCTTTTGGACGTTTCCAGACGATGCTTAAGGATTTTCCCGCGGCTACCCTGCACGAAACCATCGCCCGTTTCCACGATACCCCCAACCGCTACCGGGCACTGCATGCCGCCGCGGATGAAAACGTGGCCGGCCGCCGCGCCGGTGTGGAAAAAGAACTGGATTTCTTCTACGCACGCGAAGGGGAAAGTGCCTCCCTGACAGGCCTGCTCGCCGCGGGAGAACTACCCCTGCGCGTGACGCATAACGATACTAAGCTTAATAACGTGATTCTGGACGAAACCACGCACGAAGCATTGTGCGTGATTGATCTGGATACCGTGATGCCCGGGCTGGTCGCCTACGATTTCGGCGATTCCATCCGCTTTGGCGCGTCCACCGCCGCAGAAGATGAAAAGGACACGACCCGCGTCCACCTGTCGATGCCGATGTACGAAGCCTATGTGAAGGGTTTTTTAAGCGTATGCGGCGCATCCCTGACGGCGCGCGAAACCGAAACCCTGCCCGTGGGCGCAAAGATGATGACGCTGGAAAACGGCGTGCGCTTTTTAACGGATTACCTGCAGGGAGACCCTTACTACGCCATCTCCCGCCCGGAACACAATCTGGATCGCTGCCGTACGCAGATCGCGCTGGTGGCGGACATGGAAAAGAAGTGGGCGGAGATGAACGCGGTCATTCGCCGGTACGCGGTGCGTTAAGCGGATTCCCCCACAAGGAAGGAGGCGGCGCAGTTGAACCATCCGGTACGGCTGGCGATTGTCGGGATGGGCGCACGCTCCGAAATTTATGCCCGGGAGGCGCTCGTTCACCCGGATCGACTGACCATTGTCGGCGTGGCGGACATCAACCCCGAAAAAGTACGCGCCGCGCGGGAAACCTACGGGTTCTCCCCGGAACACTGCTTCGCCACAGCGCAACAGCTGGCCGCCGCCCCAAAATTCGCCGACGGAATCATCAACGGCACCATGGACCCGCAGCATGTGGAAACAACCCTGCCGCTGTTAAACGCGGGGTACGACGTGCTGCTGGAGAAGCCTTTCGCCCTGAACCAGCCGCAGGCGGACGAACTGCTGGCCTGCGCAAAGCGCACGGGCCGCCGGGTAATGGTCTGCCATGTTCTCCGGTACGCGCCGTTTTACCGGGAGCTGAAAGAGCTGATTCTTTCCGGCGTGCCGGGGCGTGTGATGAACCTGCAAATGACCGAACAGGTAAGCTATTTTCATCAGTCCGTCTCCTATGTGCGGGGCAAGTACGCGTCGCCGGAGCTTTGCGGATCGGGGATGTTGCTTTCCAAATGCAGCCACGATCTGGACCTGCTGGCCTGGCTGATGGCGGACACGCGCCCCGCCACCGTTGCAAGCGTCGGCTCCGCCTTTCAGTACCACCCCGATAGGGCTCCGGAAGGCGCGGGCACCCATTGCCTGCTCAACTGCACCGTGGAGCGCGATTGCCCCTATTCGGCCAAACGGCTGTACATTGAGCATCCGCAGCGCTGGGCGCAAAACATCTGGCATGAGATGGACTGCGAAGGCGCAACCAGAGCGCGGAAACTGCAACTGCTAAGCGAGCCGGACAACCCCTACAGTCGCTGCGTATACCGGTGCGAACCGCGCATTGTGGATCACCAGTCTGTACTGGTCGGCTTTCAGAACGGCGCGGCCGCCACATTTTCCATGAACGGAGGCGCTTCCGCGCCACAGCGCAGCCTTCACCTTACCGGCACACGGGGCGAGGTGTACGGTTGCTTTGAGGAGAACCGCTTCACCGTATCGCTGATGGACCCGGCCGCGCCCGGTGGCCGACGGAAACACACCGTCCGCATTGCCCCGGGAGACGCCCATGGCGGCGGCGACCAGGCGCTGGTTGCGGATTTTATCGCACTGTTACGGGGAACCCCACCCTCCGTATGCTGCACCACGCTCAACGATTCCATGGTGGGCCACCGGCTGGCGTTTCTGGCGGAAGATTCGCGTGAGCAGGGCGGGCAGACGCTTCCGTTTTAACCTTCCGTGAAGTTTATTTATCCGAAAGGAGGGCTGCCTGTGCGGATTCTGCTGACAGGTTCGACCGGATTTCTGGGTTCACGCGCAAACGAGTCGCTGCGAAGCCGATACGAAGTGCAGGCCCTTCCCTCCGACCTGCTTCGCGGAGAGATGACCCCCGCGCGGGAAGAAGCGCTGTACGCTGCGGCTGCGGCGTTCGCCCCGCAGATCCTGTTGCATACGGCCGCCATTTCGGACACCGGCTACGCAGAGGCGCACCCGGAAGAATCGTATCTGGCCAACATGCTCCTGCCTGAAACGCTCGCCCGTATCTGCGCGCGCGCAGGCTGCGGGCTGGTCGCCTGTTCCTCCGATCAGGTATATAACGGTTGCGAAGTCTCCGGGCCGTTCGCGGAGGATACGCCGCTGGCTCCCGTGAATGTTTACGGCCGCCACAAACTGGAAGCGGAGCGTCGCGTTGCCGATATTCTGCCGGGCGCGGTCAGCCTGCGGCTGAGCTGGATGTACGACCTGCCCGCCTGCGGCCTGCCCACGCACCGTAACCTGCTGACCAACCTGCTGGCCGCCGCCCTGCACGCGGAGCCGCTGCGCCTGTCCGATACCGATTTTCGCGGCGTTACATACGTGCGCGACGTGGTACGGGCGCTGCCGGCCGCTCTCGTTTTACCGGGCGGAACCTACAATTTCGGCAGCGACGGGGTGATGAACGTGGCGCAGATCGCACTGGGCTGGTGCCGGTCGCTGGGCCTCCCGCCCGCAACGGTGCAGCCGATTGCCGGAAAACCCCGCAGCCTTTGCATGGATTGCGCACGCGCCGCGGAACAGGGAATTCATTTTGAAGATTCCATCGAAGGAATCCAAAGCTTGATGGACGACTGCGGCTGGTCCCGTCTTTTCCCTTCCGCGCAGGGATAGTTCAGGGAATCCCCCTCTTAATTTTCCATAATATTACATGTTTAATTTCTGTATCGATTCCAAACAATTTGAGTACAATACGTCTTATCTTCGCAAAGAAGGGGGTGCATTCCAGAGAGAACAGGGTTTTCCGGTTTTATCCGGCCCGCGTACCCGGTCCGGAGCCCACGAGCATGTGGGGGATGCAAATTGTAAAAACGTTTGCAATCTAGTATAATAGCCATAGATGAAACGGGCACGCGTTTCCATCTTTCACATCAAAAATGGGAGGAAAATAACATGAAGAAAATCGTTGCCCTGTTCCTGACGATCCTGTTAACGGTTTCCTGCATCGGCTTCGCGGCCGCGGAAGACGACATCACGCTGGACGTGATCATCTGCCAGTACGGGAATAACACCACCAACTGGTTCACCGGCACCGGCATCAACGGCAAAAGCTTCGTGCAGCTGTTTGAGGAAGCCAATCCGGGTATCAAGCTGAACCTGGAAGTCGTGTCCTGGAACGACGTGTACACGGTCGTAAGCACCCGCATCAGCAACGGGAACGCCCCGGACATCCTCAACATCGACACCTTCGCCGATTACGCGACCGAAGGCCTGCTCCTCCCCGTGAAGGATTACTGCCCGGAAGAACTGTACAACGATTTCTTCCCCGCTTTCATCCAGCAGTCGGTCATCGACGGCACCGTGTGGGCCGTGCCGGATCTGGCTTCCGCCCGCGCGATGTACTACAACAAAGACATCTTTGACGAAGTCGGCATTCAGGTGCCCACCACGTGGGCCGAGCTTCAGGACGCCTGCCAGTCCATCAAAGATTTCTACAACGGCGACGTGTACCCCTGGGGCATGGACATGACCACCGACGAAGGCCAGGCCGCGTTCTCCTACTACGCGTGGAACAACAACGGCGGCTTCGTGGATAAAGACGGCAACTGGGCGCTTAACTCCGACGCCAACATAGACGCCGTGAATTTCGCCGTCGGCCTGTACCAGAAGGGCTTTACCAACCCCAGCCCCGCCACCCAGACCCGGTACGACCTGCAGGATATGTTCGGCGCCGGCAAGATGGCCATGGTCATCACCACCAACCAGCTGCCCACGTACCTGAAGGAAAAGGGCTACAGCATTAACTACGGTACCGCCGCGCTGCCCCACAACGATGGCGCCGAAACGGGCGCGACCGGCGTGATGGACCGCGTGATGGCCTTCAAAGACGATTCCGCTTCGGATCAGGCGGCCCGCAACGCCGCCATCGGCAAGTTCCTCACCTTCTTCTACAGCCCCGAGATGTACACCGGCTGGGTCAGCATGGAAGGCTTCCTGCCCGCGGTTTCCTCCGCCGTATCCTACCTGGTCAAGGAAGACCCGAGCTTCGAAACCTGGCTGAAAGTGCTGGACAGCTGCCAGTTCTATCCCACCGCCAAGGCGGAATGGGTAGACGTGAAACAGGGCGTGATCGACGTGGAGCAGAAAGCGCTGCTTGGCGGCGATGTGAAGGCGCTGCTGGACGACCTGCAAGCGAAAGTAACCGCAAAGTAAATCGCCTATCCGTGCGGAGGGCCCGGCCGGTCCGGGCCCTCCCTTTCTAAACGGGGAGGGACAGACGTTGAACACCATTCTCGTCCGCCATAAATGGGAACCCTATCTGTGGCTGCTTCCAAGCATCCTGTTGATGACCATCTTTGTCGTTTTCCCCATTCTGATCGTTTTCAAGCTCTCCGTAAGCGAGATTTCCAAGTCCGGCGTCGTAGGCGGTTTTATCGGGCTTGCCAATTTCCGCGCGGCGGTAAGCGACCAGACCTTCGGTACCGTGATGATGAACACCCTGTACTGGGTGGTGTCGGTCGTCGGCATTTCCACGCTGCTGGGCTTCATCGTCGCCATGGTGCTCAACACCCGCTTCCACGGCCGCAAAGTCGCCCGCTCCATCGTGGTTTTCCCTTGGGCCACATCGCTGGTGATTCAGGCTTCCATCTGGAATTACATCATCAATTTCGAATATGGCAACCTCAACAACGTCCTGCTCAATCTGGGCATCATCCAGAACGCGATCAACTGGCGCGTTTCCTATCAGGTTGAATTTATCTGGGAGTGCGGCGTCGGTATCTTCGTCACAGTGCCCTTTGTGGCTTTCTGTGTGCTGGCCGGCCTGCAATCCATTGACGACGCATATTACGAAGCTGCCACCGTAGACGGGGCGGGTGCATGGAAAAAACTCACGCAGGTCACGATTCCGCTGGTGCGCCCTGCGCTAACGGTGAGCACGGTGCTGAATATCATCTATGTGTTCAACTCCTTCCCTATCATTTACACCATCACCAAAGGCGCGCCCGCCAACATGACGGATACGATGGTGACCTACCTGTACATGCTGGCTTTTTACGATCAGCAGAAAGGCCCCGCAACCGCGCTGTCCGTGATCGGCTTCGTGATTCTTTGCGTGGTAGCCGGGCTGTACATGGTTATTTCGATGCGGAAGGAAGAGCAATGATATGAAAACAGCTTCCTCCGTACGTAAAACCAGCCTTCGGGCCGCCGCCCTCTGCCTTGTTGCAATCGCAGCGTTTCTGGTTGTGCTTACCCTGCCGGTCTACCAGTTTTCCAACACCCTGTATACCAAAAAAAGCGGCAACACCTTTCCGGGCGACGAGCGCTATACCGCCGCGCGCGCCGACGCGGACGCCGCCGCCGCACAATACCAGGGCCAACCCGGTTTCTCCGGAGTATCCGTAACCGAGGAAACCACCCAGCGTGTCAACTCCAAAGGAGAAACAACCTCCTTAATGACCTTCCGGGTCAGCGCGGTCACAGAACGCACCGGGTGGGCGTTTATCGCCTCCGGCCTGCCCTCCGGCAAAGTACTGCTCGCAGCCTTGCTGTGCGCGCTGGCGGGCGTGGCGCTTGTTGCCGCCACCCTGCCCGGCACGCTGGATACCGCTCCCGGCAGGCTGTCCCACCGAACGGCGCTGCTGCGTAAAACAGCCTGTGCGCTGGCATTGGTTTCGCTCCTGCTGGTGCCCGTCTTCCATTTTTCCACCGTAAGCTATCTTAGCCGGCACGTGATCGCGCCGCTTGCCCAGAACAACGGCACGGATCTTACCACCCCGCTCGCAGCCGTGAACGCGTTCCTTTTCGGCGGGCAGGCGGGCGATCAGGAAGCCTCTCTGCTGACCGGGCTGTCCTTCCGCCCGCTGTGGACGCTGTGGCTGATGCTGCCCGTGCTGTTCCTGCTGCTGGCAGCCCTGATCCGCCTCACGCAGGAATCCCTGTCGCGCACGCTCGCGCGCGGCGTGCTGTACGCCTTCGTCATCATCATGTGCGTAGTGATCCTGTACCCGTATTACGTCATGCTGATCACCGGGTTCCGCAACAACGCCGAAACCACGGACATGTACTTCACCCATCTCTTCCCCACCACCTGGGTCTGGTCCAACATCACGGACATCGTCAACCGCGGCGTGCCGCGCTTTCTGCTCAACTCCCTGATGCTATCCGTCGGGGCCACGGTGATCGCGCTGGCCTGCGGCATCCCAGCGGCCTACGCCATGGCGCGAATGGATTTTAAGGGTAAAAAAGCCTTCCTCGGCTTTGTGATCATGAGCCAGATGTTCGCGCCGATCGTGCTGCTGGTGGGTATTTCCCAGCTGATGACTTTCCTGAAGCTGAACGATACCATCTGGGGGCTGATGTTGATTAACGCGGCGTTTAATCAGGCGTTCGCCATCTGGCTGCTGCGCGGTACCTTCGTATCCATTTCGCCGGAGATGGAGCAGGCGGCGGCCATAGACGGCTGCACTACCTTCGGCGCGCTGACGAATATTCTACTGCCCATGGCCGCTCCCGGCATCGTGACGACGCTGATCTTCGTATTTATCAATTCGTGGAACGAGTACACCATCTCCACAGTGCTCATTTCCACGCCCTACAAAAAGCCCATTACCGTTGGGATTACGCAGTTCAGCTCCTTCAACATGATCGAGTGGCAGTACCTGTTCGCCTCGGCGCTGCTGGCCACCATCCCGGTGGTGATCCTGTTCATGTTTATTGAAAAGCATCTGGTCGCCGGGCTTACCTCGGGCGGGGTAAAGGGGTAAAGACTCTCCCGGAACCTTGAATAGTAATGCCTCCCCTTCGGAATCCGCTTCCGGAGGGGAGGTTCTGTTTTAGGTTGTTCTGCGCTGTATGGTCCGGTAAGAACCCGTCGCATCCCTGCGACCGTTCTCCGGTATCCTCGTTACTACAGGAACGTCGTCTGCTCCGCCTTCGGTTCCAGCGTTGATAAATAGGCAAACACCGGTTCCGCGCCGAAAAGCACACCCCGCTCCGCACAAAACTCCCGCATCAGGCCGTGCAGCCTCGGCGCGTCCGGGCTTTGCAGTTCGTAAGCATTTCCGTAGGTTTGGATGTAGCGCTGCTTCAGCCCGGGAAAATACTCGTCCAGTTTCTGGTAGTAATACTCCCGGTCCCCGTTTCGCAGGGTCATGCCCGCGCCAAAAGTGAGAATGCCTTTCACGTCCGCTTCCTCGCAGTAAGCAAGCAACCCGCGCACGTTGGCCTCGGTATCATTGACAAAAGGCAGCAGAGGCGTAAGCCATACGACCGTGGGAATACCCGCCTTTTTTAGTTCCAGCAGGGCTTCCACGCGGCGGCGGGTGGTTGCCACATTGGGCTCCAACACACGGCACAGGGCCTCGTCGCAGGTGGTCAGCGTCATCTGCACAACGCATTTCGCCTTGCGATGGATGCTTTGGAACAGATCAATGTCCCGTAGCACCAGATCGGACTTGGTAAGCACCGCCGCGCCAAAGCCATACCGGTCAATGATCTCCAGACAGCGGCGGGTCAGCCGTTCCGTTTTTTCCAGCGGTAGGTAGGGGTCGCACAT
Organism: Candidatus Limiplasma sp.; assembly: GCA_035353235.1. GTDB lineage: Bacteria > Bacillota > Clostridia > Christensenellales > Aristaeellaceae > CAXXOK01. The sequence continues at coordinate 36,436 of DAOPZG010000007.1, forward strand.
CGACCCGGTGCCAATCATACAGCGGGCGCGCTTGCGGCGCAGGGCCACTTCCAGCAGTTCCGGCGCGTTCTGTTTGATCTCCACATCCTCGAAATCGTGGGTAAAGCCGTAACATTCGCTGCGGGAGTCGCAGTAGATGCACCCGTGGGTGCAGCCCCGGTAAAGGTTCATACCATTTTGCGCGGATAAAATGGATTTTGCCTGCACGTAGTGCACGGATCGGTCTCCTTTCCCGGTTGGGTCATGTTGCGGGTCACCGGACTGTGCAGTCACAGCACCGGTTTTTACCTTCCGGTATAAAATGAGGATACCACAGCAAAGCTGCCAACTGGCTGTCAGGTTTGTATTCGGTTGTGCGTTCGATGAATTCAGTCCCCCGTACAAGCCAGTTATCGTCTCCCTCGCGACGTTACAGCCCGCAGTTCTGCCGGAAATAGGCTACGAACGCGCGCCCCGCCGCGGTATCGCAGCCGCCCTCGTTCACGGCCAGCGTCGTCTGCGCCATGGGAGCCAGCCCCCGGATCGCACGCAGGCAAAGCCCTTCGGGCAAAGGGCTGCGGCAGATGTCCATCGGCGCGACCGCCACGCCCAACCCCGCGCCCGCCCACGAAACGCAGGTGCGCGCGTCGTCCGCCACGCACAGCACCCTCGGTTGATACCCCTTCGCGGCAAACGCCCGGTCCAGCACCTCCAGCCAGCGGCGGTACAGGATCAGCGGAAGTTCCGCCAGTTGTTTCAGCGTCACCTTTTCCGGCAGCGCCGCTAAGTACCGGTCCGTACCGATCGCCAGCAAATCTTCCGGTTCCAGCGAAACGGTTTCCACGCCCCGCGCGGAAAATGGCTGCCGCACAAGCCCCACGTCGATTTCCCGGCTTTTCAGTTTTTCCAGAATGTCATAGGTGCTTCCTTCC
>DAOPZG010000008.1:0-35847 GCA_035353235.1 Candidatus Limiplasma sp.
GTTCAGCGCCTTGGCCATGGGGGCCAGGCAGTTGGTGGTGCAGGACGCGGCGGAGATGATCTTATCTTCTTTAGTCAGGGTGTTCTCGTTGACGGAGTACACGATGGTCTTCAGGTCGTTGCCCGCGGGAGCGGAAATAACGACTTTCTTGGCACCGGCGTCGATATGCGCCTGGCTCTTATCCTTGCTGGTGTAGAAACCGGTGCACTCCAGCACCACGTCCACGTCCAGCTGGCCCCAGGGGCAGTTCTTCGCGTCTTTTTCGGCATAGATGCGGATCTTCTTGCCGTCGACGATGATGGAATCTTCCGTGGCTTCCACGGTGTGCTTGTGCTCGCCGATCACGCCGCAATACGGGCCCTGCGCCGTATCGTACTTCAGCAGGTGCGCCAGCATCGCGGGGCTGGTGAGGTCGTTGATGGCAACAATCTCGTAACCCGGAGCGTTAAACATCTGGCGGAAAGCAAGACGGCCGATGCGGCCGAAACCGTTGATCGCAACTTTGACCATTAGTATCTCCTCCTGACAACTCGTGTCTTGGTATTCAGTCACCTTATCTATTGTACCCAAAACCCGTACGCAATGCAAGGGGACGAAGGACATTTTCGGATTTTTTGTGAAAAACTTGTCAAAACGACCGTTCCAACGTTATCGAAGCGCATCAGGGTTCAGGCAGCGCAGCTCCTCCGGCAGGAAAAGGCCATCCTTGCGCACCAGTTCGTCATCCAGCCAGATTTCGCCGCCGCCGTATTCCGGGCGCTGGATGCAGACCATGTCCCAATGGATGTCGCTGTGGTTGCCGTTGGGGCATTCGTCGTAGCAGTGGCCGGGGGTAAAGTGGAACGATCCGGCGATCTTTTCGTCAAACAGCGTATCCATCATCGGCTCGGTCACATACGGGTTGACGCCGAAGGAGAACTCGCCCACATATCGCGCGCCCTCGTCGGTATCCAGTATGCGATTCAGGCGCGGGGTATCGCTGCTGGTCGCTTCGATGATCTTCCCCTCTTTGAAAACCAGCCGCACGTTGCTGAACTCGATGCCGTTGTACAGGCTGGGGGTGTTATACGTAAGCACGCCGTTTACGCTGTCGCGGATGGGCGCGGTAAATACCTCGCCGTCCGGGATGTTGAGCTTGCCGTCGCACTTGATGGGCGGCAACCCCTTAATGGAGAAGCGCAGATCGGTGCCCTGCCCCAGAATGTGCACCCTGTCGGCGCGCTTCATGCGGTCCACCAGGCTGTCCATGGCTTTGCTCATTTTAGCGTAATCCAGCGTGCAAACGTTAAAAAAGTAGTCTTCAAACGCTTCCAGGCTCATCTTCGCGGCCTGCGCCGCGGCGGACGTGGGATAACGCAGCACCGCCCAGCGGGTTTGCGGCACGCGGATTTTACCGTGCACGGGGCCGCTGTAGTACTTTGCGTACAGCGCCGTCTGTTCCGACGTGGCGTCCGACGTTTCAAAGCCGTTCTCGTTGGCGCGGATACCAAGATACGCCTGCACGCCGCGCATCAGCGCCGCGTCGTTCTCCGCCTCAAACGCCCATTTTTCCGCCGTGCCGCCGCGCAGCAGGGCACGCTGCACCGTCATGTCGCGCAGGCGCACCACCGGCTGCGCTCCCACGGCGTAAACCGCCTCGATCAGCTTCGCCACCAGTACGGGTTGATGCCCGAACATCTCAATCAGCACTTTTTCGCCCGGCTTCAGCGCCAGAGAATAGTTGACCAGCATGTCACACAGTTTCTGTACCCGAGGGTCGTTCATCGTTCTTTCGCTCCTTATTTTGCAAGTATCGCATCCGTATCTTCTCCATCAGGCGCGCGGCGGGTTTTTCCACCCCGAAGGTAGCGGCCATTGCCGCCAGGATGGATACCGCGAAACACAGCAGCGTATACGCGCGCTGCAGTTGCGGGTCGCTGTGCAGCGAAGTCGGAAACAGGTTCGCGGCCAGCCGCACCCCGATCACCTGATGCCAGATGTAGAGGTTAAAGGAAATCGTCGCCAGAAACCGCATCAGGCGGTTATCCAGCAACTTTTGCAGAAAACGGGGCAGAAACGCCGCCGTAAGAATGGCCACCGCCATCGTAACCGCCAGCGGCAGGCGAAGCGCCCACTGCGACAGGCGAAGCGCCTCCTGACCGGCCAACCCGTTCGCGGATTGCAGCCGCACCAGCGCTGTAAGCGCCCAGCATGCCAGCGCAAACCCGATCGGCGAAATCCAGACCGTCAGCCTTCGCAGGCCGCTGGTTTTAGGCAGCGCCGTAAGCTTGTCGGAGAGCCGCACATAAACGATCGCCGCCAGCATGCCCAGCGCGTACACATCCAGAAAAGCGGGCAGCTGATTCACCCAGATCGACAGATCCGTTACGCTTTGCGATACGGTCAGCCGGAACGCGATACCCGCGGCGACCATCGCGCAAAGCGTCAGCACCGGTTTCTTCTGTGTCGCTTTCGCCAGCCACGGGAAGATCAGGTAAAACTGCATCTCGATAGCCACCGTCCACAGCACGCCGTTCAGCGGGGTAAACAGGTAGGTCTCGCGGAAAAACGTAAAGGTGAACGTAAGGTGCGTCAGCACATCCAGATTGCGCGCCGAAGCATCGCGATAGGCGCCGGACGGCAACGCAACCAGAAACAGCACCGCAAGCACCGAGAACAGGTAGGATGGCACGATCCGTTCCAGCCGGTTCCAGTAAAAACGACGGACGCCCGGCACCGGCGTGCCCTGCGCTGTCTGCCTGGCGTAGGGAAGGTACAGCAGAAAACCGCTCAGTAACAGCATCCCGTCCACAAACAGGTAACCGGAGCGCGTCCAGAAATCAAAGTCCAACGTTTGGCCAAACAGCGTCGCGTACTGCCCCAGCCAGCCGAGCTGCCAGATGTGGTAATTGCACACAAACAGCACCATCAGCGCGCGGAAGCCATACAGCACGCCGATCTCTGTTTTCCCCCGTGTCTGGTTGTCCGCCTGATGATTCATATGTTTTCATTCGCGGCGGCAGTAGCCGCCGGGGTTGCGGTAGGTGTGGGGCTAACCGACGGGCGCGCCGTGCTTACCGCCGGGGTGGGTGTTTGCGACTCTCTGGTAACGGTTGGCAAAGCCGGGTCCGTTGCGGCGGGCGTTGCTGTGGGTGTAACGCTCGGCGCGGGCATAACGGAACCCTCCGGCAGGTCCGGCATGGTTTCATCGGAAAGATGTCGGAGCTGGTAGACCGTGTTTTTCCCATCCGTCAGCACACGCAGAGTGAGCGAATCTTTATTAAGCACCGTCAGTTTATGGGTTAGGGTCAGGGCGTCCGCGGCCGCGCCAGTCTTGAGCGCGTAACCGTCCACCGCGAAATACAGCGTCTGCCCAAAGATAGAGCAGGTGCCGTCCGCGCGGAAAATCGCGGTTTGTTGTCCGTCGGCGGTCTGCCAGACCCCCAGAATCAGATAGCAGCGGCGCTGCAGTTTCTGATCCGCCACCGCCGGAAAATCCGGGATGCGCTGATAATACGGCAGGGCTTCGTACACCTTGCCCGCGTTGTATAATTCCTCGGCGTAGTTGTAACACGCCTGATCGTACATGCCCTTTAAATCCTGATAATCCAGCGGCAGGTTGCTGTCGTCAAAATTCTCCAGCGTATCCACAACGGTTTTCCAGTCCCCGCTCTGGTAAGCGGTCCGGGCGGGCACGGCGTACTGGCCGTACGCTTGCTGTTCGCACTCCCGCGCTTTGGCCGCCGCGTCGCTGTAATCCCCCAGCGCCGTAAACAGGGGCAACGCGGCGCGGTAATCCTTTGCGTCCAGTTTTTGCTGCGCAAGCAGATACTTGCACTGGTTATAGCCGTCCTTCGCGCCTTCGTAGTCTCCCAGCGCCTGATACATCGCTGCCGCCTTTTCCAGTTCGCCCGCCTTTTGCGCCTTCTGCGCCTCGCCCATCGTAATTTCGCTCAGCAGCGCCTTGGCGTCGGTATTGTCCGACAGGGATTGCAGCAGCGAAATCGCTTCATCCGTATTGCCGGTAGTTTTCAGCTGCAACGCCAGCGCAAACGTAGCGGCTTCCGCCTGCTTCTCGCTGTCTTTGTAGCCGTTCAGTTCCGAAAAGCCTTCCACAGCTTTCTGGTAGTCCTTCGCTGCAAGCGCCGCAGCGGCGACGGCATACTGGCACTGCTTCCATTTATCCGCGCTGTCCTTATACCGGCCCAGCGCCTGATAAAGCGGGGCCGCCGTATCGTAATCCCCGGCAGAGAAAGCGGTTTCCGCAATACTGTAACGGATTTTTTTAAGCTCGGTCGCCGCGTCCTTATAATCTCCCGCCGCTTCGTACAGCTTGGCGGCGTTATCGGTATTGCCCGCCGCCGCTTCCTTGCCAGCCAGCCGGTAACGGCAATCCTTCAGCAATTCCGCGCCTTTGGTGTGGTTGGGGATGGTAACCAGCAGGTCGATAGCCTGCTGCTCGTTACCCGCGGCAGATGCGGCCAGCGCCTGCTGATACACACATTCCCACGCGAGGGTTTCGCTGTCAAGATAGGGTGCGATGCCGCTGAGCAGTTCCGCCGCCTTGGCATAGTCCCCGGCGTTCATCCGCTCTTTCCCCAGCTCGTACAGGCAGTTGTTGGCTTTCAGCGCCGCGTCCTGATAATCGCCCGCCTGCTGGTACAGTTTCCCCGCCGCTTCATAATCGCCCGCGTCCTGCTTCGTCTGCGCAAGCTGGTAGCAGGCCTGCTTCAGCAAGTCCGCCGCGCCCTGCGTATCCCCGGCGGCAGTCAGCTCGGTGACCGCGGTTTCGTAGTCCTTCTGTTCCAGCGCGTCCTTGCCGACGCCGTATGCGCAGGCAGCTACCTTTTGCGCCGCATCCTGATAATCGCCAAGATCGGAAAACAGGATGCGCGCCGCGACATAGCTGCCGTTCTGGAGCATCTTGTCCGCCTGGCGGTATTGCGTTTCCCGCAGCATCGCCGCGCTGTCCGCATAAGAGCCGAGCGTTTGGAAGGTATCCGCCGCCGCGTCGTATTCCTCCGCCGCCAACTGCGTCTGCCCCAGCTTGTACATCGCCTTCAGGGCCAGGTCGGCACTGTCTTTATAATCGGCCAGCGCCTGATACACCGACACGGCGTTTTGCTGATCCGCCTCCGTACCGGATGCGGCTAACCCGGCCGCTTTCTGGTAATCGCATTCCTGCGCAAGGACGTCGGCATCCCGGTATCCCTTCAATTCCAGGTATACGGCGTGCGCGTCGTCGAACGCCCCGCTTTTCAGCATCGTCGTCGCCTGCGCGTACTTAAGCGCCGGAACACCCCAGATCAGCGCGGCGGCGCCCGCCGCGGTCACGCAAACTGTGATGAGTATGGTTCTGCGCACCACGCGTTTATGGCGGTTCATCTTCGCCTGCTGCCGCGCCCGTTCCTCGGCCAGCCGGCTGGCATCCTCGCGCGCCGCGCGCGCCGCGTCCGCCAGCTTCTGCTCGTGCACGGCGTTCAGCTGTTCCACGTTTTCCATCGCGCAGGTCGCAAACACCGACTCACGCCTGCGTTCGCAGCGGCAGCAACGGTCGCTTTGCAGGCTGTTGGGGCGGCCGCAGACGCACATCCATACGTTCGCCTGTAATTCCGGATAGCCCAGCGCGTCCGGCCCGGCCACGAAGCGAAGCTGATCCAGCTTTCGCCCGGGCGGCAGGGTATTGTCGTCATAATCGGTCAGGGGCGCGCTGCCGCGCCGCCAGATGGTTGTGTCGTCAAACCATACCTTTTCGATCACAAGATCGATATTCTGCACCCCTTCCCACTGGGAAGGCAGCAACGCAATGCTGAACCGTTCTCCCGGTGCGGCGTTCAGCCCCTGAATACGCTCCACCTGCCGGAACAGCGGCTTGTTCTGTTCTCCAAAGCAGACCAGCGTGGTCTGCACGGAAACAACCACCTTATCGCACAGATTGTTCAGGGCGAACCCGCATTCCGGGTGTTCCGGCGTGGGCGTGGTATATTGCCACAATTCCACGGGGCAGGTTAAATCGATCTTCATAGCTCTCCCTCCATGGCGTTTCCATGTTACAGCGTATACAGCATCCATTCGGTCAGGCGGCCGTCCGTAAACGCCAGACGCAGCGCCACTGTAATCGGCTGACCCTTGATGCCGGTCCCCTGCGCGGCATAGCGCAGGGTCGCGTCCGATCCGTTTGTTTCCAGCGTCCCGTACGGGGGGTTTTGCCCGTCTCCATACAGGATCGCGGCAGCTCCGTTTGTTTGCCCCGTACCGTCCGCGTGGAAAAGCCCCAGCACGTCGCTAAGCTCCAGCCCGGTCGCCAGTCCGCGCGGGCCAAACAGCCCGTCGCCCGTAACGGTGATGGATTCCAGCGCCCCGCTGTGCTTCTGCGCGTCGGCGCCGAACACCAGTGAGACCGTCGGATAGTTTACGGTATGCAGCCATCCACGATCGTCCTGCACCCATGCATCGGATACGGGCTGCCCAAACAGCACGCCCGCGCCCTTCTCCGTCAGCGTCAGAAAGTCCATTCGTCCAAACTGAAAATCGCTCTGACCGAAGGGTTCGGCATCGCTTTGCTGCGTAACGCCCGTCACGTCGGTCGTTCCGCTGCCCAGTGCCACCAGATTGCTTTCCACCCCGGCACGGGTAGTAAAATCGCTGAGGCCGTAAACGCGAATGCCCGTCACTTCGCCGTTCTGCAGGTTGTACATCACGCCGGCATCCGTATAGCGATCCTCCCCCGCAAGGGCATGAATGGCGCACTGAATACTCTGCAGCTCGCCGCCGCTGCGCTGGGCCATGGCCCAGTAAACGTTTTGCGGCAACTGATTGAGCACGTAAAGCACGGCGAAGGAGTCGTCGCCCGTAAGGGATGGGTTCTGCCAGCCGAAAGCGGCCATCAGCGCCGAAGCGGGCGAGCCCAAATGAATACCGCGCGGCGTCACAAACGATTCGTCCGTAACGGAAACGGCGTTCAGCACGCTTTGCGCGTCCAGCACGGGTTTGTTGTAGTACAGGGTCGCGTCGTCGTATAAAAAGGCGTATCCGTCCACCGTAAGCGCCGCTTCCCCCACCGGGGCGTTTTGCGGCTGAACGTTCGCAGTGTTCGTCAGCAGGCTGTTAAGCCACTGGTTAAGCTCGGTTTCCGTCAGTACGCCGGCTTCATCGGCGTACGCGGGCACGCAGGCCAACAGCACTATAAAAACCAGCAACAGGCAGATTTTTCGCAAAGCGCGCATCGCTCCTTTTCGGCGGAAAGGCCGTAATCTTTCACTCTTTATTGTACATGAAACCGTGGAGGATGTATAGCCTTCGGGTGTAAATTGTCCCGACCCTGCCGGGCTTTCGCTCTTTGGAGAAGTGATCCGGAGAGTGCGAAAACGCGTTGAATATGATATACTACCCTTTGTTGCAGGGATACGCCAAGCCATCCGGGGAGAGAAAACATGGATTTTGAGCGCGATTATATTCTCCGGCTGATCCATATGTTGGGCGATCTGATGCGCCGTCTGGCCGAACGAATGGATGACCGGGAACGGGGCCGGATGCTTAACGAGGCTGCCCACCGCCATTGCGGTATGGGACTTGCCACTGCGGAAAGCCTTACGACAGAAAGCCTTTGCTCGCTTCTCCCGCCGATGCCGCGCTTTCTGATGGCCGAGTTGCTGTCGCTGCGCGCGCAGCTCGGGGAGGATCCGTTCACAGCGGATGAACTGCGACTGAAAGCTTTGCGCCTGCTGGCTTCGCTGAACGGCAAAACCCAGCTGTGCGCCCTGCGGGCGGATACGCTGAAACAGTGGAAGCAGGCGATCTATCCGTTGCTGGATTCTGCCGACCTGATGGCCTGCGCCCGCTTCTTTGGCACCGCCGCGCAATATGACGAAATGGAAGACGCGCTTTTTCAGGCGCTGCCGCTGGAAACCGGCGACGCGCAGGCCCGCGACCGTGCGGAGGCCATTGCCCTGTTGCGCGCCGCCGCGAAAGCCGACCCGCTTACGCTGGCCGACTGCCGCATGACCGGGCAGGAGCTGCGGGAATCCGCCCGTGAGCTGGAAACCACCGCCTCATCCTCGCATGAAAGGTTGAACCCCGAATGATCCTGATTTCCGTACAGAACGTGCAAAAGAGCTTCGGCGCCTATACGGTGCTGCGCGACGTGACTTTCACCCTGCAAAAGGGTGAAAAAATGGGCCTGATCGGCGTAAACGGCTGTGGAAAAACCACACTGATGCGCCTGCTGACCGGCGAAGACCAGCCGGACGGCGGCGCCATCCATAAAAATAAAGACCTGCGCATCGGCTATCTGGCGCAGATCAACGATATTGCCTTAACGGATACCGTTTGGGGCGCGATGCTGCGCGTATTTGAGCCGATCATCGCCATGGAGCGCCGCCTGCGGGAGCTGGAAGACGAACTGGCCCGCCACACGCAGGACGAGCAGACCACCCTGCGCCTGTCCGCCGAGTACCAGCGTTTGACCGAAGAGTTCAACCGCCGCGAGGGCTATGCCTACGAGGGAGAAATCACCGGCGTGCTGATCGGTCTGGGCATCAGCCGCGAGATGTTTACCCGCACGGTGGGCACGCTTTCCGGAGGCGAGCGCACACGGCTTTCGCTGGCCCGGCTGCTGCTGCAGAAGCCCGAAGTGCTGCTGATGGACGAGCCGACCAACCATCTGGACCTGGAAGCCATCGAGTGGTTACAGAATTACCTTACGGATTATAAAGGCTCGCTGCTTGTGATCAGCCACGACCGATATTTTCTGGATCACGTATGCACCACCATGGGGGAAATGATGGGCGGCCGGGTGACCAAGTTTACCGGCAACTACACCGAATACCAGAAAAAGCGCGCCGCGGATTTTGAAGCGCGCATGAAAGCCTTTCAGTTGCAGCAGAAAGAAATTGAGCGCGAGCAGGCGATTATCGAGCGCTATCGCAGTTTTAACCGCGAAAAGTCCATCCGCGCCGCCGAGAGCCGCCAGAAACGGCTGGACAAGGTGGAGCGGCTGGATAAGCCGCTGGAAGAGAGCCACGTTCGCTTCTCCTTCGACGTACGCCGCCGCATGGGCGAGGAAGCGCTGGAAGTGCGAAACCTGCAAAAGAGCTTCGAAGGGCGCACGGTTTTTCACGATCTCAGTTTCAAGCTGCGTTCCGGCGACCGCGTGGCGCTGATCGGCCCCAACGGCGTGGGTAAAAGTACCCTTTTCAAAATTCTGATGAACCGCGAAACGCCGGACCGGGGCGCGGTGCGTTTCGGCACCAACGTGGACATCGGTTATTACGACCAGCACCAGCAGGATTTAAACCTCGCCAATACGGTACTTGACGAGGTATGGAACACCTTCCCCACGATGGAACAGAGCCGCGTGCGCGGGGCGTTGGGACTGTTTCTGTTTTCCGGCGACGACGTGTTCTCCAAAATATCGGAGCTGTCCGGCGGCGAGCGCGGCCGTGTGGCGCTGACCAAGCTGATGCTCAAACAGGATAACCTGTTGCTGTTGGACGAACCCACCAACCATCTGGATATGGACAGCCGCGAAGTGCTGGAGGACGCGCTGTACGACTTTCCCGGCACCATCCTCGCCATCAGCCACGACCGGTACTTTATCAACCGTTTCGCCGACCGTATTCTGGTGATGAACGAAGACGGAATGACCGAGTATCTGGGCAATTTCGACGATTATCTGGAAAAACGCGACCGCCCCGTACCCCCAGCCGAAACGGCGGAGCCGGGTATTACCCGCACCTCCCAGATGAAGGATCGCAAGCGCGAACGCCAGCAGGGCGCTCGCCTGCGGGAGCTGAAAGCCGCCGTCGCCAAAGCGGAGGAGGCCATCAGCCTGAACGAAAAGCGGATCGCGGAGCTGGAAACGCAGCTGGCCGACCCCGCCACCTACGCGGACGCCGCGCGGATGCTGGAGCTGAATCAGGCCTATCGCGACGAACAGGCGCGGCAGGAGGGGCTGTACGACGATCTGGAACAGGCGGAGTCCGCTTACAGCGAGGCGGAGGAAGAGCCAAAGGATTAATCGACTCGCGCATTTCACAGGCGTGCCATTCATGCTAAAAACCACATCTTGAAACAGGAGGCGAACGTGATGCGTACCGTACAAATGGAATTGCTGCGCCCCGGAGAACTGCTGGAGGAACAGAAGAGGATTTCCCTATGCTACCTGCCGGTAGGGCCGGTAGAATGGCACAGTTACCATATGCCCATGGGTACGGACGCGCTGATCGCACAGGCCTCCGCAAGGGAACTGGCGCAGCGTACAGGCGGCGTGGTGGCCCCGACGCTGTTTATCGGCACCGAGCAGAACGATAACCCGCAGATGCTTACCAACCTGAACGTACCCCACGACGAGAACAGCTATATCCTCGGCATGGATTTTCCCAAAAACATCCTGCCCAGTCTGTACTTCCGCGAAGAGGTTTTCGCGGTGGTCGTGCGGGAAGAACTGCGATTGCTTGCCAAAATGGGCTATCAGATGATCGTGGTAGTCAACGGCCACGGCGCGCAGGGGCAGGTTTCCACGCTCCGCCGCCTCTGTGACGAGGCGACGCACGAACTGGGGATTTATTGCCTGTACCCGGAGTTTGAAAGCCCGCGCGTTGAAAAAATCATCCGTGAAGCTAGGATGAGTCCGGGCCACGCCGACCGGATGGAAACCGCGCTGATGATGGCGCTGACCGACTCCGTTGCGCTTGAGAACCTGCCGGAGCGGAGCCAGCCGCTGCACAGCGCGGACTACGGCATCGCCAGCGGCTGCCAGTTCGCGGGCGAAGCGCCCAAAGACGGCGTGGTGGCCGATGACCCCCGCGACGCAAGCGCGGCGCTTGGCCGCGCCGTGCTGGACGCGGACGCGACGGACTCGGCGGAGCGGATTCTTGCGCTCTACCGGCAGCACGTGGAAAACCGTTAACACCGTTATTCTATCATCGGGGTTGTCCTCTGCGCACGGTTCGCCGCGCCTTGGTATCCGCTGATTCAATCGCTTTGTGGCCGCCAATGCAGAGTGCTGGCGATTTGGGTGAGAAAAGACGAAGGAATAGCGGCGCTGTTTCAGACCGTTGACAAACCTATTCTCAGTAGAAAAGAGCAGCTTGCTCAAAAAGGTTCAGATGCGAGGAAGCAAGGGTGGCAAGGGGTTGAGCTTACCGTTTGTAAGTGATGCCCCTCGCCACCCCGCGGCTGACAACGCAGATGGGCCGTTTTCAGCAAGCTGGAATAGCGGTGCTATTTCGAGGCTTTTCAAACCCGAAGATGCAGTGCTCCGCGAAGGCAGGCGCAAAGGGCTTTTATTCAGCGGTTGCCTGGCCAGGATAGCCCCGATTTTCGCGCCTGCGAGAATTGCTGCCTCCTTGGGATACGGTACTCGCGCCCGTCCTTTTCAAAACGCGCGCCCGTCTGTTTAAAATAAAACGGCACGCCCGCCGCCTCGCACTGCCGCCGTACGCCCAGCGCCCAGTCGTAACGCATCAGGCGGGCCGTATCCCCGCTTTCACCGCCCGCCACTACCTGCTCAATCGCAGGGCCCAGATAGGGGCTGAAATCCACCGCTTCCAGCATCGGTTCGCAGATGATGGTCTTGTGGCGGATGGGGAGCCGCAGGAAAAACGGCAGACGCTCATCCGCCATCGCCTGATTTTCGCAGGTCACGCCGATGGACACGTTTTCGTACCCGTCGCCCCAATCTTCCGGCAAGCGCTCGTAAAAACGCAGTATTCTTTTTGTGATAAAGAAAAAATCCAGATCGGCGCGTTCGCGCATCATCCGCCAAGCCTCGGCCCGCCAATCGTCCGCCTGATCCAGAAAAAAGTCGGAGGTGAAGCAGGTAAACACCTGCTCCGGCCCCTTTAATTTATAGGTGCCGTCGCGCAGTCGGCGCACCGGCAGGTCGAAAGCGGCGTTCTTTCGCACAGCGCTGGCGTCCAGCTCGTATTTCGCGTCGCGCCGGTACACATAGCAGTTAGCACAGCCCGCGCTGTACTTCTGGCATCCGTGCCACGGGTTCCACTCCGCCATGCTTCCGCCCTCCCCCGCATTCCCTCGTTCCGCATCATTATATCGCCGCGCACGCATTTTGAACAGAATCGTTGTTTCATCCCGCGCTTGCACCCTATCGACGCATCTTTGTACAAACTAAGAATTTACAGGAAAATCCCCTCCAAGCGTTGCAAAAGCATCACGATTTTGTTACACTCAACGGGAAAGGAGCGCCGCTGCCTCGGCGGCTGTGTGAAAATTTGATGATTGATCTTGCGATTGTTGGCAACGGCCCCGCGGGCCTGAGCTGCGCGATTACCGCACGGATGCGCGGACTGAATGTACTTGTGATCGCTCCGCCTGTGAACGCCAGTTGGTTAACCCGCACCGAACACCTCGAAAATTATCCCGGCATGCCTTCCGCATCGGGAACTGAGATATTAAACGCATTCACCGCACAGGCTACCGCCATGGGGGCGGAGTTCCGCGCCGGGATGGTACGCCAGATTTTGCCCATGGACACGGGGCTGATGCTGCTGGTGGAAAGCGACGTGGTAGAAGCCAAAACCGTTCTGCTTGCCATGGGCGCGGCACGTCCGCAGCTTCTGCCCGGCGAGGAAGCGCTGGTCGGCATGGGCGTAAGCTATTGTGCCACCTGCGATGGAATGCTCTACCGCGGAAAGCGGCTTGGCGTGCTGTCCGCCACGGACGAAGGCGCGGAGGAAGCCCATTTTCTGCATTCGCTCGCCGGAAGCGTGGAGTATTTCTCCCTCAAAAAGCATGACGCGTCCAAACTGCCCGAGGGAGTACGCACGGTGGATGAAAAGCTCGAAAGTCTGGAGCGGACCGACGCGGGCATCTGCGTTGTAACCCGGGAAGGCCGCCACTGTTACGACGGGGTGTTCATCTTCCGCAGCGCCGTATCGCTGGGGATGCTGCTGCCCGATTTAACCACCGACGGCGCCTTTATCCCGGTGGATCGCGGCATGCGCACCAATGTGCCCGGCGTATTTGCAGCCGGGGACTGTACAGGCAAGCCCCTGCAGGTCGCAAAAGCCGTCGGCGAAGGCAACGTAGCCGCGATCTCAGCGGCGGAGTATATCGCGTCGCTCGGATGAAAAATAGATTTTCAAACGTTGTGTATCCAGTAGCCATCACACGCGGCGGCCGCCGCGCAGAATTGGGAGGCAATCATGAAAAAGCTCTATTCTCGCAGGATGCTCGCATGGGTTATGACGTTCTGTCTGCTCGTCGGCTGTGTCTCCGCCGCAGGCGCGACACAGGCCGCGGCTAAGGTTTCCGATTTCGACGCGCTGGTGCCGTTCATGGATCTGGTGGGTAGCGCCGCGGAGAACACGGGCGACGAGCCGGAAGTGATCGGCAATGAGGAAACCACGCTCAGCACGGCTTTCCTTGCCGCGTTTTTCAATATCGGCCTTACGTCGGATGCTTCGTTAGGCATCACGGAGAATATGCTGTCGGACACGGACAAACAAACCGTGTATCTGGGCAAGTATTTCTCCGCGCAGCTCCCGGCGCTGGAAAAAATCGCGAAAACCGAACCGATCAACGGTTATATCGGCTTTCAACCGGTAACTGTGAACACCGCCGAAGACGGGCAGGTACAGCTGATCGGCGAGCTTTATTGGGGAAGTAAGCCCATGCGCCAGATGCAGCCGGCGGATTATCAGGATATTCAATGGCTCGATCGCGCCATCTATACCTTCCAGCCGGACTCCACCGCCCAGAACGGCTATCGCCTCACCGGTTTCTCGGTCGGGTCGGAGCTGAACATGGAAGACGCGATGCAAACCTACACCGACAGCATTCTGGTGGAATACGTCAACACCAATCTGGGTTTCTCCATCCTGTACCCCAGCGTGTTTACGGATGAAATGCTGGTGGAGGACGACAACGGCGTTTCCGCTTCCCTGCCGGACGGCAGCGTAAGCTTCTTCGTACGCCGCACGGATAACGCCTCCAACGCCAATCTGACCGATTACATCAACGTGATCGCCAACGGCATACCGGGTGCGAAATCCAACATCCAGACGGAGTTCAGCTCCGGTACCGTTGCCTACTCCACCGATGAGGGAAAAACCGTATTTGATGTTTACATCGTCACCGATAAGTATATATATCAGGCGGAGCTTTCCTATAAACAGGAACTGGCTTCCACATACAGCATGTACACATCCTACCTGGACAATTCCTTCGCGGTGGACGAGGTCAGCGTAGGATAAGGGATTTTGCGGGGGGATCGCCCATGAAACGTCTGTTATGCCTTACCGTGGCGCTGTGCCTGCTAGTTACCGCGGCGCTGGCGCAGCCTGCCGTTGAAACAACGCCGCTGACCGGCACGCGGTATTACCCAAACGGCACTAACGCCGATACGGCAACGTATTCTTTCAGCTTTGCGTTCCCACAGTTTGCCGGTAGCAGGGAAACGGAAAAGGCAATTAATTCCTTATTCGCCTTCATGGCGGCGGGCTTGGCCAACTCTACGCCCCCGGACGCCGTGACCGACGGGCAGGCCCCGGAAGCGGGCAGCCCCGCCTACTACACCCATCTGGACTACCGCATCACCCGCAACGACGATGATTATCTGAGCGTTCTGCTTTCCAACCGACAGTTTCTGGGCAACTCCGAAGCCGAAAGCTGGACCGCCGTGGTGTTCGCGCTAAGCGGCGTGTACGAAGGCCAACCGCTTTCGCTTACCCAGGCGATGGGGCTGGAACAGAGCGACGGGGACGCGGCAAGCGACATTAGCTACGCTTCTACGCTGGTCTACGGGCTGGTGTGGCAGATTATACAGGAGCAGGTTTCCATGGGCCAGATCGATTACGATCCAGACCTGACCCGGGAGGAACTGCAAACCGTATTCTTTCCGGAATCCGATTTTTACATGGACGAGAACGGCAATTTCGTTTTCTACATCCAGGCAGGCGCCATCGCAGGCGAAGTGAACGGCATTCTTACCTATCCGTTTTCACTAGCCGAGCTGTTAAGTGCCGTTACCCCATAACCCCAGCCGGGTCGGGCCGCAAGGTACGCCCCGGCTTTCTGAACCAAAGGAGAAGTATTTATGACTAAAAAGAACATTGGTATTATCATAGGCAGTCTTCGCAAAGGCTCTTTCAGTCGCTCTGTTGCCAACGCCCTGATCGAGTTGGCCCCCGAAGCCCTCGCGGCGCACATCGTGGAAATCGGCAATCTGCCCCTTTACAATCAGGACATGGACGACGAAGGCAACACGCCCGAATCCTACCCACAGTTCCGTAAAGAAATTGCGGCACTGGACGGCGTGCTGTTTGTTACCCCCGAATACAACCGTTCGATGCCCGCAGTGCTTAAAAACGCGCTGGACGTGGCCTCCCGGCCGTACGGTCAAAACCAGTGGAACGGCAAACCCGGCGCCATCGTAAGCGTTTCCATGGGCACGATGGGCGGCATGGCCGCCAACCTGGCCCTTCGCCAGCCGATGGTTTTTCTGAACGTTCCCCTGATGCAGCAGCCTGAAGCCTACATCGGCAAAGCCCAGGACCTGTTGGACGACAAAGGCGTATTGGTGAACGAATCCACCCGCGCATTCCTGAAAAACTACATGGAAGCCTACGCGGAATGGGTGATGACCCTTTCACCAAAGCGCTAAACAGACTTCGCCGGCCACAGTGTAAAAAAACCACTCGGGCTATTGCCAAATCCGGAAAAGGATGATAAAATAGTCGAGCTGTGAACGAACGACTCTCCCGTTAGGAGGTGTAGCAAATGGGCAAGTTTTGTGAGGTTTGCGCAAAGGGTACGCTGAACGGCAACAACGTCAGCCACTCCAACCGCAAGAGCCATCGTCTTTGGGCCCCGAACGTGCAAAACGTCCGCGTGGAGATGGATGGTAAAGTACAACGCATGAACGTATGCACCCGCTGCCTTCGCAGCGGCAAAGTGCGTCGCGCGCTGCCGACCCAGACCGTGGAAACCACCACCGAAGCATAATTGCGAATTGCATCAAAAACCGGACGCGTCCTTTGGACAGCGTCCGTTTTTTATGCACTGTTTCCGTCTTTTCTTCAGACGAGCCGAAGTCACTTTATTGGCGGTCCGCTCCGCTAATATATCATCACGCTTGCGGAGTGTCGGCAAGCGGAGGAATGCCATACAGTCGCTCCACGTTGGCCGTTGTGCGGGCGATCAGCTCTTCCAGCGGTATCTGCCGCAGTTCTGCCAGCATCTGCGCTACATAGCGCACATAAGCCGGTTCATTCTGCCTCCCGCGCATCGGCACGGGCGCCAGATAAGGGCTGTCGGTTTCCACCAGCAGGCGGTCCATGGGCACAGATCGCGCCGCTTCCTGCAGGTGGCGCGCGTTTTTAAACGTGACCGACCCGGAAAAGGAAATATAAAAACCCATCTCCAGATACTCGCGCGCGCTTTCGGCGCTGCCGGTATAGCAGTGCAGCACACCCGCGGGGAGGCGGTCGCGGCGCGCACGAAGAATCTCCAGCATATCTCCGTGCGCGTCCCGCACATGGAACACAGCCGGGACGTGTTTCTCATACGCAAAATCGAGCTGTTTTTCAAGCACTTCGCGCTGCATATCCCGCGGTGAGAAATCGTAGTAATAATCCAGCCCGATTTCCCCCACACCTATGATATGCGGCTTGTGTAAAAGCGCTTCCAGCCGGGTAAGGGCAGTGTCGTTAAACGACATAGCTTCATGCGGGTGAACCCCCACCACACCGTAGACGTTGGGGTACCGCCCCGCCAGCAGCGCGATCCGTTCGCTGCTTTCCAGATCGCTGCCCGCCAGAATGCAGCGGGCTACGCCCGCCGCCTGCATCCTGGCTAGCACTTCATCCACCTGACCTTCGAAACGCTCGTCTTCCAGATGGCAGTGGGAATCAAACAGGGTGGCGCTCATCGCACGGTTCCGCCATCCTCGGCGCCTTCGTCGGGTGAGACCAGCTTCAGCACCGTATCCGCGCGATCGGACGCGAACAGTACCATGCCTTCGCTGGTAACGCCGCGCAGTTTGGCGGGCCGCAGGTTGGCAACCAGCACCACCTGCCGCCCCACCAGCGTTTCGGGGGCGTAATGCTTCGCCACACCGCTTACCACTGTGCGTTCCGGTTCGCCTTCGCCAAGGCTTAAGCGTAATTTCAGCAGTTTATCGCTGCCTTCCACCTTCTCGCAGGCCAGCACACGCGCCACGCGCAGTTTGATTTTAGAAAACTCTTCCATGCCAATCATCCCGTCGTCCGCTTCGGCCTTCGGGGCAATCGCTTCCTTGTCTTTGGCATGCGCGTTCGGAGCCGCCTTTACCTTCTCCGTCGTGGACGGCAGGATGTCCGCCAGCTCCTTGGCAATATCGATGCGCGGGAAAAGCGCCTCTCCTTTGCATACGACGGTGCCTGCGGGCAGCGCGCCAAAGTGTTCCGTTGACGCCAGCGTTTCCAGATTTTTGTCCGTCAGCCCGAGCTGTTCAAAGATCCGCGCGGGCGTGCGCGGCATGGTGGGGGCAATCAGCACCGCGACGATGCGGATACATTCACACAGCGTATACATCACGGTTTTCAGACGCTCCCGGCCTTCCTCCGTTTTACAGAGCACCCAGGGCGCGGTTGCGTCAATATAACGGTTGCACTCACCCACCAGCGTCCAGATTTCGCTGAGCGCGTCGGAATACTGCAGTTCGTCCATGCGGGCGCGCACCTTGCCCGGCGTTGCTTCCGCCAGCGCGGTCAGGGCCCTGTCCTCATCCAGCGTCTCGCCGGGGGTGGGCACAACGCCGTCGAAGTATTTTTCCACCATCGCCACGGTGCGGCTGACCAGGTTGCCAAGGTCGTTGGCAAGGTCCGCGTTCAGGCGCTTCAGCAGCGCTTCGTAACTGAACTGTCCATCGCTGCCGAAGGGAACTTCCCGCATCAGGAAATAGCGGATCGCATCGCTGCCGTAGCGGTTGCACAGCGCCACGGGGTCTACCACGTTGCCCAGCGATTTGCTCATCTTCATACCGTCCAACACCAGCCAGCCATGCCCAAACACCTGTTTTGGCAGCGGGAGGCCCAGCGCGTGCAGCAGAATCGGCCAGATGATGGTGTGGAAACGCACGATCTCCTTACCCACCAGATGCACATCCGCAGGCCAGTATTTTTGGAAAAGCTCGTCGTGATCCGTGCCATAGCCAAGCACGGAGATATAGTTGGACAGCGCGTCAATCCATACATACACCGTATGGTTCGGGTCAAAGTCCACGGGAATGCCCCACTTGATGGATGTGCGGCTGACGCACAGATCGGTAAGCCCCGGGCGCAGGAAATTGTTGAGCATCTCGTTTTTCCGGGATGCGGGCTGGATAAAGTCCGGATGGGTTTCGATGTAATCAATCAGCCAGTCCTGATACTTGTTCAGCTTGAAGAAGTACGCTTCCTCCCGTGTTTTTTCCACAGGACGGCCGCAGTCCGGGCAGCATCCGTTCTTGAGTTGCAGTTCGGTAAAAAAGCTTTCGTCGGGCGTGCAGTACCAGCCCTCGTACTCACCCTTGTAGATGTCGCCCTGCTCGTACAGCTTGCGGAAAATCCTCTGCACGGCCTTGATATGGCGCTCGTCGGTGGTGCGGATGAAATCACTGTACTCCACATCCATCAGTTCCCACAGGCTCTTGATCCCGGCTACGATCTCGTCCACATACTGCTTGGGGGTTACGCCCTTTGCCTTGGCTTTTCGTTCAATTTTCTGCCCGTGCTCGTCTGTTCCGGTTACGAAATACACGTCGCGCCCTTCCTGACGTTTGAAGCGTGCCAGCGTATCCGCCGCGACGCTGCTGTAGGCGTGCCCGATATGCAGGTTATCGCTGGGATAATAAATCGGTGTGGTAATGTAAAAAGTATTTCTGTCAGCCATGGCTTGCGCCTTCCTTTCCGTATATCCCCGCTTGCGACGGGGCTGAACCTGTGGTATTCTGTTTATCGTTTCGTCTGCTCCGTACCAGGCATTCGCCGCCCGGTTCCCTGCATGGATACCCAATCGCAACAGTACATGCGGCTAACCCCCTTCCGGTGAATGAAAAAGCCCGTCCCTCCACTATGGAAGGGGCAGGCTGAAAACCCGCGGTACCACCCTTGATATGCAGAACGCCCGGCCATCCTTGCCATGTTTGTAAGTGCGCACTGCTCTTTCGCGGCGGATATCGGCGCCAGCCGCCACACCCTACCTGTCGGGCGCGGACACTCCCGGACCATGTTCCCGCCGTTTTTCGCGCCGCTTCACAGCTGCCGCGGCTCTCTGTTGCGAACCCAATCGCCGGTACTCTTCCGTTCATAGCGTACGGGTTTATTATACAGGTTTTCAAGCGGATGTCAACGTGCGGGTGCTGTGTTTCGGTCGCAAACGCCGAACGGCAAACGTTTGTTTAACCGAACATTTTCTGCTCACACGAACCTTCGTTTTTTACGAAATTTTTTCCGAAACATACACAATACGGTTCAATATCTGCCCATCATTTACTGTCACGGCCGCTTTCCCTTTTATAATGTATTCTTGTAAAAAAAGGAATCAGTATCGGTTTCGCCCACTTGTGACATTGACATAATAATGGAGATTCAGTAAAATTATACCGTACGAATTGCAATATTTTTAGGAGGCTATACGCTATGAAATCTACCGGTGTCGTGAGGAAGCTTGACAACCTGGGACGAATCGTGATTCCCATCGAACTGCGCAAGACCATGGATATCGCCGTGAAGGATACCCTCGAAATCTTTACGGAAGGCGACCAGATCATCCTGAAAAAGTATCATCCCGCCTGCATCTTCTGCAACGATGCGCGTGATGTGAACCTTTTCAAGGGCAAGCTGATCTGTGATAAGTGCCTCAAAGAACTGAAGCTGCGCTAAGCAATCCCACCGGGATCGTCCGCCGCGAATCAGTTCATAAAATCGCCCCGCATTTTCGAGCGGGGCTTTTTCTGATTGCATTTCCATGTTTTTTTGAGCGATCAGGCATAAACTGGTCACTTAAGCGATCAAAACGCAAACGGAGGGCTATCGCCCTCCGTTCAGCTTGTACTTTGTTTATTCCGCGGCTTCCGCGACATCCGTTACAGCAGGTTCCGCAGTCGCTGCCTGCGTTGTGCCGCTTCCTTCCGTTTCACTTGTCTGCGCGTCGGCTGCATCTGCCACTTCCGGCTTTGATACGATCACAGTCATGCCCAGCCGGGTTTCCTCCGTCGGTGTAAAGTTGATATACACTTTATAGGACGCATCGGAGGAACCGGAAGAATCGCTCACATGCGAAATCAGGGCGACGGTTCCGGTCGATACACTGTTGCCGCTGTCGTCGTAATCAAACTCCAACTGCAGGGTATCCCCTTCATGAATGTCCGCCAGGTCATACTCGTCGATGTCCATGGATACCTGCATTTTGTCTTTCGGGTACAGGGTCAGGATGGTATCCCCTTTGTTCAGGGTACTTCCCGCTGAGAGGTTCACCGAAGCAATAATGCCCGCCTCGTCGGAAACGATCTGGTTCCCGGTCGCATACAGGCCGTCCAGCGTACCGGTTACCGTTTCGTACAGGAGTTGGCCACGGGTAACGGCGTCACCATCCTTTACATGGATGGCCAGAATGCTGTTTGTCGTGCTTGCCGTATTGCCCGTAGCCGCGGCTCCCACCGCCACAGCCGCCGTGCGTGATACCGTGCCGCGCCCAATCTTGCTGGTGGATGTGTAATCCGCGTCCCGGTAGATATACACCGTTTCCTCCATCAGCAATTCGCCCGAGGTCGTTTCCACCGTATAGTTAGCGCCGTCAACCGCGGTAATGGTGCCTGTCGCGGTGTTTCCATTGCTGGAATACACACTTTTCAGGTAGACAGTCTCCCCAATGTTCACAAACTTGTTATCGCTGTTATTGTACGCCTTTTCTACGCTGGCCGAAACGCTGTACTTTTGGACAGGCTCAATGTAGAGCACCGCGCCCATCCGCGCGGCAACGTCCTCAACGGTATCGCCCGCTTGCCCAAACAGCCCGCTGATTACGCCGTCTTCCGGCGCATATACCTTTGTGGTTGCCACCTCAGCAACCACATCCCCCACTGCCAGCTCATCTCCGGCGCGGAGCCGGAAGGAGCTTACAGTGCCTCCGAACGGCGCCGTAACGCTGACTGATTCGCCGGAAACCACGGTGCCATCGAAGGTTGTTTCTGCCAGCGCGCTCCCGGTCAGCCCCAGGATCAGTGCAAAGCACAGCGCGATCCGCAGCATGTTTCTTTTCATCGTTCTTCCTCCTTCGGTTCTCCCTGCTGGTCTTTGACGGGCAGGGCTTGGGTCACATTCTGCGCAGTGCGTCGATCGGGTTCAGGTTGCTGGCCTTGCGCGCAGGCGACCAGCCAAACAGAATGCCAACCGCCGCCGAGAACCCGACGCCCAGGGCGATCGCGCCGTAGGATATCGTAAAGGTCGTCCCCATCACATGACACAGGATAGCCGATAGCGCAATTCCCAGCACCACCCCGATCACACCGCCGATCATCGAAAGCAGAAAGGCTTCGATCAGAAATTCAATCTGGATCTGCCCCGGTTCCGCGCCGATCGCCTTTTTAAGACCAATTTCCACTGTGCGCTCGGTTACGCTGGTCAGCATCATGTTCATAATGCCAATACCGCCAACAATCAGTGAGATGGAAGCGATGCCACCCAGCAACGCGCTCATCATGGAGAGCATACTGTCCATGGTTTCCTGAATGCTGTCCATGGTCGTAATGGTATAGGTATCGTCCTCATAACTGAAGAGCGAATCCAGATAGTCGCCCACTTCCGTTTTCACCGTGTCCGACTTCGCAGCCGAATCCACGTATACGGTAATGGAGGTCACCAGTGTCGCGTCGTTCAACTTCATCACGGTCGTGTATGGCGCATAAATGTCGCTGGTACCGGAAACCATTTCCGTGATGGATTCGCCGCTCGAATCCGCCAGAATCCCTACCACGGTAAAGCTGAGGTTGTTCAGATAGATTGTTTCCCCAATCGGGTCCACACCATAGAAAAACTCATCCACCATGTCCTGATCAATCAGGCAAACGCGCGCCATAGTATTAATATCAATGGGGTTGAATGCGCGCCCACGGGATACGGCATCGGTGGTGGAAAAATAATAATCATTCTTGCCGGAAAGCGAAATATCGCTTTCGTATTCGCCGTTTCTGGCCACGGTAATGGTGGCCGAAACGGTTGGTGTAACGCCGGTCACGTCGTCAAGTTCCGTAATCTTCTCCAGATTTTCGGTCGTCAACCCTGCCTGCATATCGTTGCCGGTCACCGCCACGGTCATCGTCCCCGCCCCCATGGAGGTAAACGAATCGGAAATTGAGGTGGAAACGCCTGATACCGTTGTGATCAGTGCAATGACCGCCGTTACGCCGATCATAATACCCAGAATGGTCAGGAAGGAACGGAGACGATTTTGCGTGATGTTGGCAATGGACATGGACACGCTTTCGGTAAACATGGTAAACGCGCCGGAAATTTTATGGAACAGGGTTCTCACGCAAATGTCACCTCCTCCGAATCCGAAGCTTCCGTCAGCTCGCCATCAATGATGTTGACCACGCGCTTGGCATGCCTGGCAACCTTCAGGTCATGGGTAATCATGATAATCGTATGTCCGTCATCGTTCAGTTCCTGGAACAAATCCATAATCTGCTGACCGGTTGTCTGGTCCAGAGCGCCGGTCGGTTCGTCCGCCAGCAGCAGGGTCGGATGGGTTACCAGCGCCCGGGCAATGGCTACGCGTTGCTGCTGGCCGCCGGAAAGCATGTTTGGCGTGTGGTGGATACGATCCTTCAGGCCCACCTTCACCAGCATCTCTTCCGCACGATGGGCGCGTTCCCTGGGGCGTACGCCCGCGTAGATCAGGGGCAGCTCCACGTTTTTCAGGGCGTCCAGCTTGGGCAGCATCTGCGAGTTCTGGAAGATGAAGCCAACCTCGCGGCTGCGAATCTGCGCCAGTTCTTTTTCATCCAGATCGTCAATCGCACTGCCATGCAGGATGTATTCGCCGCTGGTCGCCTTATCCAGACAACCGATAATATTCATCAGCGTCGATTTTCCACTGCCTGAGGGGCCGAGTACCGAAATGTACTCGCCCCGGAATATGTTCAGGCTGATTCCCTTCAGGATCACCGTTTCTTCGTCTCCCAGCGGATACGTTTTAACAATGTCTCTCATCCGGAAGAAAATCTCGTTGTTCTCGCTCATTCTTTGTTCCCCCTCAGCGCGAATTTCGGTTGCTGAAATTGCCACCGTCCGGCATTTCTCCGCCGCCGAAACCGCCGCTGGGCATACCGCTGAAGCCGCCGCTGGGCATGCCGCTGGTCGTGCTTCCGCTTTGCTGCGTGCCGCCAGTCAGCGACGAGAAGAGACTGGCCAAACCACCGGAAGACGCTGCGCTGGTTTCCGTCTTGACGTATACGGTATCCCCGGCACTCAGGCCGCTCGTGATTTCGGCCATTTTATCGTTCTCCACGCCAAGCGTAACCGATACCTGCTCCATCTCACCCGCGTCATTCTTCATCAGTACATAAGCGTTGTTGCCACCGTCAAAGCTCAATGCGGAACGGTTGAGGATGACCACGTTGCTGGCTTCCTCCTCCGGGATTTCCACTGTCACTTTCATGCCGGGCAGCACTGTTTCCGTTCCGGAAAATTGTGCCGTCGCGGTATAGTATACCGAAGAGTTATTACCCGAAGAGATGCGGTTGATATGGGTAATGGTGCTGTCAAACGTCGTACCGAGCGCCGTAACCGTGATGGTGCAGGCCTGCCCCACACTTAATTTGGAAACGGAATATTCGTCCACGCGGATGGAAACCTCCAGATTGGAGAAATCCACTACCTGAATCAGGCTGGCGTTGGCGCTTACATCGTCGCCCTCCGCTACGGCGATATCGTTTACCTCGCCGTCAAAATCCGCTTTCAGCACCTCGCCGTCCGAGAGGCGCATCAGTTTATCGCCCTGTTTAACGCTGTCGCCTTCCGCAACGTAGATTTTACGCACGGTCGCTGCCGCGTCGGCCGTCATGGTTTCGTCGTTTACAACGCTGATCGATCCGCTGAAGCTCATCGAGTTGGAAATGCTGCCCGTCGTTGCGGTATAGCTGTCGTAAGTGGTCGTCGCGCTCGCGTTCAGGTCCGGCAGTACAAACAGATAAAACGCGCCTGCCAGCAACAGCAGAAAAATCAACCACCCGATCAGCTTCTTGATCCGTTTGGAACGCTTCTTCTTTTTCAGAACCTTTTTCTTCTCATCCTCGGTCATGCCGCGTCACCTCATCCCTGGTGGTCTTCGGTGGACGCGCTGCCCTGCCCGAAAGGCCGATTCATCAGATCCCGTGTTCCGGTATAGAGATCGT
Organism: Candidatus Limiplasma sp.; assembly: GCA_035353235.1. Taxonomy (GTDB): domain Bacteria; phylum Bacillota; class Clostridia; order Christensenellales; family Aristaeellaceae; genus CAXXOK01. The sequence goes on from DAOPZG010000008.1 coordinate 24,359, forward strand.
AGTAATAAAACTCCCCGGTCTTATCGTCCGTAAGCGCATAGGTTTGCCCTTCCACGCTTACTTCCACACTGGTACCGTCCTGCCCCATATGCACCGCATAATCAAATGCCTTGCTGGCCAATCCGGCCGCGCGGTACAGGTTATAGCGAAGGCCCGCCGTAAAACCCGCCGTCGACAGCGCGGTGATCTGATCGCCCACCTGCAGTACCAGATAATCAATCCCGCTGGCTGCCAGTTTTTTATAGACGGAGCCATTGAACGTCCAGTCATACTGGCCTGTTTCGGAAACGGCAGTCAGTACCAGCGTATCCACATCCCCGTCTTCGGCGTCGGTCGTAGTATCTTCGCTGTTATCCCATTTGGCAAACGCGGCGCTGAAGGGGGCCTGTTCCCCGCCGGCCGCTTCACCGGACGTCTCATCGGCACGGTACAGACTTAAATCCAGCGTCTGTTCGCCAATAGCCAACTGCGTCATTTCACCGGTATCCACCACCAGATCCACCCCGGCATAAGGCGTAACCGTCGTATCGGTTGAGGCCGCCGCGTTTACCGTAACGGTGGAAGAAGAACTGCCATAGCTGCCGCCGGACCCGCCGGATCCGCTATATCCGCTGCCTCCTGTGGTTCCCCCGCCCGTTTCCGTGATGGTGATCGCGCTGCCCCACAGGGTGATGTTTCCCGCCCGGTCCCTGACCCCCAGTTTGTTTGCGGGAATCGTGCCCGACCCGGTATAGGCCACGTGGCAGGTATATACGTTTTGCCCATAGGCGGTCAGCGTGGCCGTCCAGGTCGATCCGCCGTCAAACGTAACGTTCTTCTCGCTTCCGTCGGTCACAAACCCACTGTAGTTATCCCCCGCGAAAAAGTACAGTGCCCTGTCAGTGCCCGCCTTACAGAACAGCGCGGGCGCTTCGTTGTCGTAGTACAGGGAGAATGAAACCGTTTTTTCGTTGTTGACCGTGTCGTTGTCGCCGATTGCCCGGAAATACACCGTGCGGAATCGGGTAGAATTGCTTAGCGTTAACTGGCTGCCTTCAGTAAAGTTGTTAAAGTGCACGCCGTCCGTTGAGAGCTGATAGGTGTATGTGTTGGGGGTTACCGTATCGGTAACCGTAAAGGTAATCGGTTCGCTCCCGTTAAGCCACATCCCGTCTTGCAGCGCACTTCCGTCCGCGAGTACCGCAATCCCGGTGATCGTGGCGCTGGTAAGGCTGATGTAATACAAATCATACGAAGCCACCGTTACATTGTTCACGGGGTCGTCGTCGCCAATGACCTTAAAGTAAACGGTATACAGCGCGCCTGAGCTTCCGGGCAGGCAGCTGTCCAGCGAAGCTCCCTCGGAAAAGGCGGAGTAGCTGGTGCCGTCAAGTGAAATCTGATAGCTGTAGGTATTGTCGGCAACCGTATCGGTTACCGAGAAGGTCACGGCTTCCGTACCATCCACGCAGGCGCCGTCCATCAGGGTGGTTCCATTCAGCATCACGGAGACCCCTGTAATTGTCGTAGCCGTATTGCTCTCCGATGTTTCCTGCGTATCCTGCGGCAGTACCCCTACCCAGATATACAGGGTTTCCGCGCTGGCAGCGCCGCATCCGGCCAGCAGGCACAGCGCCAGCAGGAAAGCCATCACTTTGTTACTCGTTTTCATATGCGGTTACTCTCCCTCCGGGCTGTCAGTGGAAACAATGACATAGCTCCCGTTTTCGAACATGCCGGGATCCGGCGCAAGATGGACGCGGCTAAGCTTTGCGGTGTCGCTCAGGGCGATCACATCATTGGTGAGCAGGTAGATCGTCGTTCCGTCCGGAGCGCTTTCCACCAGAGAGGCCAGCGTTCCGTAAACCTGCTGGCCGTCCACTTCCATCCATGCCTGTTTGGAAACCGTCGTATCCGCAACATCCAGCAGGACGTGGTAAGTGGTGGAAAGGTCCACCATTGTCCCTTCGCTGTCCAGCAGGCAGAAGGCGAAAACAGATTCTCCGTTTGCCGTTACACAGTAAGTGTCTCCCGCCAGAGGGGTAACGGCCTGACCGTTCAGGATGATCCCGTAGGTATAACCTCCGCCGACGGGCGCGCCGCTCAGCGCAAAGGAGGGAGCCACGCCTAAAACCGTCCCTTCTACGTAGTCATAAGCGCGTACGCTGATTTCCGGCGTTTCTGCAAGCTCCGGCGTTCCCGCAGCCAGTTCGGCGAGGTCCTCCTGCGTAAGCTCCGAAGGATCGGTGGTTGCCTCCGGGTTCAGCGTCGGTTCTTCGGTTGCATCTGCCGTATCGGGCTGAACGGTCGTGTCCGCCGCCTCAGGTTCCACAGTGGTTTCCGGCTCCGTGGTTACATCGGCCGTATCAGGTTCCCCCGCTGCGTCCGTGGGTTCCCCCGTGGTTTCCGGCTGCACGGTCGCGTCGGCAATTTCTGTTGTTTCAGGTTCAGGCGTTGCATCGGCGCTTGCAGGGACGTCCGGCTGGTCTGCGTCCGCAGTGGCTTCCGGAGTCGTCTCGGTAGCGGGGACTTGCGAAGCCTCCGCCGACTCCGGTTCGTCCGTCGCGTCAGCCTGCTCCGCCGTGCTGCCGTATTCTACCGTAAACACCATCGACCTGGCCGCCAACGTGCCATCGGCGTTGAGCACCGCAAAACGGTATTCCCCGCTTTGGGCAGGCGCGAAGGTATTACCGCTGATCGCCTGCGGATCGCCGCCATTCAGGATCACGGCAAAGGTACTGTCGGCAGTCAGCGCCGGGTGCGCCGTCAGCGTAAAGGAGGGGGCGCAGGGCGCATCTGCCGAGTATCCGGCAGAATCCACTTCAATCTCGCTTTCCAGCACGTCCCCGTCGTTCAGCTGCACGGTGTCTTCCAGCGCGTCGGATGCGCTGGGGATGTCCGAAGCGCGGCCCACCCAAAGGTAAAAGCTTCCGTCGCGCATCGCTCCGCTTGGGCTGATGGCCGAGATAACCACCGTTTTACCGTGGCAGAAGTCTTTCCCCAGCGCATCCTGATCCAGGCCGAAGCTGACGCTTCTCAACTCGGATACGGAGTAGCCTTTCAGCTCCAGCACGGAAGCGGAACTGAAGTACAGCGTTTGTCCGGTTACGATTGCGATAGGTAGAATCTCACTCAGCTGGCCGTAACGCCGGTGCGCGCCCTCCACAACCCAAACCGGGCCGGAACCGACATTCGCTTCCGTCGCTGCGGCAGGGGCCGCGGTTACCACCGGCACTGTGGTTGCCGTTGCTTCCGGCGTCTGGGTAACCGTACTCTCCGGCGTTTGAGTATCAGTGTTCTCCGGCGCGGTTGTCGCCGATTCCCCGGTCTCCGCCGCGCCGTCGGCGCTCTCGGGTGATTCTGTGGTTTCCGTCGGCAGACTGGTTGCGTCATCTTCCCCTGTCGCCGAAATTTCCGTAGTTACAGGGGTCACGATTACCGTTTCAGATTCCGTAGAATCCGCAGAAGCGGGTTCCGCCGTTCCCTCATCGGGTTGTGCAGTCACGCTGACCAGCACTGTCTCTACCGCACGGGGTGTTTCCACTGCCGACGTACTTTCCGTTACGGGTGCAACAGTCTGTTCCTCGGCGGCGGCAGTCGCCATCGGTCCGTAAGCCGACAGAGAAACAATCAGGCAAAACGCAAGAACGCATGCAATCCATTTCTTCATATTGATCCCCCCGGTCAATTATCGATCGTCGTAACGGTTACACCCATGCCGATCCGCACGGAATCATCGGCCTGGAAAGCGATATATCCCTTATACTTGGGCGTTGCGGAAGTGGAAGTGGAAGTGGTGGCAGCCGTACCGCTTTGCGAGGCGGTATCGGTTGTGCTGTCCTCACTGAGATAGGAAATACCCGTAACAGTACCCTGTATCGTTTCGCCGCTGTCTTCCTTCCAGTTGAATACGATGTTGACCGTATCCCCTGCATGGACCACGCCCAGCAGGTCCTCGTCAATCGAAAACTCTATCTGGTCGTTCTCCTGCGGGTACAGGGTCAGCAGTACGTCACCCTTGCTTACGGTCTCCCCCGCGGCAACCTTGATTTCAGCTACAATGCCACCTTCATCGGATTGGATCGTATCGCTGTATTCCCCCAACCCGTCCAGCGTGCCGCTTACCGTTTCAAACAACAACTGCCCGCGCTCCACCGTGTCTCCATCCTGCACATAGATTTTCAGCAGGCTGCCGGTGCCGGTTACCGCCAGTTCCGCGGTACGGCCGACGGTGCCACTGCCAATACGACTGTCTGTGCTGTAATCAGAATCACGATAAATGTAAACCGTATCCTGCAGGTACAGTTCGCCCGCGGTTGTCTGTACCGTATAGTTGCTGCCGTTCGCCGCGGTAACTGTGCCTTTGGCTTTATACGTGCCATCCTTCTTATTACGAATGTAAACTGTTTCCCCGATGTGAACGTACTTTGTGTCAATCTCGTCATATGCTTTGTCGATCGTGCAACTGATGGTGTATTTACGGGTAGGCGCAATGTTCAGAACGGTTGTCTGGCTCAGCGCATCCCCTGCCTGTGCAAATACGCCACGCACCACACCGTCTTCCGAAGCGAGCACCTTCGTGGTCTGCATGGTCGCTACCACGTCGCCCACCGCAAGCAACTGCCCTTCCGTCAGAGATATGGCCTGGATCGTCCCCCCGTAAGGCGCCAGAACAGGGATCGTATCCCCGGCAACCACAGTGCCGTCGAATTCTTCCTGTGCCAGCGCGAAGGTTGGCACCAGCAACATAAGCGCCGCCACCAGCGCGATCCATTTTTTAGTCAGCATGGGCGCTGTCCTCCTCTGTATTTGCTGTTGGTTCTGCAGTCACGGCAGCCGTCTGTCCATCATTCCTGTTTGCTGTTCTTCCCTGGAAATTCGCGTCTTCTGGTCTGGAATTTCCGCCGGCCGTGTCAGACGAGACCGTTGCAGACGTTGTGGCATCGGCTGCGGGTGTTTCCGTAGCGGATGCGGCTGTCGCGCCGCTGTCTGTCGCGGCAGCAGCCGTCGTGGTTACATCGGCATTCGTTGTGGTATCACCGCTTGGCTGTCCCTCTGCGCCGTTGGCGGCGCCATCTGTTTGATTACCATCCGGCAGGGTCCCGGACGGCGGCGTGAAGCCGCTCACGTCGGATGTGCCGTTGCCCCATCTGCCGCCAAAGCCGCTGTTGTCGTTAATGACCACTTTTTCTCCGACCAGCGCTTTATAAATCCCCTCCAGCGTTATGGGGGAGGAAACGCTTTCCGTTCCGGACACAGCGTAAACCGTCTGTCCGGGGGTCAGCCCGCTGGTAATTTCCACCTTCATCCCATCGCTCAGACCGGTCTCCACGGTTTGATGAGCATAGGTCCCGTCCGCCTGTTTCAGCAATACATATGGGTTCTGATCCTCGTCAAACGCAAGCGCCGCCATATCCAGCGTCGTTACGTTCGTCACAGACTCGGACGGTAACGTAACCGTCGCCTGCATACCGGGCAGCACATCTTCCGGTACGGTCAGATCGCAGGTAACACTATATAAAGCGACGCTTCCGGACGCATCAGATACGCGGTCGATATGGGAAATGGTCGTTTCAAAATCCCGATTCAGCGAGATTACCCGAACCGTACAATCTTCACCCAGCGCAAGTTCTTCTATGTCGTACTCATCCACGCTCATACTGACCGCCAGATGCTGAAGGTCGCAAATCTGCACCACCCGAAAATTGGGCCAGATCCAGTCGCCCACCTCCACGCGGATCTCGTTCACCACGCCGTCAAAACTGGCGGTGAACAACTCCCCCGTGGAAAGCAGAATCAACGAATCCCCTTCCTTCACCTCGTCGCCGGAGTGTACGTAGATTTCCTTGACAGTGCAGGCTTCAGAAGAAGAAAAGTCTTCCGATTTCTTCACGCTCAGCGTCGCGCTGAAACTTTTTTGCGTATTGATATCGCCTGTTTCCGTCGTGTAACTCTGGTACGTCGTTACAGCGTCCGCAGTCATCATCGGCACCAGATAAATCCAGGCCACCAGTACGACGGCTGCGAGAACGATCAGCGCAAGCAACCTTTTTACCAGCTTGTTGGCTGTCTTTTTTTTACGCGTTTTCTGTTGCGGCATCAAGCATCCCCTTTTCCAAGCCTTCCGGACTGAATCCTTCGTTGCCCCGGCTTTCGTAAACCAGCATAAGTGAGAAAGCTTAAAAGAACCTGAAAACCAGCCGGTATTTTTTTCAGCTTCGTTTCAGGTTTTACAATTATGATTTTCTCAAGCGACAAAGAAGTCGCATTATGATACACTATCAGCACAGGGCAGCTGGCAGGGAGGGTGGCGTGCTATGCGCATCCTGATCATTGAGGACGAAGTTCGTCTGGCCGGAACGCTGGCCGACATGGCCGGAGAGGACGGCTACACCACCGATGTGGCCAACGACGGGGAAACCGGGCTGGACAGCGCCCTGAGCGGCATCTACGACGCAATCGTGCTGGATGTGATGCTGCCCCGTCTGGATGGGTTTGAAGTGCTAAAACAGATGCGTAAGGAAGGCATACAGACCCCGGTGCTGATGCTGACCGCCAAATCCGATCTGGTGGATCGGGTGCACGGGCTGGATCTTGGCGCGGATTATTACCTGACCAAACCGTTTGAAAACGCTGAGTTTCTGGCCTGCCTGCGCGCCATTTTGCGTCGCCAGGGCGACATCACGCCGGAAAGCCTCCATTTCGGAGACCTCACGCTTACTCCCTCGCGTGGCTCGCTGCGTTGCCGTGAACGGGTGCTAACGCTGAGTGCCCGAGAACTGGAAATGATGCGCCTGTTGATGCTCAATCAGAATTCCATCCTGCCCAAAGAAACGCTGCTGGTCAAGGTCTGGGGCTACGATACCGATGCGGGCGATAACAATGTGGAAGCCTACATCTCCTTTTTACGCAAAAAACTGCAGCTTCTGCGCTCCACCGTAACGCTGAACGTGGTACGCCGGCTGGGGTACCGCCTGGAGGAAAACAAGCCGTGATTCAAAAACTGCGCAAAAAGTTGATTATCGTGCTGATGGCTGTGGTCTGCCTTTTCATGATCGGCATCCTGCTGAGTCTGTTTATCACCGCGAAGAACGATTTTGAACGGCGCAGTGTGAACGCCTTCCGGGAACCTCCGGCCCACAGCGATACCATGCCGCAGGGTAACCCGGAAAATATCGGCATGGCCATAGCTGTGGTGCGGGTTGACGCGCAGGGTAGCGTTACCGTATCCCAGAATCAGATTTTTTACGTGACGGATGACGAGTTGAAAACAATCGTCGCCACCCTTTCCGCACAGCCGGATGACACCGGCCTGACCGCGGAATACAACCTGCGCTTCCGCCGCCATGTCGCCAGCGACGGTTCCACCCTCTATTTCTTCTCCGATACCTATGTGGAGCGCAACTCGCTCAACTCGCAAATCCTCTATTCCGTCATTATCGGGGTCGGCGCGATCGGCCTGTTTCTGCTGGTAAGCATCCTGTTGTCCCGCTGGATGGTGAAACCCGTGGAACGCGCATGGGAGAAGCAGCGCCAGTTTGTAGCCGACGCTTCCCACGAGCTGAAAACGCCTCTCACGGTCGTTCTTTCCAACACCGATATGCTCATCGCCTCCGGCGCGGTTACCGATGAAAAGAATCGAAACCGTCTGGATAACATCCGGGCAGAATCCCAGCGGATGAAGGGGCTTGTGGAAAATCTGCTGACGCTTGCCCGCGCCGACGCAACTCCCTCGCTATCAACGCTTGCCCCCGTCAATTTCAGCTTTATTGTAACCAGCGCGGCGCTGACGATGGAACCGACCATCTACGATGCTCACCGCTCGCTGGACTGTCAGGCGGAAGAGAATTTGACACTACTGGGTGATGGCGCCAAGCTGCGCCAGCTGATCGATATTTTGCTGGATAACGCCAGCAAGTACAGCAATGAAGGTTCCACCATACTGGTCCGTATGAACGGGATCGGAAAAAAGGAACTGCTTTTAACAGTCACCAGCGAGGGCGCGCCCCTGCCGCCCGAAGAATGCAGGAACATCTTCGAACGCTTCTACCGTTCGGATAAATCCCGTGGGCAGGAAAAAGGCTACGGGCTGGGGCTGGCTATCGCGCAAAGCATTGTGAAGGAGCATAAGGGCCGCATCTGGGCCCAGTCCGACAACGTGAAGCTGAATACTTTTTACGTTCGTCTCCCCTGTACGGAACAGCCGCTGCCCGCCGGAGAGAGCCAGCCCTGACACACCGTTGAGGGAAACCAGACGAAGCGGAAACAATCAGCTGAACGTCCTCCGGACTACTGACCCCCCTGTTGAAAGGAACACCCCTGTAAGAAAGCAGACCCCGCAAGCGTAGGCACGGAAAATGTTGTACTGTCCTGTACTTGAAAAAATCGACAAAACAGGCGAATCGTTTTCAACATGATGAGGCCGCCGGAATTTCCGGCGGCCTCATCATGTTGATTATCTTAAAAGCGCGTCATTTCCCCCACGATGGGCACGCCCAGCAATTCCTCCGGGTTTTCCTGCGCAAGCGCCCACATCAGCTTGGTTACGGCGGCTTCGGTGGTCATGTCCCGGCCGCTGTGCACCTGCCGGTGCATCATGCCCCGGCCCACCTCGTACACGGTCAGGTCCGCCTTTTCATGCAGGCATTGGCTGACCACCAGCACGTACACGCCGCTTTCGGCCAGCTCCCGCAGCGCCGCCACCAGATTACGGCGGATATAATGCAGCCCGCCCAGACCGAACGCTTCAATCACCAGCCCGCGGTAGCCCGCATCGCGGACGAAGCGGAGTATTTCCGGCGACGTGCCGGGCACCAGCTTCAGCAGGAAAACGCGCGGATCCAGCCCGTCGCGCAGGCAATATCCACTTCCCATCTGCTGTGTCGGGGTAAACGCCTGCGGATGATCCAAGTGCAGCCCTTCCACGTCAAAATACCCCGCCAGCGGCGCGTTGATACTGGAAAAAGCGTTCATCGCCGTGGTATGGGTTTTCACACAGCGAACGCCGGAAATCAATTTGTAATCAAACGATACGTATACCCCGGCCGTCCCCACCGTGGCGGCCGCCACGGCGCGGCGCAGGTTCCCCCGCGCGTCCGTGAGAGGGTGAAACAGCGGCAACTGCGAACCGGTCAGTATCACGGGTTTCGGAATGCCCGCCAGCATAAAGCTTAACGCGGAAGCCGTATAGGCCATGGTATCCGTGCCGTGGGTAATCACCACGCCGTCGCAGTCCGCAACAGCCCTGTCCACGGCGCGCGCAAGGGTGCTCCATTCCTCGGGCTGCATATTGCTGGAGTCCATGCGGAACACATCCTGCGGAAGCACCGTGCAGGGCAGGCTGTCCGTGATCGGCTCCAGCAGCTGGGCCGCAGTCAGCGTGGGTACCAATCCCTGATCGGTTTCCGTGCAGGCAATGGTGCCGCCGGTGGCTAGCAACGCGATCCGCTTTTGCATCGGGAACGCTCCTTTTTCGGGTCTTATGTGCGTATCAAACCGTTCCGGCCCGCCACGCGGGGCAATGTTACAGGAAGATAGATCAATACCACGGCTCCGCCCGATACAGGGTCACGGTTCCGGCGGCGCGCGTTTTGGGCACGTCGATCAGGCGCTGGTTGCGGCTTCCGCAGAATTCCAGCTCCAGCGAGCGCTCCGCCAGTAAAAAGGGCCCGTCCACCAGCACGTCGGTCGCGTCCAGCAGCGCCCCGACGGCAGCGTCGGTTTTGGCCATCTCCAGCAGCTTCTCATACAGGTAGCCGGTGTAAGTCCACACGTTCAGGCCCTTCTGATGCGCGCGGCGCGCCAGCTCCGAGCAGGCGGCGGGCTGCAGAAAAGGCTCTCCACCGGACAGGGTGATTCCGTTGAGCAACGGATTATCCGAAAACTTCTTTTCCACGTCGTCCAGCGTCCACACGGTACCGCCGTCCGGCGCGTGGCTTTCGGGGTTGTGGCAGCCCGGGCAATGGTGCGGGCAGCCCTGGGTAAAAATGCTTGTACGGTAGCCCGGCCCATCCACAATGGAATCGGTCACCAGACCGTAAAGCCTGATGGTATCAGCCATTATTCTCGTCCTTCTGATCATTTTTCCGCCCGGTCTGCGCATGGCAGCTTCCCGCGTAGGGGCAGCCGGAGCATCCGCCGGAGCAGGTTACGCCTTTCTTGCGGTTGCGGATCATACGCACTGCCAGCCATATGCCGTAACCCAGCAGCACAAGGGGAATAAGAATGGATAACCATGTTCCGAGCATGGGAAAACCTCCGAATAACGTTCCGGGCTGCTTTTCAGCCCAATCCGAGCAACCGTCCCACCTGATACACCACCGTCGCTACCAGCCAGGCAAGCCCGGTCTGCGACAACACCGTAAAGAAGGCGAAGCGTCCGCTTTCCATTTCGCGCTTCATGGCGGCAAAGGCCGCCACGCAAGGCATGTACAGCAGGATAAACAACAGGAAGGATACCGCGGCCAACGAGGAAGGGAATACCCCACGGATCGCGGTCAGCATCTGCGCGCTTTGCGAATCCACCCCGGCGATCACCGCGAGGGTGCTTACCACGCTCTCCTTGGCCATAATGCCGGTCAGCACCGCCGTGGAAGCAGCCACGTTGCCAAACCCGGCGGGCACGAAGATCGGCGCGATCAGCCCGGCGATGGAACCCAGCATGCTGGCTTCCACGTTGGGCGCAGCCTGAAGACTGAAGGTAAAGCTTTGCAGAAACCACACCACCAGCGTCGCCAGAAAGATGACCGTAAACGCGCGCTTCACAAAGCCGCTGGCCTTGTCCCAGAGCTCCCGCGCCACATTGCGCACGGTGGGCAGGCGGTACTTGGGCAGTTCCATCAGGAAGGGAGAAGCGTCGCCGTGGAACATAAAGCGTTTTAAAATCAATCCCGCGACCACCGCCATCAGGATGCCGACGAGGTAGAAAACGCTCATCACCAGCACCTGATTGCCACCGAAGAAAGCGCGGGTAAACAGCGCGTAGATCGGCACCTTGGCCCCGCAGCTCATAAACGGGGTCAGCATGATGGTAAAACGGCGGTCGCGCTGCGTGTTCATGCTGCGCGCGCTCATCACGGCGGGCACCGTGCAGCCGAAACCCATCATCATGGGGATGAACGCCCGTCCGTTCAGGCCGATTTTCCGGAGCGGCTTATCCATCAGGAACGCCGCGCGGGCCATGTATCCGCTGTCTTCCAAAATAGACAGCAGCAGAAACAGGATCACGATCGTCGGCAGGAAGCTGATCACGCTGCCCACGCCGGTCAGCACACCGTTGACCAGCAGGTTTTGCACCCACTCGGCCACGCCCCAGTTGGCCAACGCCTGCGCGATCATGCTGATTCCATCCGACACCAGCGCGGCAAACCAGTCGGCCAGCCACGAGCCGAACGGCCCGAATGTGAAGCCCTCGTGAAGCAGCGCCCCCTGCGCCGGGGCGGGCATGCCGCGCTCCAGGGAGTTCTCCAGGGTGAGCATGCGCCGGTAGCCGGGGGCGGTCATACCGCCGG
>DAOPZG010000009.1:0-35315 GCA_035353235.1 Candidatus Limiplasma sp.
TTATCGGCCTTATCCTGTGCATCATATTCTATATTGCCTGCGCGGCCGTGGTGGGCGGCATTCTTTCGACGATTCATTGACTTCGCAACCGTATATGCGGGGGATGTATATGTATGCATCCCCCGCATATACGGTTTATCCGTTGTTTGAGGGGTTTATTGAATGGAACCGTATATCAACGTTTGGGGGCGAACCATCCCAACTTACGGCATCTGCATGGCCGCGGGCATCCTTGCGGCTTCGATCGTAGGCTTTTTACGAACCCGAAAGGCGCATGAGGACGTCAACAATTTTTTCATACTGGTCGCCTGTGCCGCCGGCCTTGGGCTGATTGCGGCTAAACTGCTGTATATCGCTGTGTCCGTCGGCCTGCCCAAAGCGGTTGTGTTGTTTGGAAGGGGCGATTTTTCATTGCTTTCCGGTGGCGGCTCGGTGTTTTACGGCGGCGTTATCGGCGGCATCCTCGGCCTGTTTGTCGCACGGTGGATTGCGAAAATCAACCTGGAAGTTTTTACGGATATTCTGGTTCCATGCCTACCGTTGGGGCAGGCTTTCGGCCGGGTCGGTTGTTTCTGCGCGGGGTGCTGTTACGGCATCCCGTACGCAGGCATCGGCAGCATCCGCTTTCCCGAATCGGTACTAGGCCTGTCGCCGGATGTGCCCGTTTTCCCGATACAGCCGCTGTGCTCCCTGTTCAATCTTCTTCTTTTTATAGCGCTGTTGTTTCTTTCCCGTCGCATCCGAGGCCAGTATCGGCTTTTACAGGTCTATCTGGTCGCTTATGCCGTGGGGCGCTTTTTTCTGGAATTTTTACGCGGTGATGCGATACGCGCCAGCCTGTGGGGTCTTTCCACGTCGCAGTGGATCAGCCTGGGAATATTGGCGGCGGTTTTACTCTTCCGCCTGTGGCTGCGAAGAGAAAAACAGGGGGGTTCGGCGGCAGTCTGAAAAATTTAACGGAAGGGCGCGGCCATCCTGGCGTACCGGATTTCCGGGGTTCGCCGAGTTTGACGGACGCGCTTTGATTGCGCATCGTAAAACTTTCGTCACACACTTGTAAAATCAGACGCTTTCCGTTATACTGACTGCGTATGCTGTAACTAACCAAAATCCACATAAAGGAGCCGTCCATATGCTCAATCCACGGCGCATGATTGCCGCCCTGAAGCAAAATATCGGCAAGGTCATCGTCGGCAAGGACGAGGTGATCGAGCTGGCGCTGACCGCGATGCTGTGCAAAGGCCACGTGCTGATCGAGGACGTGCCCGGCACCGGCAAAACCACGATGGTCAGCGCTCTGGCCAAGTCGCTGGATTGCAGTTTTAACCGCATCCAGTTTACTCCGGACGTGGTGCCCAGCGACGTGACCGGCTTTACCATGGTCAATATGAAAACCGGGGAGCTGGAGTTTCACCCCGGGGCGGTGATGTGCCAGATCGTACTGGCGGACGAAATCAACCGTACTTCTCCTAAAACCCAGTCTTCGCTTCTGGAGGTGATGGAGGAGTATCAGGTAACGGTCGACGGCGTAACCCGCCCGATGCCCCAGCCTTTTATGGTGCTGGCCACGCAGAACCCGGGCGAGTTCGTGGGCACCTACCCCCTGCCGGAAGCGCAGATGGACCGATTCTTCCTCCGTATTTCGATGGGTTATCCCACCATGGAGGAGGAAATGGCGGTGCTGGAGCGTTTCAGCGGCACGGTGAAGCCACAGGAAAGCCTGCAGCCCGTGTGCACCGCGGCCGATGTGGTGGAAATGCAGAACATGATCGGCACGGTGTATTGCAGTAAGGAAGTTCGCCATTATATCGCCAATATCGCCGCCATGACCCGCACGCATCCCTCGCTGCAGCTGGGAGTATCCACCCGCGGCGCCATTGCGTTGATCCGCGGGGCGCAGGCCTGCGCGCTGCTCAACGACCGGGATTATATCCTGCCGGAAGATGTGCAGCGCATGGCGCTGCCGGTGCTGGCGCACAGGATGCTGCCCAACCCGGAAGCCAAGATGAAGGGCATCACCGCCGAGCGTATTCTGGTGGCGGTGATGGAGAACGTGCCCGTGCCCATTCGCCTTTCTTAACGGGGAGCCGGGGCACGAACCATTTCATTAAAGGACGATGCCATGAAATCCACACTTGTCGGGCTGGGGGTCACGTTCGGGTTTTTGCTGCTGTGCGCGCTTTCGATGGGCAACCGCATGTATCTGGCGTTGTCCCTTCTGATCGCGGTTACGTGGGCGCTGGCCTATTTCAGCGTGCGCGCGGCGGAAAAGACCGTAAAGGTGACCCACGGGCTGAACAGTACGAAGGTGAACCGCGGGGACAGCGTGGCCATGGAAGTCTCCGTGAGCCATCAAAGCATCCTGCCGATCGCGCCCGTGCGCCTTAAGATGCGCGCCACCAGCAACACGCCCGGCGCGATGATTTACCTGACCCAGTTGGGCCGCCGGAAACAGAAGGTGGCCTACCGGTTTTGCGCCGAACACGTGGGCGCGATGTTCCCGGGTGTGGAAAGTTTTACCGTAAGCGATGTTTTCGGCCTTTTTAAAAAAGAACATCAGCCGGAGGCCACGGGGCACGAACTGCTCGTGCTGCCCGTGCCTTTTACCGTGGAACCGCTCACCTTCGCCGCGGGCGACATGGGTGTGGAAACGATGAAGCGCGCCATGGAGGACCCCTCCAACCCAAGCGATTTTCGCGGCTACCAGCCCGGCGACCCGCTGAAACGTATCCACTGGAAGATGAGCGCCCGCAAGCGGGAGCTGATGATTCGCCAGTTTGAGGAGCCTGCTTTGCCGGACGCGCTTGTGATGATGGATACTTCTCCGCCCGCCCTGTCGGAAGGGATGGACGCGTCGAAACTTTGCTACCTTCAGGACGCGGTGCTGGAAACCGCCGCTTCGGTGGTCAGTTGCCAGATCAGCCACGAAAACCCGGTGCGCCTGCCGCTGGTGGGCGACCGGCCCATGGAATACCACGGCACGATGGGCATGCCGATTCTGCTGGAGGAGCTGGCCCGCTGCACGTTTAACGAAACGGAACAGTTTGAGCGCGTGCTGCTGATGCAGATGAACGACCTGCGCAAAACCGGCGCGGTGGTGATCATCACCACCCGTATCACCGGGGTGCTTACGGACCTGATCGGCCGGATGAAGCGCATGGGGCCGAATGTGCGCCTGTATCTGGTGACGTACCGCCCGGATGATCCGAACCTGCAGGGGTATGTCGGAAGGCTTCAGCAAAGCGGCGTGGAAGTGAACTTCGTTTCGCCGCAGGGCGGCTGACAGGAAATACGGAAAGAAACGGGGGAGAACCGGCGTGAGCAGACCGGCGTTTTTGCAAAAGGAACCGCTGACCCGTATGGGTCTGGCTTTTTTGCTGACCGTCGGCATTGTCGCGCCCCTGCTGCTCGCGCTGGACCTTGGCGGACAGATGCTGCTCGCGCTGGCGGAGGCGTTGGGGTTGCTTGTGCTGCTTACCACCCTGTCCGGCAACCGGAAAACCCGTATCGTCCTGTGGGTGTTGCTGGCTGGCGCGGCGCTGACGCAGCTGTTTTTACCGCATCAGGGGCTGCTGGGTGGCTGGGTGGAAGGGTTTAAGGCGCTTGCCCTTTACTTTTCCGGGTATTCGGCGGTGCTTCCTTTGTTCAGCGCCCAGGTGGCAAGCCTGATTACGCTGCTGGCGGCTGTGCTGGGGTATGTGTTTGCGCGACGTGGCGTGGGGTTTGTGCCCGCTGCGATGGTGGTGGTGCTGACCCTGTTTGGCCTTTGGAGTCTGGGCAGGGGCGACCTGCTGTGGTATACAGCCCCGGCGCTGGTGGCGCTGCTGCTGATGATGGCGCAGTCCGCGCATGAGAAAATCAACGTGCTGCATGTGCTGCCCATGGCGCTGGTGGCGGTACTGGCGGCTCTGTTGCTGACCCCCGCCAGCCGTGTAGTATTTCCGCCCCTTTCCGAGGCGGCCAGTGATCTGAAACAGACGATCAGCGATTATCTGTTTTTCACCAAGCCGCGCGATGTGTTTACGCTGGGCGCGTACGGGTATTACCCCATGGGCAGCGGTCAGCTGGGTGGCCCGGCGGAACCCAGCGAGTATCCCGTGATGATGGTGAAAACGGATCGAAAAACACTGCTGCGGGCCGTATCCAAGGATTATTACGACGGGCGTTCCTTTGACGACACCTCCGGCGCGAAGCGCTACCTGTACATCAACCCCCGCTGGCAGGCGCAGCGCCGCAGGGCTTTTTTGGAACTGTTGCCCGGCGAGGCCATCCTGAAAGCGACAAGCCTGCTTAACCAGAAGGCGGTTGCCGTGCAGATGGAGAACAGCGCCGCGTCCACTGTGTTTACGCCGCTGTTTCTGCGCAGCCTGAATATGGAAAACGATATGGTGCCGTACTTTAACGACGCCAGTGAGCTGTTTATCACCCGCGATTTGCAGCGGGACGACCGGTATACCGTATACGCCCCGGTGTTTGAGGGCGGAGACGCGGGGCTGGACGCGGTGGTGACCGCCGCGCAGAAGGACGACGCGTATTACAGCGATATTTCGCAGATGTACACCCAACTGCCCAACCATATGGAGCAGAAGGTGTTCGACGACGTAAAAAGCATCGTGGCCGGGGAAAGCACGCCTTACGGCAAGGCTATGGCGATTATGCGCCATTTGCAGAAATATTACCGTTATACTCTCTCCCCTGACACCCCGCCTACGAACAAGGATTTTGTGACATATTTCCTTTATGTGGGCAAGGAAGGATACTGCACGTACTATGCTTCCGCCATGACGGTGATGTGCCGCATGGCGGGCTTGCCCGCCCGGTATGTGGAGGGGTTTGAAGCCCAGCCCGCGGCGGATGGTTTTGCGTATGTGACCGGCAAGGATGCGCACGCCTGGACGGAAGTTTATTTTCAGGGTTTCGGCTGGGTGCCTTTTGACCCGACCCCCGCGCAGGAAAACGGTAATGAAGCGTCCCACCAGAATGAACCGTCGCCCGAACCAACGATTTCGCCGACCCCCAACCCGCAGGATGGCCCGACCGCCACGCCTGACCCGAACGATCAGCAAAACGAGGATCAGCCTTCGCCGGAACCGACCGATCCGCCGCCGCAGGACCCGGACACACAAAACCCCGACATGTCGCCTCAGGAGGACCAGAGCAACCTTGCGCTGTGGCTGGCACTGGCCATCCTTGCGCTGCTGGCAGCGCTGGCGGCGCGGATCGCCCTGCGCAGCCCGGATCGGGTGGCGGCCCGTAAGGCAACCGAACGGGAGAGGATATTCGTCTACGGCGCGGCGGTGCAACGGTTGCTTAATTACGCCAAACGCAAGCCCAAACCCGGCGAAACGCCGCTGGCCTTTGCCAAACGCATTGACGGCGTCCACGCCTTCCCCACGCAGATTATGCCGCTGTGGCGCATCATGGCGTTGAGCAACTACAGCCGACTGGAGCCCGGGCAGGAGCAGACGCGCCGCGCCCGTGACTGTTACCGCGCCGCGTATGGTGGGGCCAACCCGCTGCGCCGCCTGCGTTTCCGCCTGGCGACGGCGTTTGACCCGCGCCTGTACCGTGCGCTGGATACGCCCGCCCCGCATGACAAACCGCCTGCGAAAACCACCTTCAAAGTTCCCCGCGCATCCGGGAAGGGAAAGGGTGGCAGGCAGAATCCGCCGGGCAGACGGCCGCCAAACGACACGCCGCCGGACAACGCGCCGCCGAAGCCACAGACCGACAACTCCGCGCCCCGGAAACCGGAGAAACCGGTGTAAACCACGCCGCGCCCCGGCAAAGCAACTTGCGCGAGAAAAGAATCATTCATACGCCCCGCCCGCGTATCGCGTCGGGCGGGGCGGTTATACGAAAGGAACCGCTAAATGACCTATCGCTACGAAACCCATCTGCATACCTGCGAAGCCAGTGCCTGCGGCATTGCCCACGGGCGCGATTACATCCCTTTTTACCGGGACCTTGGCTATCACGGCCTGTTTGTGACCGACCATTTTTTCGGCGGAAATACCGCGGTGGACCAAACGCTTCCGTGGCGCGATCAGGTGGACTGGTTCTGCGAAGGGTACGAACAGGCAAAGGCGGAAGGCGACAAACGCGGCGTGCAGGTGCTGTTCGGATGGGAACAGGCGTTTAACGGGGACGAATACCTTGTGTATGGGTTGAACCGGGCCTGGCTGTATGAGCACCCGGAGGTGAAACGCTGGACGCGCGCCGAGCAATACCGCGAGGCGCACCGCTACGGCGGTTGCGTGGTGCAGGCGCACCCTTTCCGTAACCGCAGCTATATCCATCGTATCAACCTGAACACCGTCTGCGTGGACGGCGCGGAGGTGTACAACGCCGCCAACCCCATGGAAACGAACGTGCAGGCCTACCGTTACGCGAAAAATCTGGGGCTTCCGATGCTGGCGGGCAGCGACATCCACGATCTGCCGTGGGCGGAATATTCCGGCATCGAATTGCCCACACCCCTTGCGGATGAGGCGGACTTTGCCGCCCGGGTGCGAAACCGGGCGGAGATCGGGCTGATCGCGCCCGTGGACCGGCTGCGCTCCGGCGAGTTGTTGCCGGTTCGCCTGCCGGTCGCTGTTCTCGGGCCGGATGCAGAACCGTCGGAAACACCGTTGGAAGTTCTGTTGCGTCAGCCGGAGTGAACCCGAAGAAGCTGGTGTGTACCGATGCGACCCGAATGCAGGGGGCCTTCCCGTCGAGTCTCTCGCCGCGAGGCATGGGGACTTGCGATTTGCCCTGGCGGGATCAGGCGCATGTTCCGGAGCGGGTTCCGCTGAAATGAATATGAAATGACGTTCCGTCGGCGTAAGAGATACGTGGCGGAACGTCATTTATCAGGAGGGATGTCGGCTCGTTTGCCGGAAAAGGCTCACATTATTGTTTTTGCAGGCGGATGGCCATATAGGGCCTGCCCGGCAGCTGGATGCGGAAGGAATCGGTATACACGCCTCTGTCTTCCTCTGTCATATTCCACGTATCATAGACCGTAACGGCGTACCGGCCTTCCATGTGGAAATCGCGGAATCCGGGGCGCATGAAGCTGTAGTAATACAGATACTGCGTGCCCGACAGGGAAACGGCGCCCACCTCATCCCATGAGGCTTCGGGATTGGGCTGCAACCCCTCCGGCACCTGCCGCAGCACCCCGGCAAGAAAACGGATCCGTGCCGGGCTGTCGCCGTGCAGCGTTCCGCCGTGCGACCACCACAGAATGCCCGACGGATCGAGGAAAGTTTCGCCGTGTCCGGGGTATCCGCCGCGCAAAGCACCTTCCCAGAAACGCCGCGTCATTTCCTCGCCCGTCAGGTTGCCCCATCCATACTGGATGTTGCCCTCGTAGGCGATTTCGTCCAGCACGACCGGCTTGCGGTAGCGTTCGCGCCACTGGTTGGTCAGCTCGGCGCTCTTGTAAAGGTCGTTGCGCTGGATGCTGCAATGTGTAATCCAGGGGCGGTTGTAATCATAAAAATGGAAGCAGTTGTGGATGGACCGCAGGTGACGGTACGGGTCGTTCTCGCATAGAACCTGCGCGATCTTTTCCCAGTCGGCAAGCGTTTTATGCTTCATCAGGTCATACTCGTTGGCAAGCGACCACCAAACGTTGTGATAAGCGGAGAAACGGGCGATCACATATCGCAGGTAGCGCAGATCCGCTTCCTGCGGCATGCAGGAGAAGCCCCATCGGTCATAAGGATGGAACAGGATCAGGTCCGCTTCAATCCCCAATCTGCCCAGCGCCTGTATGCACCGTTCCAGCCGCTGAAAATGCGCGGGGTTGAAGCGTGTGAAATCCCATTCGTTCCCGGAGGAAAGCTCGTTGTAGTCGCCAAAGTTCTGATCCGTCAGCACGGAGGAGTCCATCGGCGTTCCGATAAACGGATAGCTGTACGGTTCGTGCAGGTTATAGGCATAATGTTTTGGGAAAATACAAAAACGGATTTTGGTAAACGCGCTTTGGGAGAGCGTCTGGAGTGTTTCCGCGACCAGCTCGTCGGACTGTAAAGCCCATACATAGCAGGTTGTGCCCAAACAAAGGTAGGGCGTACCGTCCTCATACACAAGGCGCCAGGTATCCGCAACCCGTACCGGCCCATGCCGCCCGGCCTGGGGAGCGCCCACGGTGAACGTGCCTTCCGCGTTTTCCAACGGGAAGCTTGTCGTGATGCGGAAGCGGTATGTACCTTCGCGGGAGGGCATAAACCGAACGCGGTAGACGCCGTCGCCGTCGTAAAAACCGTCTACGCAGAGGCTCTCCAGCCCGCAGGAAAACTCGGCTTTCAGCCACTGATCCGTAAAGGGGTTGTTTTCTGTGGGGCCGTGACAGGACCATTCGAAAACGTCCCAGCGATCCACCGCTTTGGTAAACAACGGTTCCATAACCATTCCTCCGCGTTTTTATTGCTTGATGGCGCCTGCCATACCGGCGACGAAATATTTCTGGAAAACGAAGTATACGATCATCACGGGGACGATACTGATCAGCACGCCGGCGCACAGGCCGCCGTAATCGGTGCCGTGTTGCCCCACAAACGTCAGTATGCCGGTAGGCACCGTTTTCAGCCCGTCGTTGGTAATAATAACGTTCGCCAGCAGAAACTCATTCCAGGTGGCTAAAAAGTCGCTGATCAGCAGCGTGGCGGTGGCGGGTTTCGCCAGCGGCAGAATTACGCGCGTGAACAGCTGGAACTTGTTGCAGCCGTCGATATACGCGGCCTCGTCCATTTCTTTGGGGATGCTCTGGAAAAATCCGCGGAACACCAGGATGCCAAACGACAGGCCGAAACCGACGTACACGTAAAACAGACCGAAATAGGTGTTGAACAGGTTCAGCTTGTTGAAAACCACGCTGATGGGCACCAGCGCCACCTGCATGGGCAGCATCATGCCGACCAGAAAGAAGATGAACAGTCCTGTGCGGTGACGCACGCGCAGGCGCGTAAGCGCAAAGGCGGCCATCGCTTCCAGCAGGATGCCCAGCGGAACTTTCATGCAGCAGATAATCAGGTCGTTTCTCATGTAACGCAGCAAATGCCCCGTTGTGAAAGCCGCTTGAAAGTTGCTCCAGGCAATGGTGCTGGGAAATTGGAACAGCCCGAGGCCGCTGAAGAAATCTTTTTTGGTTTTTACGGCGGTTGCAATCAGCGTAAACAGCGGCGCGATCCAGATCAGAGACAGGAGCAGCAGAACACCGTACATCAGCCAGGTGCCCGGACGCGACAACTTTTTCTTCATCCTAGCGATCCTCCTGATTCCTGGCGGTGAAACTTACGTAGGGAATAACGATGAAAGCCATCAGCAGAACCATAAAACAGGCGATCGCAGCGCCGTATCCCCAGTGGTTATACTCGAACGTCTGCGAATACATGTAGGAGGCCAGCACCTGCGACGCGTTATTAGGGCCGCCGTCGGTAAGGCCGATGATAATATCAAATACCTTCAGCGCGCCCATCATCAGCGTGGAGATGACCACGACAAACGTGTTGCGCAGAAGCGGAATGGTGATGCTGATAAAGCGGCGGAAACTGCCCGCCCCGTCAATAACTGCAGCTTCCATAACATCGTTGGGAATGGTTTGCAATCCGGCAAGGAACAGGATCATCGGCTGACCAATGGCCTGCCATTGCGCGGCGAAAAAGCACGCCAGCAGCGCAGACTGGGGCTGAGAAAGCCAGGCTTGCCCCGTTTTAACTCCGAAGGCGGAAAGCAGCTGATTGATGAACCCGAACGTGGGATGGTAAATCCACCGCCAGGTGATGGCGACGGCAATGAGCGCTACCACAGCGGGCAAGTAAAACAGTCCGCGGAAAAACGTGCGGCCTGGAAAACTGCGGTTTAAAATCACGGCCAGAAGAAGCGAAAGGCCCGTTGTGAAGATCAGCGACAGTACCATCCAGATTACGGAATTGCCAAACGAAGTCAGAAAGATGCTGTCCTTAAACAGCGCGGTATAGTTTTGCACCCCGCAGAAGGTCCAGTTGTTGATGCCGCTTCCGGTAAAAAGGCTGAGATACAGGGAATAGAAAACAGGAAACACGATCACGGAAAGATAGATCACGGTAGCCGGCAGCAAAAACAGGATGGCGGCAGACTCGGTACGTTTGTTTTCCATATGTCCCCCACACGATCTGAACAGAATAGCGTGGCCCTCGCCTCATTGCAAGACGAGGGCCAGCTGCTTCTTTACATATTACTTGGCGGCGAGATATTTTTCAACCGCGGCCTGAATCGCAGCGGCGGCCTGCTCGGGCGTTGTGGAATCCATGGCCAAAGCATCCTGCTGGCTGAACAGCACGTCGGCGACTTCGGTCGGGAACGCCTGATCCGTGATGGTGAAGGAACCGGCGGTCTTGGCATACTCAAACACCTTTTCGGCGTGAGGCTGCGTTTCCGGATAGGAGAAGTTTGCCGAAGGCAGCGCCAGCTGGTGAGCGGTATCATTGGCGAAGATGTAGGTGACGTACTGCACGGCTGCGTCCACCTGTTCGGGGGTCAGCTTTTTGTTCAGCTGAACCATTTCGCCGAAGGCAGAGATGCGGCCTGTGCCGTTGGGGAAGGGGAACCAGTCGAACTCGCTGATATCGAGGCCGTCGTTGGTGGCGGTGTTGTCAAACCACTGGCCTTCGGGGTCCATGGCGGCCTGACCGGAGGCAAGCAGCATTTCGGTATCGTCGGGGCTGCTGGTGATGAAGCCATCGGGGAAATATCCCTTATGCACCCATTCCTGATACTTGGTGAGGGCTTTGATGACTGCGTCGCAATCCCAGCTGGTGGTCATGTTCTGCAGCTGATCGTGCAGTTCGGGACCGGCGTAGTATTCAATCAGCTGTTCAATGATGCGCATCAGATGCCAGCCGTACATACCGGCGGTCGCGAAGGGCACGACGCCGTTTTCCTTTAACTTCGCGCAGGCGGCTTCCAGTTCGTCAAAGGTGGTGGGCACAGCCACGCCGCACTTTTCAAAAACGTCTTTCTTATAATACATGGACAGCATCGCCATGCTGGTGGGAATGCCTGCCAGCTGACCGTTCAGCGTGCACAGGTCCAGCGCGCCGCCGTTGAAAAGGGAGCGCCAGTCGTGATCGGCGGCATACTGGGTGAGGTCGTAGGTGCAGCCGTTGGTAACGTAGTACCCGGCAAGGCTTCCACCCCAGTTAAACCACATATCGGGCAACGTATCAGAGGAAGCGGCAACTTTCAGCGCCGGTTTGATATCGTCGGTGGCATAGTAAGAAACGGTGATCTTCACTTCGGGATGCGCCGCGAGGTAGGCTTCGGTCATGGGCTCGATGGACGTTTTTACGCCGCTGTGGGCCCAATAGGTAAGTTCTACCGGGGCGGTTTCCGCGAAACCGGCTGTGAGGGATACGCAAAGCGTCAACGCAAGAACACAAGCCAACACCTTTTTGATCGACATAGTGACCCTCCTTATAAATCCGTGTGTTTGAGTAACCCGGTTGTCCCTGTCTGCAGACAGATAAACGCACATGCACCATACAGCTAAACAGTATACACATGCGCTCCGTTATGTCAAGCGAATTTTGCAAAATATTTTTAAATATTTATATATACCGATGACGAACCGTAATGAAAAACAAGCGGAAGAGAACCGATAAATACATAGCTTTTCTCCGCACGGCAGGATCACAACCTTCGATCGGAACAAGGGACTGTTTGTGTCCCCAGCGGATTCGGCGGGCCGATACAAGGACGTGCGCCGCAAACGAAAGCTGAAAACAGCAGTTTGCGGATAACAAAAATTAACTTACTAAATGCAACATAATCAGCAAAATAGTTGACAATGTTTAGCCTGCGTGCTATATTGCATTTGCTAAATCCTGACGGGCCTCCCCGAAAGGATCGGAAAGGAAAACCTGTATGAATGCCAGCGAACTGCGGATTCTTGCAAATCTAAGACGGGCGGATGCCATTACGATGATATACCGCGCAAAAACCGGGCACACCGGCGGCGCGATGAGCGTGTTGGATATTCTGACTGTGCTGTATTATGACGTGCTGAACGTTCGCCCGGATATGCCCCTGTATCCCGACCGCGACCGCTTCCTTTTAAGCAAAGGGCACAGCGTGGAGGGCTATCTCGCGATTCTGGCGGATCGCGGATTTTTTCCGAAAGAAGAACTGCGCACTTTTTCGCAGGCGGGCAGCCGACTGATTGGGCACCCGAATAACGCGATCCCCGGAATTGAGGTCTGCACAGGCGCGCTGGGCCACGGCCTGTCCGTGGGAGTCGGCATGGCGCTTGCCGCCAAACGCACGGGGCGCGATTACCGCGCTTACGTGGTGATGGGCGACGGAGAATTGGGCGAAGGCAGCGTTTGGGAAGCGGCGATGGCGGGAGCAAACGATCGGCTCGATAATCTGTACGCCATCATTGACCGGAACGGCCTGCAAATCAGCGGCCCCACGGAATCCACCATGGCGCTGGAAGACTTGCGCGGCAAGTGGACCGCTTTCGGCTGGGACGTATGCGAGTGTGACGGAAACGATATGCAGGCGCTGCTTGCCTACTTCCATGGAGCCCATCCTGCGGGCAGGCCCCACTGCCTGATTGCCCATACGGTTAAAGGCAAGGGGCTGCCTTTTGCCGAGAACCGAAAGGAATGGCACCACAAGGTGCCTTCGGAGGAACAGCTGCAGGCGGCATACGCCGCGCTGGGCGTGGGAGGAGTGGAGTGGGCATGAATACGGAAGCGGCACGGATAGCTTTTACGCGAACGCTGCTGGAGCTGGCGCGCGAAGACCCCTCCCTTTTCGCGGTCGCGACGGACAGCCGCGGCAGCGTAACCCTGACGGATTTTGCGGACGAATTGCCCAACCAGTTTGTGGAGTGCGGCATTGCCGAACAGGATGCCATCGGCATATCGGCGGGCCTTGCGAACGGCGGCCTGCGCCCGTTCGTATGCGGGCCTGCGTGCTTCTACACGCTTCGCTCTGCCGAACAGGTGAAGGTGGATGTCGGTTACAGCCATGCCAATGTGAAGATCATCGGGGTATCGGGCGGGGTGAGCTATGGCGCGCTCGGCTCCACGCACCATGCTACGCAGGATATTGCGCTGATGCGCGCTACTCCGGGACTCGAAATTTTCCTGCCGGCCGACGGGCCGCAGACCGCGGCGTTAACCCGATACCTGGCAAAGTCCGATGCCCCGGCCTATGTTCGCATGGGTCGCGCCGCCGTGCCAACGATCTATGACGACGGCGCGCGCTTCATTCCCGGCCAGGCAAACCGACTGCGTTCGGGCCGGGACGCCGCCGTGATCGCGTGTGGAGAGATGGTCTCGATCGCTTTGGAGGCGGCGAAACTGCTGGCATGCGATGGGATTGGCGTCAGCGTTTATGATATGCATACGATCCGCCCTCTGGATGAGGCGGCGATTCTGGAGGCGGCCGACACCGGGTTTGTGCTGACCGTGGAGGAGCACAATATACACGGTGGGCTTGGCGGGGCGGTGGCGGAAGTACTTTCGCAGTACAAGCCAACGAGGATGCGCATTCTCGGCCTGCCGGACGAGAAACTTTACAGCGGTACAAGCGGCGAGGTTTTCGAGCATTACGGGCTTACGCCGCAGGGAATCGCCCAGACCGTTCGGCAGTGGCGGTGAAATATGGATGAATATATCGTAGCGATCGACCAGAGCACATCCGCCAGCAAAGTGTTTCTGGTGAACCGGCAGGGCGGGATCGTCACGCGCTGCGCAAAAAAACACGCGCAGTTTTTTCCTCGCTCCGGGTATGTGGAACAGGATGCGGAGGAAATCTGGCAGAATGTACGGACAGGCATAGAGACGGTTACGCGCGATTGCGCCCCGGAGGAGCTGCGTGCGATCGCTATCAGCAACCAGCGGGAAACCACCGTGATCTGGGAACGCGCGACCGGTATTCCTCTGGGGAATGCGATTGTCTGGCAGGATGTGCGCGCCGGGGCGCTCTGCCGGGATCTGCTGCCCAGTGCGAACGAAGTGCTTGCCAAAACGGGGCTCCGGCTGTCCGCCTATTATCCGGCGGCAAAGGCGGCGTTTGCGCTTCGGGGGCACCCGGAATGGCAAAAGCGCGCGGAAGCCGGCGAGATTTGCATCGGCACCATGGACAGCTATCTGATCTTCCGCCTCACGAACGGCGCGGTCTTCCGTACCGATGTGAGCAATGCAAGCCGCACTGAACTGTGCGATATTCATACGCTTCAATGGGATGCCGGTCTGCTGGCGCTGTTCGGAATCCCGAGGGCGTGTCTGCCGGACATCACCCCTTCCGATGGGGATTTTGGCCGCACGCATACAGGCGTGCCGATCACCGGCGTGATGGGCGACAGCCATGCGTCGCTGTTCGGGCAGGGCTGCCTGTGCGCGGGGATGGCGAAGGCAACCTATGGCACCGGCAGCAGCGTAATGATGAACGTTGGTGACGCATGCGTTTCCTCATCGAACGGACTTTCCGCTTCGGTCGGTTTTGGTTTTCGGGGAAAAACCTGCTATGTGCTGGAGGGTAATGTGACTTCTTCGGGGGATACATTGTGCTGGCTTCGCGACGAGGCGCGGCTGATTGACGATGTTGCCGACGTGGAGTCTATCGCCGCAAGCGTTCGCGGCACGGAGGGCGCGTACTTTATCCCCGCGTTTTCGGGGCTGGGCGCGCCATATTTTGATGCGGACGCGCGCGCGGTACTCGCGGGGATTCATCGCGGCACGACGCGTGCCCATATCATCCGCGCGGCGCTGGAAAGCATCGCGTATCAGGACGCGGAAATTGTCGCCGCCATGGAGCGCGACACAGGCAAGCCCCTGAGCGAACTGCGCGTGGACGGAGGGGTGACGTGCAACGCGCTTTTAATGCAGTTTCAAAGCAATCTGCTTGGCTGCCCGGTGCGTTGCGCGGCGCAAAGCGAACTGAGCGCGCTGGGCGCGGCCTGTATGGCGGGCATGCGCGTTGGCGTTTTCGGGGACGAAATTTTTTCGGCGCAGCGCGGGGGAAAAACCTACCTGCCCGATATGGGCCGGGAAGAACGGGAGAGCCTGCTGACCGGCTGGAAAAAAGCCGTAAAGCAATGCAGACAGTAGCGGATACAAGGGCGGCGCGACGCGCCGATTGAAATGGAGGACTCGCAATGGCGACATTTGGCGTGGTGATCAGCAACCGCAGTTTTTTTCCGGATCATCTGGTGATTACGGCACGGGAGAAGCTGCTGAAAAGCCTGACGGAATGGGGACATTCGATCGTAACGCTTTCTACGGACGACACCTTTATGGGGGAGACCATGACTTATGAGGAAGCACAGAAATGCGCGGCGCTTTTTCGGGCGCATGCGGATACGATAGACGGCGTGATCGTTTGCCTGCCCAACTTCGGGGAGGAAACGGGTGTGGCCGACGCGTTGAAATGGAGCCGCTTGGACTGCCCGATTTTGATTCAGGCATGCGACGATGATTTTGACAAGCTCCAGCTGGAAAACCGCCGCGACGCGTTCTGCGGGAAGTTAAGCCTGTGCAATAACCTTTACCAGTACGGTATCCGCTACACGCTTACCAGCCGCCATACCTGCGCCGTGGACGGTGAGGAGTTCAGGGCGGATGTGGATCGTTTCGCGCACGTGTGCGCCGTGGTGAAAACCATCCGAACGGCGCGTATCGCGCAGATCGGCGCGCGCGTGATGCCCTTCCGTACCGTGCGTTATTCCGAGAAGCTTCTGCAACAGAGCGGGATTACGGTGGAAACAGAGGATTTCAGCGAGATTTTGGCGGACATCGCCGCGCTGGCGGATGAGAAGGCCGTGCAGGATAAGGTTGCGGAAATTCGCGCTTATGGCAGCGTGGCCCCGTGCACGGAGGAGCAGAAGCTGGAACGCCAGGCGAAGCTGTGCATCTCGGTGGATCAGTGGATGCGCGATCATCACTGCGACGCGAGCGCCATCCAGTGCTGGGACAGCGTGGAGGCCAACTATGGCTGCGCGATGTGCCTTTGCATGTCGATGATGGGGCAGCGAGGGCTGCCGTCGGCATGCGAAACGGACGTCATGGGTGCAGTCAGCATGCTGGCCCTGCTCCGGGCGGGGGATGTGCCCCCCATCTATCAGGACTGGAATAATAACTATCAGAATGTTCCGGATAAGTGCATCAACGTTCATTGCAGCAACTATCCGGCCTGCGCGTTCGCGGAAAAACCCGAAATTGCCAATCTGGACATCCTTGCCACGACGCTGGGCACGGAGGTCAGCTTTGGCGCGCTCAAGGGTCGGGTGCGTCCGTCGGAAATGACGTATCTGAAGGTGACGACGGACGATAAGCATGGTAAAATCAAGTGCTATCTGGGCGAAGGCCGCTTTACGGACGATCCGCTGCCCACGTTTGGCGGCGTTGCCGTATGCGAAGTGCCGCATTTGAACGAGCTGATGCGATATCTGACCCGTAACGGCTTTGAACACCACGTGGCGCTTACGCAAACCACCTGCGCCGATGTGCTGGAGGAGGCGCTGGGGAACTATATGGGCTGGGAGGTTTATCGTCACCGCTGATGGGGCTGGCAGGCTGTTCAGCTTGCGGAGGGTATGCCTGACGTGTGTTTTGAAGGCATAGACGGGTGATTTGCCAAATATTCAGTTTGTTGTTGCGTTTGTTTTGTTGTGTGTTATGATAATACATTATATGGGAAGTAAACTGCGAACCGAAAGGATGCATGCAGATGAAAATTCGGGTCCGGGATATCGCGGCCAGGGCAGGCGTTTCTCCCGCGACAGTCAGCAACGCGCTGAACGGGCGCGCCGGGGTGAGCAGGGAAATTGCCGCGCAGATTCGCGCGCTCGCAAACGAGATGGGGTACAGCAGCGTGAAAGCCTCCGCGAAAACCGCACCTGAAAAAAGCTATGTCCGCCTTGTAATGTTCAAGCGGCACGGTCTGGTCGTGATGGACACGCAGTTTTTTATGGAACTGGTGGAAAGCATCGAGCGGGAGTGCCAGGCGCAGGGCCACGAACTGATCATCACGCACATTCACAGCCAGCAGGACGCGGATTACCGCGAGCGAATCCGCAGCATATGCGCGGAAAAGTGCGCGGGCGTGATCCTGCTGGGCACGGAGATGTATGCCGAGGATCTGGCCTGTTTTGAGCATTGCAACTCTCCGCTGCTGGTGCTGGATAATCTGTTCCGGCATGAAAAAGTGAACGCCGTCGTGATGAACAATTATAACGCCGGCTACATGGCGGTAAACGCGCTTCGGGAGGCGGGGCATCGCCAGATCGGGCACATTACAAGCGTGGTAGAGTTCAGCAACATGCGCTATCGGCGAAAAGGCTATGAGGCGGCGATGGAAGAAGGCGGGCTGCCGGTAGAGGATAGCAGCTTCTGGCGCGTAACGCCCACACTGGACGGCGCGTACAGCGATATGCTGGCACTGCTGGAAAGCGGGCGTAAACCGCCCACCGCTTTCTTTGCGGGAAATGACATCATGGCGGTCGGCTGTATGCGCGCGCTTGCGGAAAAAGGATACGCGACCCCCCGCGACGTTTCCATGATCGGGATGGACGATGTGCAGCTGTGTCAGTTCCATATGCCTTCGCTTACGTCCATCAAAGTATTCCGGCAGGAGATGGGCGTTGTGGCGGTGCGCACGCTGTTGCAAATCGCGAGCGACATCAACCTGAAGTGCGTGGTAAAGATCGAGCTGGATGTTGAACTGGTGAAGCGCGAAAGCGTTGCCGCGCCCCGCGCCGACGCATAATCGCCGGGAGCGTTCAATGGCAACGGGCCGGAGGACAGAAAGCCGGCCTGGATGCCGAACTTTTTCGAAAAGAAGAAGGGTATCATTTACAGAAAAAAATCAAGATACGCCCAATTTCAGAAATGAAATTGGGCGTAAAAACGATGCTTCTTCGTATCAGTCCTTGATTCCGGACATTTTGATTCCTTCGATAAAATAACGCTGGCACAGGAAAAAGATAATCAGCACAGGAATCATGGTGGTGACGGCAACGGCCATCATCTGCCCGATCTTCGTCTGCCCCATGGAGCTGTTGAGGAACTGCAACCCAATCGCCAGCGTAAACTTTTGCGTGCTGTTGATGTAGATCAAGGGCTGGAAAAAATCGTTCCAATTATATACCAGCGACATCACCAGCACACACAGCGATACGGATTTTACCGACGGCATCATAATATGAACGAACGTTTGCAGCGTTGAAGCGCCGTCGATGTAAGCGGCTTCATTCAGTTCTTTGGGCAGGGTACGGAAGAACTGTATGAACAGGAAAATGTTAAACGCGCCGCCGCCCAGCCACGCGGGGATAATAAGCGGCCAATAGGTGTCTACCATCCCCATTTTGAGGTACAGCAGATACTGCGGAATCAGGGTTACCTGGCTGGGCAACATCATGGTGGCCATCATCAGGGTATACCAGAGCTTTGAGCCTTTACACTGGAAACGCGCAAAACCGTAGGCCACAACCTGGGCGGAAATCACGGTGCCAACCGTGCACAGAAGGGAAACAAGCACTGTGTTTTTGAAGAACAGCAGGAAGTTCGCCTTGCCCAAACCGTTGGTATAGTTAATCCATAACCATTTCTTCGGAATGATGGAAGGCGGAAAACGGTACGCTTCCGCGGTGGATTTCACAGAGGTCAGGATCATCCAGAGAAACGGCATAATGCTGATGACCGTGCAAAGAATCAGAATGATGTAAACTAAAGTACGGCCGACAGCCCGTCTGGTACGGTAGGAAGAATTTTTTCTCATTGTCATGCTCTCCCATCAATCCCCGTAGAAAACCCATTTACGGGAGGTGGATTGGACGATCAGCGTAATCGCCATAATCGCGACAAACAGAGTCCACGCTACAGCCGACGCATACCCCATCTTGCCGTATTCAAAGGCATTCTGGAATACCAGCATGGACATGGTCCGGGTGGAGTCCACCGGGCCTCCGTCGGTCAGGATGTAGGGTTGATTGAACAGCTGGAAGGCGTTGATGATGCCGATTACGAGGTTGAAGAAAATGGTGGGGGTGCTGAGGGGGATGGTGATGGTAAAAATTTGCCGGAACGTGGAGGCGCCATCGATTTCAGCGCTTTCGTAATAGGATTGGGGGATATCCTGTATGCCGGAAAGCATAATCAGGATATTATTGCCGATGGACCAGAGGTTCATTAAAACGATGCACATCAGAGCGGTATTTTTATCCCCTAACCAGTTAGGTCCGGAGATGCCGAACATGGATAATACATAGTTGATGAGGCCGTAGCTGCCGTTAAACAGCCAGCCCCACATGATGGTTACGGCGACGCCGGCGGTTAAGTAAGGGATATAGAATACGCTGCGGAAAAAACCCAAACAGCGGACTTTGCGACTCAGGAGCCAGCCCAGGAAAAAGGACAGGATCAGGTTTAGGGGTACAAACATCAGTACGTAAACGAGGGTGTTCCGGAAGGAAATCCAGTAGCGCGTATCGGCGGTGAAGGCGGTTAGAAAATTTGCGAAGCCTATGTAGCCGCCTGTTCCGGTAAAGCCGGTATCCGTAAGGGAAAGACGAAAAGACTCAAACATGGGATAGACCGTCAGCACTAAAAAACCAATCAACCAGGGGGAAATGAAGGCGTAGAAATTCTTCGTATTCCGACGTTCAAACCCGGATATGCTACTCTTTTTCATTGTTTACTCCACCTGCGAACGAAAGGGCGAGGGAAAGAAGGTTCTTTCCCCCGCGCCTTACCGTTAATCAATTTAGTTTGCTTTGATGCTGGTGTTGAAACCGTAGCTGGCGAACTCGTCCATGCACTGCTGTGCATACTTCGTCATGGTATCTTCCGGGGTTTGACCGTCCATGGTTACAGCCTGCACCATGGTGGCCCAGATATCACCGGTGGAAGCCAACGTGCCGCCAAAGGGATTCAGGTGAGCGGCGCCCAGATGAGCAACCATGTAGTCGTTAAAGGTGGTGCCGAAGCCGGGATACTCGATTTTTGCGTAATAATTTTCGGCAACTGCCTTGGAAGCGGGGATGCCGCAGGTGGCCGTAGCTTTGCACATATCCTCGTTGGCATAAGCGGATTCTTTCAGGAATTCCCAGGCCGCGTCCACGTTCTTGGCGGTTTGGGTGATGGCCCAGCCGGTAGCGTACTGAACATTGATCTCTTTGCCATCGCTCACGCCGCTGGGCATGGGCACGAATGCAACGTTGATCCCGTTCTCGGCGCAGTCATTCAGGAAGCTCTCCGCTTCGAAACCGCCGCAGGGATACATGGCGCACAGGCCGCTTTCGAAAAGTACGGCGGAGGGGATCGCTTTGCTTTCGGTATCATTGGGCATCAGACCGCCGGTAATCAGCTTCTGATACAGTTCCAGGCTCTTGGTGATATCGGCGCTGTTCATATAGCAGGTCTGCAGATCGGGAGAGTAGGGCACGCCGCCGCCGGCATAGAGCATGATGTTGTTCATTACCCAATGCTTGGCGATCGCAAAAGTCTGGTTGGCGCCTTCGCCACCGACGAATTTGGTGCCCCAGTCCAGCAGGTCGTTCATGGTCCAACCCGCTTCGGGATAGGCAACGCCCGCGTTGTCGAACATATCCTTGTTAATGGCCATGTAGAAGCAGTTGGAATGGAGGGGGAAGCCTTCCAGTTTTCCGTCGGCATCATAGTAGCCGTCGATCATGCCGGGCAGCAGTACTTCGTCCAGCTTTACCCCGTCACGTTCCACAAGGGGATTGAGGTCCATGTAATATTTGGTGTTCATGCCGAAATAATCGGGAGACATCTGGATAACGTCGGGAGCAGAACCGCTGGACAGGGCAGCGGAAGCTTTCTGGTCCCATACGGAATCGGCGGTGGGGATGATGGAATACTCCACTTCCAGTTCGGGATGCGCGGCGATAAAGGTTTCAATGATGGCTTTCCGCTGCTCGGCTTCCGCATCCGCGCCCCAGGCCCAGATGGTCAGCTTGCCGGACAGGGGTGTGGTCTCCGCGCTGGCGACGCTGCACAGAGAAGCAACCAGGATTAAGGTTAACATAAGGGCTGCGATTTTTTTCCACATAGACAGTTCCTCCTCGATGATGAAATTTGTGAAACGCTCTCTTTTTGATATTCAGAAAGCTCACTATTGAATGTATTATACGGCCTTTAATTTACCACAAACAATATTCGATTTTGCGGAATTATAGTCCTTTTTTACTCGGCTCGTGATGACAGATTGCCTTATATGCGGTTGGCGTCAACCCGGTAAAGCGCAGAAAAACGCGGTTCAGGTAACTGACTGAGCCAAAATTGAGCCGTTCCGCCAGTTCCGTGGTGCTGATATCCTCAAAACGAAGCAATTCTTCCGCACGACCTATGCGGGACATATTACAGAATTCGGTATAACCGTACCCTGTTGTGTTTTTAAAATTTCGGCTGAAGTCGCC
Source organism: Candidatus Limiplasma sp. (assembly GCA_035353235.1). Taxonomy (GTDB): domain Bacteria; phylum Bacillota; class Clostridia; order Christensenellales; family Aristaeellaceae; genus CAXXOK01. The sequence goes on from DAOPZG010000009.1 coordinate 21,422, forward strand.
GTAACTCATGTGAGACAGTGCCGCCGCGTCGGACATGGAAAGATGCTCTTCCGGAGACGAGATGATCCGGGAAACCAGGTGCTGAAAATGGGTGCCCAGATTCATGATGCCATCGTAGGTTATCATGATCATTCCCGCCTCCAGCAAACACAGAAGAAGCTGAAGCAGGTCACTGTTCAGATGCAGCTCGTGAAGCGGGGTGTGCCAGGCTACCGATAACCGGTTATGCGCTTCGGTTTCGCAATCATCATAATAAGATGGAATAACGTCTGCTATTTTCCGCAGTAACTGGTCCGTCGGACCCTCTTTAGCAAGATGAATGCCGTCCGTGCTGATACTGCTGGCTGCCATGCGCAGCATAGCTCCTTCCGGGAGCGAAGGCACGCTCAACCTTACAAACTGTTGGCTGAACTGCACCATCAAAGAGTAACGGTAGCCTTCGTCCTCACAGGAGTGAGGCTGGAAGGGCGCAAAAAGTTTAAACATCCGATCCGTCCCGGTAGCGTTGCCATCTATGGGATCCACATAATATTGCAGTTCATAAAACGAATGGCAATGCCATGGGAAAAGCGTATAGTTTGTGAAGTCATTATGGATATGCAAGGCGCCGGTCGCATTCACTACGGCAATAGATTGCCCATCATGATAATGGTCTTGAAATAGCACCGCGTCATCACCCTTCATCCTCCTGCGTTTTCCGTAACCCATGGGTTCGTAAGACACAAACCATTGCGCTTGGCAGATCCAAAACGCATTGGGAAGGTGTTTTTTATTAATGCACAGAGCAAAACCGGTTTTTTCTACCACATTACTTCATTTTTATTATAACATCCGATCCAACCATCCGCAAATTCTCAAAGGAAGAAAAGGAACATATAGCACAGCTGGCCCACATTTTTTACGCGGAAATTGCCGCAGAGTCTTGCATTTTACAGCGTGTTCGTGTATTATATCACCGTTGCCCAAAAAATGGGCTGATGTAGCTCAGTCGGTAGAGCACATCCTTGGTAAGGATGAGGTCACGCGTTCGAATCGCGTCATCAGCTCCAGAAGAAAACCCCGCAGGTTGCAAAGCCTGCGGGGTCTTTGTGCTTCTGATGAGGCCGATGCGCACTCAGGTTGCTTATTACTATGTTTGCATCTTCGAAAATGCAGCTGCCCCTGAATTGCCCCCAATTGTTGAAATTGTTACTGCTATCACTGAAATAATAAATATGAAAAGCCTGCATGGGGGTGGCTCCTGGAACTGGCAGATCATTTGCTTCTTCTTTATGCGAACGGTATTCATCGTTGCTTTTGCGCTGCATTTCCAAGCATTCCATCGCGCCATCCGCGAAAATGAATCGTCTTATTATCTGTACTATATCACAATGCTTTCGCGGATTTCTAATATTGGCTTATGCGTAATGCTCATCTGCCCGCGCTCCGGATGCTGGATGGCTTGTTGCAGCAGTACCAGACAGTCCCGGCTCATCTCCTCCATAGGCATCTGGATGGTGGAAAGCGTGGGAATGGTGTATCCTTCGCTGCTGCCGCCACTGTAGCACAGCAAACTGATCTGTTCGGGGATACGGAAGCCCCGCACCTGCAGTTCGTGCAGCGCGCTGGCACCCATCAACCCCTCGGAGAAGAAGATGGCATCCGGCATATCCGGGCCGTCGGGAATCAATTGCGCGGCCTCTTTGCCACCTTCATAACGGTTACTTACACGCAGCACATGCGTTTCCGGCAAATGCAGCGCCAGCCGCTGGCATCCGTTGATAAAGCCCTGCTCGCGCTCCTCCCCGGCGACGGAAACATTTCGCCCCGTCACCAGGTATACGTTGTGCAAACCTTTTTGGGCAAACACGCGCGCCGCAATCTCGCCGATGTTTGCGTTGTCGGCATACACGTAGTGATGATGAGCGGATACACGATTGAACAATACGATGGGTGCGGGGATTTCAAGGCTTTCCAGATAGTTCATGTCATCCGTGGACATTCCCATAAACACCGCACCGTTGAAACAGGTCTGGTGGATCTGCTCGTCCGCGTCGCGTAACTGCCCCTGCGTGTAGGGATAGAGCACGATTTCGGGCTTCATGTCGTCCTTGTCGCCCGCCAGCAGATCGTGGATACCAGCAAAAAAACTGCCAACCACAGCCACATGACGCGTTGGGGCGAAAAACACAGCGATAATAAGCCGACTCGCGTTTTGCATGCGAAGGCGTTTGGCGTATACGTTGGGCTTGTATTGCAGCTCTTTGGCTGCGTCCAGAATGCGCTGCTGACTGGCTTTGCTGATGCGGGCTTCGTCTCCGCGACCGCTGAGCACCATCGATACGTTGCCCATGCTCATACCCGCCAATTCGGCGATTTGTTTAAGGCCTACCCGCTTTTGCGCCATACCGATCCCCTCCAGTTCGAAGGGCGGATGATTGCCCCTCAAAAGCGTTTTTGCACAGTCTCTGGAGAAGGCGCGTACTTCTTTGGAATGTTGCAGTGCCTTCATCATACCGGATACCGGCTCGCCAGTGAATTAAGATACTTTATAATTGCACTTTTTCCTCAATTTGTCAATAGAAAGCAAAAAGGATTTTGCATTTTACAATTCATTCACGCGCGACTGCGGTAAAGTCTTTTAAAATATAGCGATATTGGGTGTTGACAGAACAGAAACGCTGCGCCATAATCGTGCCAGATAAAGCAAAAACGTTTTTGCGCTACGGAACTGGAAAGATAACCGTGTGGTTCATACCGGAACTGGAAACGCAACAGCGTGAGTGATGAATGGATGGAGGAATACACATGAACCGCCGCATTAAAACAGAGAACGGTTGGGTGCGGGGCTTGCCAGCAGCTGATCCGCGTATCACCAGCTTCAAGGGCATCCCCTTTGCCGCGCCGCCTGTAGGGGATAACCGCTGGCGTGCCCCGCAACCTTGCTCCTCATGGCAGGGAGATCGGCTGGCATTCGAGTACGGCCCTATTGCCATGCAGGATAAAGGCAAACCCGGTCGCGACAACTTCTGGTCCCGGGAGTGGGCGGTGGATTTTGACCTGCCCATGAGCGAGGATTGCCTCTACCTGAACATCTGGGCGCCTGCTGATGGCTACCCTGTTGGGGTGGGTGACCAGTACCGCGAGAGGGAGGATATGCCGGTACCCCCGTCCGGCCATCTGCCCGTGTACGTATGGTTTTTCGGCGGCGGCTTGCAGGTGGGCAATACGGCCGAAATGGAGTTTGATGGCGAACGCATCGCCCGCCGCGGTGTGGTGGTGGTAACTGTCAGCTACCGGCTCAATGTGTTCGGGTTCCTGGCACACCCCGATCTGACCCGGGAAGCACCCGATGCACCCACGAATTTCGGCTTTCTGGATCAACAGTATGCAACCCAGTGGGTCAAACGCAATATTGCGGCTTTTGGCGGCGATCCGGAAAACATCACCATCGGTGGGCAGTCTTCCGGCGGTATGAGCGTTTGCGCACAGCTTGCCAATCCGGATAATCGGGGTTTGTTCCAGAGGGCTATCATCGAAAGCGGTATTTTCATCCCGCCGTTCTCCAATGGCGCGGCTTTTAAAACGGATCTGCGGCAAGGAGAAGAGAACGGCGTGAAGTTCCTGTCCATGCTGGGCGCCGCTACCATCGAGGAAGCGCGGAAAATCGATGCGGACGTGGTGCTGGATAAGGCGGTGCATTCCGGCTTGTCGCCGCACATGTGGAGCTCGGTGATCGACAATGTATTTTGTAAGGTGCCCACCAACGAATGGTTCTTGCAGCCGGGGCATGTGGAATGCCCGCTGTTCATGAGTTCCACGGATATCGAGATGAACATCGCGCCGTCTGCGAACAACCGCGATGAGCTGCGCGCGCTGGCTGAAAGACTGAACGGCGTCGATGTGGAGCGTTTCATGGCTGCTTTCGAGGGCGCGAATGACGCGGAAAGCATCCATAAGAAGGGGCAGATCGCAGCCATTGATCTGGCCATCCACGCGATTAACCGGATAACGGAGAACAGGCAGCCAATCTGGATGTGCCGCTTCTCAGCGGAGATTCCCGGCTGGGATCACCCTGGCGCTTTCCATTCCTCGGATATCTGGTTTTACTTTGAAAACCTCGCCAAGTGCTGGCGGACTTTCACAGGCAAACACTACGATCTGGCCCGGCAGATGTGTGATTCGTGGGCCAACTTTATGTGGAACGGCGATCCGAATGGCATGGGCACGGACGGTAAGCCGCTGCCCACGTGGCCGCGCCTGACGACCGAGCACCCTGTACGCATGGAGTTTGCCGATACGGCCACGCCCGGAGACGCGACGCCCTCGCCGCTGATGGATGTGCTTCTGGATGCCTACGTGAACACGCATTAACAGTCCCGTGCCGGAACCGCTGTCCCGCTGTGGGCGGCGTTCCGTACGGCCTGCTGTCTTTTCCCCGATACACACAATTGCGTCACCTGGGGCGCAGAAGGAGTGGATGGCGTGAAACTGCTGCAAGGCAAGAAGGCGCGCAAAGTAATCCGGTTCATTCCGATGTACCTGATGATGCTCCCCGGCATCATCTACTTCCTTATTAATAACTACATGCCCATGCCCGGTCTCCTGATCGCTTTTAAGAAATTCAAGTTTACCAAGGGCGTATGGGGCAGTCCATGGTGCGGTATCAGCAACTTTTCGTTTCTTATTAAAAGTCAGGACCTGTCCCTGCTGGTGAGGAACACGCTGCTGTACAATCTGGTGTTTCTGGTGCTGGGCACTGTCCTCTCCGTTACGGTGGCCATCCTCCTTAACGAGGTGCAGCGCAAGAAACTCCAGCAGACCTTCCAAACCCTCATCCTGATTCCCTACCTGATGAGCTACGTTATCATCGCCTATATCGTGTATGCGCTCTTTGGCGCAGAGTATGGCATGATAAACAACTCTTTCCTCAAACCCCTGGGCATAGCCCCGGTCTCCTGGTATACCGAGGATCAGCACTGGCCGGTCATATTGACCTGTGTCAACCTGTGGAAATCCTTCGGTTACAGCAGCATCATCTACTACGCCACCCTTGTGGGCTTTGATAAAACCTATTACGAAGCCGCCATGGTGGACGGAGCGAATAAGATGCAGATGATCTTCAAAATTACGCTGCCGTTGCTTAAGCATGTAATTATCATTCTTACGTTATTTGCCATTGGACATATCTTCTACTCGGATTTCGGCCTGTTCTATCAGGTGCCTATGAACTCCGGACAGCTGTACAACACCACCAGTACCATTGACACCTATGTTTACCGGGGCTTGCTTGAGGACAACAACATCGGCCGGGCCTCGGCGGCCGGGTTTATTCAGTCCATCGTCGGCTTCCTCTGCGTCATCTCCGCCAACGCGGTGGTACGTAAGTTAGAGGCCGAGAGTGCGCTGTTCTAACGAAGGAGATGTCGACAATGCAAAAAAAGACAGCGCAAACTGTTGCCATCGTAGTATTCGTTTTTCTCTCCATCATATGTGTCGTACCGCTGCTCCTGGTGATCGTTTCCTCTTTCACGTCGGAAAAGGCGCTGTATACCTACGGCTACTCGCTTTTCCCCTCCGAGCTAAGCACGGGTGCATATCAGTACCTGCTCGCGTCCAAGGATAAACTTCTGCGTTCCTATGGCCTGTCGTTTCTTGTTACGGCGGTGGGCACATTTGCCAACGTGACCATCACCACACTGTTCGCCTATCCGCTGTCCAACAAGGAGCTTCCAGGGCGCAATTTCTTCGCTTTCTTTGTGTTCTTCACCATGCTCTTCAACGGTGGTCTGATCCCCACATACCTGGTGTACACGCAGGTGCTGCACGTAAAGGATACGCTTTGGGCCCTGATCGTACCCGGCTTGTTGATGAGCGGCTTCTCCGTCATTCTGGTGCGCACATACCTGACCACCAATATTCCCATGGAGATACTGGACGCTTCACGCATAGACGGGGCCAGCGAGATGCGCACCTTCGTGCAGGTGGTGCTGCCCCTTTCATTGCCCATTTTGGCCACTGTGGGTTTCATGTCCGGCCTGGCATACTGGAACGATTGGCAAAATGGTTTGTACTATCTTGTGAAGCGTACCGACCTGTTTACCATCCAAAACCTGTTAAACCGAATCTTATCCTCGGCGGATGCGCTGCGTAACAGCAGTACCAACGAAATGATGACCGCCGGTTTTGAGATTCCCAGCGTCGGCAGCCGTATGGCGATCTCTGTGTTCGCCATGCTGCCCATGCTCATCGCGTATCCGTTCTTTCAAAAAGGTTTTGTCAAGGGAATTACTATTGGAGGTGTGAAAGGATGAATCTGAACTTGGAGGATCAGGTTGTGCTGGATCGCTACTTCAGCTATCTTAATCCGGTCTCAAATGTGTACCGTATCATCGTGGATCGTAAATATCCCAATACCGAGCTGATCATCGGCAGCAAAAAGGCCGCTGTGATTGATTGCGGACTGGGTTTTGGCGATCTGCCGTCCGCCGTGCGCAAGCTTACGGACAAACCGCTGCTTATCTTCAACACGCACAGCCATGTGGACCACATCGGCGGAAACGCGCAGTTCCACCAACCTATTTATATGGGTACGGAGGATATTCCCTCTACGCGCGGCGCGGACTATACGTTCTTTCGCGAGCACATGACGGAGGACCGTATCGCCAGACTCGGCCCGGACTCCGTACAGGGCATGGATCTGGAAGAGTTCAAGCATCGCGGCGTTGGAGAGTTGCTGCCCTGCGATGAGGGCGATGTGTTTGATCTGGGCGGGCTGACACTGCGTGTGTTGAATGTGCCCGGCCATTCCGTAGGCGGTCGCGCTTACTATGTGGAAGAGCTGGGCTACCTGTATACCGGCGATGCGGTATTTGCCAGCACGCTGTGCTTCGGCCCGGGCTCCGCCACAAGACAGCAACATGCGGAAAGCCTGAAAAAGATGCTGGCGCTGCCCTTTACGGCTGCGATCACCGGCCACTATATCGAGCCGCTGGATCATGAGTTTATTCGAAACGCCCTCCATCCGGCGCTGTATGCGGAGTACAAAACGGGTATCCCGCTGCAAAACCCCATTGACGCTACCGCGCGCGTCTGCTTCGCACCGGATCAGATGCCCACGCCGGAGATTGTCGAACGCATCAAGAGCGGCGATCATGGGTTGGATAACAAGGTCTGGGCTATTGTGCTGGGCGAAAGCACGAAGTAGCCGATAAAAACGGAACTGTCTTCTTCGGAAGATAGAGATATGGAATTTTACACACAAGAAAGGTAGGTATCCCCATGAGAAAAGTCATCGCGCTGCTCCTCACCCTCCTGATGCTCTCGGCGGCTATACCGGTGTTGGCCGAAGAGCCTGTAACCGTCAAAATGAACACCTGCATCGTTTTCAGCGATTTGCACGACCTTCAGATGATCGAGGATAAGCTCGACAGTATGCTGGCTGAGAAGGGCTACAACTTCAAGGTAGAGATCGTACCCTTCGATTACGGTAACTACGGCAAGCTGGTCAGCCTGGCGCTGGCCGATGGCAGCATCGACCTGTTTAACATGTTCGGCGCGGTTCCGCTGTCCGTGGCTGCGGATAACGAATCGATCGCCAAACTTGATGACTTGCTGGCGAAGTACGGCCCCGATACGCTGAAGCTGATCCAACCCTACATTGACACTGTGACTGTGGACGGCTCCATCTACGGCACACCGGCGATTAAATCCATCGGCAAGCGCAACAACTTCCTTTATAATGCCGATATGGCTGAAGCCGCCGGCTTCGTGCCTGAGAATGTGCACGATTACGACAGCCTCACCACCGAGCTGCTGAAGGTGAAGGCCAAGTATCCGGATATGGCCATGGTCTCCTCGGGTTACGGCGGCATGTGGTTCTGGCCCAACATGGATACGCTGGGCAACGACAACTACTACGCCTGCATTGTTCTGGACGATAACGCCCAGCCCAAAATCGTGAACTACTACGAGACAGACCTGTACAAGAAGGATTTGGAACGCGCCAAAGTCTGGGGCGACAACAATTTCTTCGTCAAAGACGCCATCAACGGCCAAAACGCTCCCATGGCTTTGTTTGGCCAGCACCTGACCTTCGGCTGCTTTACCGATAACGTCAGCCCCGAGTACGTTCTGGAAAGCAGTGCCGCAAACTATGACTTCAAGATCGGTTGTGTCACCGCCGAAAGCGAACCCTGGGCGACCACGACCACCACGGCGGGCTTTACCTGGTGCATCGCCGAACTGAGCCAGCATAAAGAAGAAGCTGCGCAGCTGTTGAACCTGTTGTACACCGACTCGGATGTTGCCAACCTCATCATTAACGGGATCGAGGGTGTGCACTACAAAGTTCTCGATGATGGCAGCATTGATTATCCGTCTGCCGATGTGACCGCCTCCAACGTGGGTTGGGCCAGCCCCAGTGGCTTTATGCCCAACAGCTGGATCGCTTACCCGCGCACGCCCATCACCCCCGCCAGCATCGACCGCTACCGTGCGGATAACGAGAGCTGCCGCAAATCCCCGGCTTTTGGCTTCAGCTTTAACTCCGTGGATGTGATGGATCAGATTTCCGCGTGCAACAACGTATGCTCCAAGTATCTGGCGCCCCTGATGCTGGGCATGGGCGACGATCAGATGCTTGCAGATTTCCAGGCTGATCTGAAAAAAGCAGGTGTGGACGACATCATCGCTGAAAAGCAGAAACAACTGGACGCCTGGCTCGCCGCCAAACAATGATGATCCGGTTGTTATACTGAAAAGTACATGAAAACCGGGGTCTGACGTGTTGTTACGGCAGACCCCGGTTGGGTCACAAGGGGAAACAGCGGGTGAGAAGAGGAGAATGGACAATGCTGACACAGACAATAATTGAAAGCGGCGCTGTGCGCGGTGTGCCGACGAGTAACCCCGATATTACGGTGTTCCGGGGCATTCCCTTCGCTGCGCCGCCCGTAGGGGATAACCGCTGGCGCGCGCCGCAGCCTGTAGAAAGCTGGAACGGCGTGCGCGTGTGCGATACTTACGGCCCGCCCTCCATGCAGCAAACCCCGGGGGAGAATCCGGCCGAGTTTTACACGCGGGAATGGTATACCCGCCCCGATCAGCCCATGAGCGAGGACTGCCTGTACCTGAACGTATGGACGCCGGCCCGCGACGCGAATGAGAAACTGCCTGTGATGGTGTGGATTTTTGGCGGCGGTATGTGCTTTGGCTATACTTCGGAGATGGAGTTCGACGGCGAGCACATCGCCAGCCATGGCGTCGTGATGGTTTCCGTTAATTACCGGCTCAATTCCTTCGGTTTTCTGGCGCACCGGGAACTTACGGAGGAAGCGGCTGAACGCGGCGAGCCAGGGACGAACTTTGGCCTGCTGGATCAGAGCGCCGGCCTGCGCTGGGTTAAACGTAACATTGCGGCGTTTGGCGGTGACCCGGAGAACGTAACGCTGTTCGGTCAGTCGGCGGGTGGCCGCTGTACTTGGATGCACATCGCCGCCCCGTCGGATCGCGGGCTGTTTCATAAAGCGATCGTGCAAAGCGGAGGGTTGGGCGGCGGCATCTCCAATTATCCGAGCCTTGCGCAATCGGAGCAGGCAGGTGCGGAGTTTTTGCGTTATCTGGGCGTTTCATCCATTGCGGAAGCGCGGCGCATTCCCGCAGCAACGTTGTTGGACAGGACGCTGACCTACCACGGACACCGCTGGGGCCCGACGATCGACGGCACGTTCCTGCCCACGTCGCCCATGAAGGCTGTCGCCTCCGGCATGGCGGCGGATGTGCGGCTGTTGCTGGGCAGCACCACGGGAGACCCCGCCGGCTTCCGGATGGGGGAGGATCCGGAAAAGTTCCATCGTTTCGCGCGTACCCAGTACGGGGAGGATTATGCTGAGTTTGCAAGCCTTTCCGGAATCGACAGCGCTGAAAAACTGCGTGAATATTACAATTCGCCCTCCTTCAGCCCCTTCGAAAGAGGCAATGCTTTTACCGCTGGCTGCTTTGCCGAACAGGGCCGCCCGCCGGTCTATCTGTACCGCTTCAGCCCCGATATTCCCGGAGACGATGCGGGCGCTTTCCATTCCAGTGACTTGTGGTTTGTGTTTGAAACCTTGGTAAAAAGCTGGAGACCCTTCGGCGATAAGCACTATACTCTGGCCCGGCAGATGGGCCGCTATTGGACGAACTTTGCAAAAAACGGGAACCCCAACGGCGCGGACGAGAACGGCATCCCCCTGCCACGCTGGCTGGCCGCTGGTCAGGATGGCTGGCATGTACAGTGGCTTGGCAATGATATCCACAGCATTGATGAAGAGCCTGATGCGCTGATGGAGCTTGAGCTAAGGCGGCTGAGGCTGGAAGCGGATCGGGAGAAGGCTGGTGGCGACCGATGAATCAGTGGTTGGTCCGGGACAAACAATTTTATAAAACCTCCGCCGCTCTCGCTACGCCGGTGGTGTTGCAAAGCATTATAACCATCAGCGTAAACATGCTGGATACTATCATGCTCGGCTCCTTTGGCGAGGTGCAGCTGTCCGGCTCTGCGCTTGCCAACAGCTTTGTTTCCATCTTTCAAATCCTTTGCCTGGGCATCGGCGGCGGCGCGGCGGTGTTGACGGCGCAGTATTGGGGCGCTAACGATATTTCAGCGGTGCGCAGGGTTACAACGCTGATGCTGCGTATCACGATTGTGATCGCTTTGCTTTTTTTCCTGGCGTCTCTGGTGATTCCGGAACTGATTATGCGTATGTTTACGTCCGATGCGGCGGTCATCGCCACGGGCGCGGTCTATTTGCGAATTGTTGTGCCTACATTTTTACTTATGGGTCTGTCGCAAACGCTTACCCTCGTGTTGCGCTCGGTTCGGGAGGTCAAGCTGCCGCTGATCCTCTCTTGCGTGTCGTTTGTAACCAATTTGTTTTTTAACTGGGTGTTGATTTTCGGTCAGTTTGGCATGCCGCGGATGGAGATACGCGGCGCGGCGCTGGCGACTGTGCTGGCACGGCTCATCGAGACGGGATGGCTTCTCTGGTTTGTATTCTCGCGCGACAAGCGTATTGGCCTGAAACTGCGGCATCTTCTGGAACCTTGCGGGGAGTACCTGCCGCGATATTTAAAATACAGCGTACCGGTGATTGTTTCGGACTTTCTGCTGGCAATGGGCAATACCGCTGTTACTATGATTATTGGACATCTGAGCGCGTCGTTTATAGCGGCAAACTCAATTGTTGCCATGACGGTGCAGCTCTCTACCGTGATGGGCCAAGGGTTCGCCAATGCCGGCAGTATCATGACCGGAAACACTCTGGGCCAAGGGGATACGGAACGCGCTCACCAGCAGGGAAGAACCTTCCTGTTATTGAGCATAGGACTTGGCCTTCTGGCCAGTGGCATTATTATGTTATGCTGCCCGTTTATTATTGAGGCGTATAACATCACTGCGGAAACCAAACAGATCGCCTATCAGATGATGGAATCCGTGGCCATCATGGTGGTGTTCCAGACCACGCAATCCATGCTGACCAAGGGCGTGCTGCGTGGCGGCGGAGATACGCGATTCCTTTTAGTGGCTGACATCGCCTTTTTATGGTTGCTGTCCATCCCACTCGGCTATCTTTCCGCGTTTGTGTGGCATCTCAGTCCGTTCTGGATCTATATGCTGGTAAAGATCGACTACTTATGCAAGACCGTGTGGTGCACCTATCGCCTGATGGGAACCAAGTGGATTAAAACCGTGGCGTCTTCGCATACCGCCTAATAGTTTGTTTCGGACGCATGTGTATCCGTTGTGCAGGCACCCCAAGAAACACAGGGAATTTTGCTCCATGGCGGATGCCATCTATATAGAGATGCGTGAAAATGGACGCATCCGCTTAAATGGCCGATGATAGCCATGACGATCAACCTTTTCCATTCATAAAAAACCGTCAATCTCGGGATGAGGTTGACGGTTTTTATGAACTTGCATCACAAGCCTGTACAATGCTTCATTAGTATGGAATTAACCATATGAGATTGTACGTTTCTTCTGCTCTTTTGCGTTTGGGCCGGGTATAATCAGGTTCGCAATATCATAGAGGAATGGCGAAGCCATACCATAACACAATCCCGCACCAATCATCCTTATGGCACGAAAATTTCTGCTCAGAATAAATAAAAATAGGTTGATAATGCAATTACATGTCGTAAAATGAGGAAGAAACAAGAACGTTTTTAGGAAGGTTATTTATATGAAAACAAACAGAAAAAAGATTCTGATTGGTCTGGATATCGGAACATCAAGCGCGAAATGTATCGCGATCGACACGAAGGGAGAGGTTCTGGCAGATTGCTCGGGGGAGTATCCCATGGCCATTCCGAGGCATGGATGGGCAGAGCAAAACCCGGAGGACTGGTGGAAGGCGACGATGCTCTGCCTGCGGAAAATCATGGCCTCCGCGGCCGTCCAGGGCAACGAACTGCTGGGGCTTTCCCTGACAGGGCAGATGCACGGTCTGGTAGCGTTGGATGAACATAACAGTGTGATCCGCCCGGCGATGCTGTGGTGCGATCAGCGCTGCCAGGAGCAATGCGATCAGATCATTGCACTGGCCGGCGGTATCGAAGGCCTGCTGTCCTTTACGAATAACACCATGCTGGCAGGCTATACGGGCGGAAAGCTATTGTGGTTAAAGCAGAAGGAACCGGATCATTATGAACGGATGAAGATTTTTCTGTGCCCTAAGGATTACATCCGCTTTCTCCTGACCGGAGAGAAGGGGATGGATTGCTCTGAGGCGTCCGGCACGGGATTTTTCGATACGAAAAGCAGGCAATGGAATCGGCAACTGATCAAACTGGCCGGGTTGAAGCTCGATATTTTTCCGGAGGTCCGGGAATCCATCGACCTTGCGGGACGAATCAGCCAAAAGACGGCGGAACTGACCGGGCTGCCGGAGGGGCTGAAGGTTTTCTTCGGCGGAGGGGACGCCGTGACCCAAAGCACAGGCTCCGGGCTGCTTGAGCCGGGAACGCTGGGGATCGTCATCGGCACATCCGGAAATGTATCCATGGGGCTGGATCATTTTTACAGCAATCCGCAGGGGAAGCTCCAAATGTTCTGCAACAATGAACCGGGACGCTGGCACGTCTTCGGGGCCCCACTGTCTTCGGGAGGGGCCTACCGATGGTATCGTGACGAACTGGGGCAGCATTATGCGGCGGATGCAAAGCTTGGCGGCAGAAATGTTTATTCGCTGATGGACGAGGATGCGGCCCGGTCTGTACCGGGTTCGCACGGCGTGGTTTTTACGCCGTATCTGTCCGGAGAAAGATGCCCGTATGAGGATTCGGAAGCGAAAGGCGTATTGTATGGCTTATCGCTCGGCACCAAAAGGGCGGATATAACGAGAGCCGTCATGGAAGGCGTGACCTTCTCGCTGAGGCAAGTCGTTGAGCTGATGGGCCGGTTTACGGAGTGTAAAAAAGCGGTGACGTCCGGCGGCGGTTCCTCCTCACCGCTTTGGCGGCAGATGCAGGCGGATATTCTGAATATGCCGATTTACACCACGTCTACTTCCGACGCGGGCGGTGCGTTCGGCGCGGCGATGCTTGCGGGCGTGGGCTGCGGAATATGGCGCGATCTGAAAGAAGCCTCTTCACTGGTGAAGATAGAGACCGAAACGTTGCCGGATATTAAGAACCAGAACGCGTATGAGGATTCCTATGCGATCTATACCCGGCTGTATCCTGCGTTAAAACCGGTGTATGCCCATAAGAAATGAAGGATGAAAAACGTTCATTATTGATCTGTTTCTTCGGCGGCGCATTCCATGAAAATGCCGGGAGAAACGCGACGGGTATTCGGGAGATGATGTTTTCTTGGTTACAGGCATCGAATGGATATTCTGCGACACCTCCTGCGCATATCAAGGGGCCG
>DAOPZG010000010.1:0-34847 GCA_035353235.1 Candidatus Limiplasma sp.
GGATCGCGGTGTTGGTGTTGATGCGGCCTTTTTTCTGGATGATCTCTTTGAGGGTGCTACCGCTTACATATTCCAGTACCAGATAGCGATAATCGCTCTCTACACCCACGTCCAGCAGGTTGACGATGTTGTGGTGAGACATCAGACTGGCCGCCTGGGCCTCGCGCTGAAAACGCTCCAGAAACTCTTTATCGCTGTTGTATTCCTGTTTTAAAATTTTAATCGCAACGCTGTGACCGGTACGGATATCTACCGCTCTGTACACCAGCGACATACCGCCCTGACCGATAAAATCAATCAGCTTGTAGCGCTCTGCGAAAACCATGCCCTTCATCACGGCGCATTCACCTCCGTTACGCGCCCAAGCACCAGGCTCACGTTATCCGTGCCGCCGTGTTCCAGCGCGAGCGCAAGCAAACGGTCCGCCGCGGGCTCATCCCGCAGGGATTCCAGAGTGCTGGAGATTTCAGCGTCTTCCACCATGTTATACAGGCCGTCCGAGCAGAGCAGCCAAACGTCGCCATCCTGTTTTTCCACACGAAACACATCCGGCTGCACAATCGGGTCGGTACCCAGCGCACGGGTGATGACGCTGCGATAAGGATGGGTTTTAGCCATTTCCGGGGTGATGGCTTTGTTGCGCAACAGTTCGCCGACAATGCTGTGGTCTTGTGTGCGGCACTCCAGACAACCGTCCCGGTACAAATAAGCGCGACTGTCACCAACATGAGCAATGAGCAGTTCCGCTGCGCTTTCCCAAATCAGAGTAAGGGTCGTACCCATGCCGTTTAACGCCGGGTCCCGGCGCTGCATATCGAAAATCCTGCGGTTGGCGGCTTCCAGCCCCACACGCAGGGTGTTTTCTTCTGGTATTTTTCCGCCGAGCAGGGTACGGATCACCTGCACGGCAACGCGGCTGGCTGTTTCGCCGCCGCGATGACCGCCCATCCCGTCCGCTACGCCGTAAAGCTGGTGACCGATTAATAACGAATCTTCATTGGTGGGGCGAACAAGCCCCGTATTGGTTTTTGCAAAAATCAGCATGCCGCCTCACCGCCCTTTACCGTATCATCATCCCCTGATATTGTTTGATCATATCAGGTTTACGGGTTTCTTTCAAGGGCAGGGTCGTTCAGGTGGCTGTTTCGCAGCTGTCCGCACGCGCCGCTGATATCCGAGCCCATTTCCCGCCGACAGGTAGCGGATACGTGCAGCGCCTCCAACGTATGTAAAAAAACCTGCACTGCCGCGGGGGTGGCAGGCAGAAGGGCGCGCTCGTCCACACGGTTCAGGGGAATCAGATTAACATGGCATTGCAGGCCGCTTATCAGACGCGCCAGTTCCCGCGCGTGCTCCGGCGTGCTGTTGAGGCGATCAATCAACGCGTACTCAAACACTACACGGCGGCCGGTGCGCTTTACATAATAACGTACGGCTTCCATCAATTCCGAGATGGGGTAGCGGTTAGCGACCGGCATGATCTGGCGGCGGATCGTGTCGTTTGGGGCGTGCAGGGAGATGCTCAGGGTAACGGGCAAGCCTTCTTCTGCCAGTTGACGGATTTGCGGCGCAAGACCGCAGGTGCTCAGCGACACAGCCCGCAGGCTGATCGCCAGCCCGTCCGGGTGGTTAATCAATCGAAGAAAACGCACAACCTGATCGTAATTCTCCAGCGGCTCGCCGCTGCCCATCAGCACCACGTGGCCCACACGGCCACGCTCACCCAGATAGCGGTTTGCCAGAATCACCTGCGCAAGAATTTCCCCTGCTGACAGGCTGCGTACACACCCGTGCAGGGTGCTGGCGCAGAAAGCACAGCCCATCTTGCAGCCGATTTGCGTGGAGACACAAAGCGAGTAACCGTAATGGTAGTGCATCAGGACGCTTTCGATCAGGTTGCTATCCGCGCAGGCGTTCAGGAATTTTACGGTGTCATCCTTTTGTGAAGAGAATGCAGCGTGCAGCGACAGGGGCAGATCATAAGCGGCGCTTGCCAGTACGTCCCGCAGAGATTTGGGAAGGTTGCTCATCTCCCCGAAAGGCACGCCCCGATGGAGCCAGCTAAACAGCTGGCCCGCACGGAAGGCAGGCTGCCCGAGGGTTTTCAGATAAACTCCCAGTTCTTCGGGGGTAAAATCCAGTAAAACAACCTTATCCGGCATGCTGTCGCTCCTGTCGTAACAAAACTTGCCCGTCAGGCTTTCGCCCGGCGCATCCGCGCAATAAAGAACCCCTCCACCCCGTCGCGATGGGCTAACAGTTGCAGCCCGAAGGGGGTCTGAGCACCGCGGAATGCCTCCGGGTAGGTAAGCGGAAGCGGTTGCAGCGAGAAGGATGGATGTTCTGCCAGAAAAGTTTTTATCTGCTCCGAATTTTCCTCCGGGAGGATGGAACAGGTACTGTACACCAGTGTTCCGCCCGGTTTTACATAGGCGCAAACTGTGTCGAGCAGCTTCTTCTGCACGGCGGCAATCGAGTTGATATCTTCTTCTTTCAGGCGGTATTTCAGGTCAGGCTTCTCGGCCAGCACGCCCAGCCCGGTGCAGGGCGCGTCCAACAGCACGCCGTCCATCGCGCTTTCAAAGTCTGGCTTGGGTTCCGTCGCGTCCCGCACAGAGATGCGCAGGTTATCCAGCTTCAACCGTCGCTTGGCGGATTCCAGCAGCATTGCGCGCTTTTCATGCAACTCCCACGCATAAACGCGGCCCGTGCCCTGCATGGCTTCCGCCATGTAGCAGGCTTTTCCGCCGGGCGCGGCACACACATCCAGCACGCGCATGCCGGGCGCGACCTGCATGGCTTCCGCAGCCAGAATGCTGCTTTGGCCCTGAACGGAAAAATTACCGGCACGGTAGTCGTTATCCAGCGCCAGTTCGGTGACTCCGCCCAACAGATAGGCATGGGGTGCGACGCCAGGCTTCCAGCGCCAGGCTTTGCCTGCCAGCAACGATTCAAAAGCCTCGTCGGTCAACTTCATCAGATTGGGTCGGGCAACCATGTCGTGTTCTTCGGGCCGGTACATGATGATCTGTTCGGCGGTTTCTTCTCCGTAGACCGCAATCAGCTTATCCACCAACCACAGAGGCGTGCTGCCCATGATATGCAGGTATTCCCGCAAATCCTCTTCCTTTTTCGGCCAGGGAATTTCATCCTTGCCGCGCACAAGATTACGGAGAACGCCGTTTAAAAAGCCTACTGTGCCTTCCATTCCCATAAGGCGGGCAATATTGCCGGCCTCGTTCACAGCGGCGCTGTCCGGCACGCGATCGTGGAAAAGAATCTGACAGGCGCTCAGTCGCAGTATATCCCGTTGTACCAGATCTGTGGTTGGATGCTCCATCAGGCGATCCAGTGCGAAATCAATTTGCAGTTGCTGTTCTAACGTGGAATAGACAATGCTGGTCGCCAGCCTGCGATCCGCGGGGGAAAGTTTCGCGGCGGTCAAACGGTTTTGCAGGGCGAGAGCGGCATAAGCCCCCTCCTTATGTACATCGGATAAAACCTGAAGCGCCACGCGACGCGCGCCGGGCGTGAGATCGGTATGCTCAACCGGTGCGGCGGGGCGGTTGGTGAAGGTGCCGCGGGGGCGTGAAGAATAGGGGCGAGATCCTCCAGCGGGTCTGCTGTAATGACGTTCCCCGGAAGGAGCCGCACCGGTGGGTTTGCTATAACGACGTTCCCCGGAAGGAGCCGCACCGGCGGGTTTGGCAAAACGACGCTCGCCGGAAGGAGCCGCACCAGCGGGTTTAGTAAAACGACGCTCCCCGGAAGGAGCCGCACCGGCGGGTTTGGCAAAGCGACGCTCGCCGGAAGGGGCTGCACCAGCGGGTTTGGCATAGCGACGATCCCCGGAAGGGGTCGCACCAGCGGGTTTGGCAAAGCGACGCTCGCCGGAAGGGGCTGCACCAGCGGGTTTGGCATAGCGACGATCCCCGGAAGGGGTCGCACCAGCGGGTTTAGCAAAACGGCGCTCCCCGGAAGGAGCCGCACCGGCGGGTTTGGCAAAACGGCGATCCCCTGAAGGAGCCGCACCAGCGGGCTTGGCAAAACGGCGCTCCCCGGAAGGAGCCGCACCGGCGGGTTTGGCATAGCGACGATCCCCTGAAGGAGCCGCACCGGCGGGTTTGCTATAACGACGTTCCCCAGAAGGAGCCGCACCGGCGGGTTTAGCATAGCGACGATCCCCGGAAGGGGTCGCACCAGCGGGTTTAGCATAACGACGCTCGCCGGAAGAAGATCGGTTGGAAGAGTATACAGGTTTGCTGCCGTTTCCCGCGCCATTGCCGCGGCCTGGACCCCGCCCGCCGCGGTTGCCGTGTTCGCTCATAAGTGCACCTCGTTCAGCGGGATTCCCGCCTTAATCATGTGTCCGCATAAGTATGCCCGCGCGTCCATACGGCGGGCGTTGGGGGCCTGTATCTCTGTCAACTCTATGGCGCTGTCCGCAGTGGCAATCACCAGACCCTGTTTTCGGTCAGCAGCCAGTACCGTACCGGGTTTGGCGCCGGAGCAGGAAGCTACACTCTGTGCGCGCAACACTTTCAGCATACCGTTGGCCACAGCCGCGTACGCACCGGGGCAGGGAGACATCGCTCGTATCCTACACAGGCTCTGGCGGGTGGATTCGGTGAAGTTGATCTCTCCCAGTTCCCTTGTCAGTTTCGGCTCGTAGGTCATCAGACTTTCATCCTGCTTTTCACGGGGGCAGTCGCCTTTTTCCAGACGGGCGATGGTTTCGATCAACAATTGCGCACCCATCTCCGCCAGACGGCATAACAGGGTGCCCGCGTTGTCTTCCTCTGTGATCGGGGTCTCGACCCTGAGCAGCATATCGCCGGTATCAATGCCCTTATCGGTTAACATTGTGGTAACACCGGTTACGGGATCATCCATCAGCACGGCCCAGTTGACCGGGGCTGGCCCACGATGCCTTGGCAACAGGGAGGCATGTACGTTGACGGTGCCATGCTTCGGTACGGCGAGGACTTCTTCACTTAGAATCTGCCCAAAAGCGGCGGTAACACAAAGATCGGGTTGTAGTGATCGCAGGGCTTCCAGCCCGTCTTTCCTGATTTTAAGCGGCTGAAACACGGGGATGTTCAGTGAAAGTGCCAGTTCCTTCACCGGGCTCATCTGGATGCGGCAACCGCGGCCGCAGGGGCGATCCGGTTGTGTAAAAACCCCGATCACCTCATGCCCGGCAGCTACCAGTGCTTTCAGCGACGGAACCGCAAAAGCGGGCGTGCCCATAAAAACAATTCTCACAGCTTCGCCTCCCCGTCCGGCTGTTCCGATTCGGCGGCGACCTCCTCCGCTGTTTCGGCACCGTCGTCATCTTCCTCGTCGCGGAAAATTTCGTGGTCCATAATATCCAGATACAGTACGCCGTCCAGATGATCGATCTCGTGGCACATCGCGCGCGCCAGAAAGCCTTCCGCTTCCACCTCGTAGGGCTCGCCCTTGCTGTTTTGCGCCCGAACAACGACTTTCATCGGGCGCTTTACCACGCCCGCGCGGCCTGGTACGCTGAGGCACCCTTCCGGGCCGGTCTGTTCCCCTTCCCGGGAGAGAATCTCCGGATTAACCAGTTCATAGAGATGGTCGCCCGCGTCCACGACGACGGCACGTTTGAGAATGCCGACCTGAGGGGCGGCGAGCCCTGCACCGTCGTTTTGATACATGGTTTCCGCCATGTCCTTGAGCAGGATTCGGAGGCGAAGGTTGAACTTATCCACGGGTTTACAGTGCTTGCGGAGTTTTTCATCCCCGACGGTCACAATTTTTCTGATTGCCATGTTGGCATGTTCCTTTCCTTGGTTATATCAATGTCGCGGGGTTGAACTCCGCGTAGATCTGACACTGGTCGTCATTGACTGCCGCCAGCTCGTTCATAAGACGAAGCACAGGCTGGGCATCCGGATGTTCAAACAGCTTCAGCAGTACGTGATAACGGTATTTTCCCCGGATCCGGGCTACGGGAGCGTGATCCGCACGCAGCATCAGCACCCTTCGTTTCTGCGCCGGGTGGGCCTGTAAAAAGGCGTTCAGCGTGTCGTACAGCCGATTGTTCATCATTTCGGCGGCTTCGTCCTGAGGGCTTTCCACCAGCAGCCGGGCAATCATGGTGAACGGCGGATACAGCCCCGTGCGCCTCCGATCGAACTCCTGCGTGAAAAATGCCCGGTAATCCTGCGCGGCGGCGGCTACGATGCAGGGATGATCGGGTTTGTAGCTTTGCACCACCACTTCGCCCGGCGTATCGGCGCGCCCCGCGCGCCCAGCCACCTGCGTAATCAGCTGAAAAGTGCGCTCCTGCGCCCGATAATCCGGAAGGTTCAGGGTCAGGTCCGCCGCCACCACGCCGACCAGCGTAACGTTGGGAAAGTCCAACCCCTTGGCGATCATCTGCGTGCCCACCAGCGCCTGCGCGCGGCCTTCACGGAAAGCGTTGAGCAGCTCATAATGTGCGTCGCGCTTCTGCGTGGTGTCGATATCCATCCGGATGGTTTTCACATTCGGGAAAAGCCGGTGTAATTCCTCCTCTACCTTCTGGGTGCCGCAACCGAAGAAGCGGATGTAGGGACTGCCGCATTCCGGGCAGGTTGCGGGCGGGGGGATCGCCGCGCCGCAGAAATGGCAGCGCAGCTCGCCGTGTTCGCTGCCTTCCACCTGATGCAATGTCATGCTTACATCGCATTGCGGGCACTTGACCACGTAGCCGCAGTTGCGGCAGCTTACGAAGGTGTTGTAGCCCCGGCGGTTTAAAAACAGCATCGCCTGCCGCCCCTGCGCAAAGCAGGCCTGCAGCTTTTGCTGCAATAGCTGGCTGAAGATGGAGCGGTTACCCGCGCTGAGCTCCTGCCGCATATCCACAACCGTTACGGCGGGCATGGGGCGGTGGTTTACGCGGTTTGGCATCTCCACAAGAGTATAATCTCCACGGCGAGCCATAGCGAAACTGAGAATACTGGGGGTTGCGCTGCTTAACAGCAGAGTGGCCCCCTCCCGTTTGCAGCGACTTTGCGCCACACGGCGGGCGTCGTATTGGGGATGGCGGTCGCTCAGGTAAGTCTGCTCGTGCTCCTCATCAATCACGATGAGGCCCAGATGCTCAACCGGCGCAAACACCGCGGAGCGCGCCCCGATGACGACACGCGCGTCGCCAAGACGGATGCGCCGCCACTCGTCGCAACGCTGCCCGTCGGTCAGCCTGCTGTGCAGCACGGCGGTTTGCGGGCCGAACCGATCACGAAACCAGCCCACCATCTGCGGGGTCAGCGCAATCTCAGGCACCAGAATAATCGCCGTACCTCCACGGTCAAGTACCCGGCGTACCATGGCAAGATACACTTCGGTTTTTCCGCTGCCGGTTACCCCATGCAACAGGAACGCGCCGTTGCCGTTATCCAGCGCGGGCGCCATAACATTCAGGGCGCTTTGCTGCTCTATGGTCAGCGTGGGTGCGACATCGGGATCGCTTACCATCTGCTCGTAAGGCAGACGGTATACTTCATGTTCGGTCAGCAGAATCAGGCCCGCATCGGCAAGTTTGCGCAGGGCTTCCTGTGGGGCGGAAACCAGTGTGCCCAGTTCCGCTACCGGGTGCTCCGCGCCGTCCGCGAGCATCCTGAGCAGCGTTGCCCGTTTGGGGGAGCGTTTCTGCGCGGCAGCCTGAGCCACCCCGTCCACGCCGGGCGCCAGTCGCGCATGCGTTTCTGTTTTGGTTTGCACCCTGCCCGTGCGCATGGCGGCAGGCAGCATCAGCCGCAGGGTTTCGGACAGGGGACAGTGGTTCTCGGTTGCCAGCTCCTCCGCAAGGCTTAAAAGCGGGGGTAACAGGGCTGCGTAGGGTTCCAGAGCGCGCGCCACAGGTTTCATCCGCTCCGGCGGTAACTCGCACTCGTTTGCGAGCGCCACCACCACGCCATCCACCTGCCGCCGCCCCAACGGTACACGCACGCGCATGCCGGGAGAAAGCGTCATGCTGTCCGGTATCAGATAGGAAAAGGGTTTAGCAACATTGTCGTGCACCACGTCCACAACGACCTGCGCGATCAAACCCATCCCCTCCTTATCCACAATCGGTACGGCAGTTTATCGGAAGTAGCGGTTGCCGGGCTTGGGCACTCGACTGCTGCGTCTGTTACGCCGTTTGCCCTTATGGAACTTGCGGAAAATGAATCGGATGAGGAAGAACAGTCCGAGAAGCGGAACAGCGGCCACCAGCGCGACTTCCAGTGAGAATGGCGGGAAGGGGTTGGGGTCGGCATAGGTCTCGGCTTCAATCTCTTCCAGAGATTTCGGCGCGTCCTCGCGCCGCTCGATTGACCGTGAGGCTACCAGCTGGTAGGTCACGGCGCTGCCTCCGTCAGTGGGGTAATACGTCATTGTGCCGAATACTTCGCCCTGCGTTACGGGAGTTGCGAAATTCGGGCGCGTGTAGTCGATGATGACAGTTTGTTTTAAATCACGGGCGAGTGCGTCCACTTCGTCTTTGGTCGCTACCACATGCACTGTGCGTGTGTCCGGCAGGGGCTGGATATCCAGCTGCAGGCGGCCGATATCTGTGTCGTCCATGGAAAATCCGGTGGTTTCGATGATGGTAGGGTTCATTTCATACAAGTCCGCCGGGGTAACGCTGACGAACTGCGAAAAGCCATATTCCATAAGCTTTTTGGTGTCGGACCAACGGCCAGCTTCCGAAGTGTAGAACACAACGGAGATCAGCTTTACGCCGTCTTTTTCGGCGGAACCCACATAGCAGTAACCCGCCCGGGAATGGAAACCGGTTTTGATGCCGTTGGCGTAGGGGTAAAAGTTCGGGTTATCGTCGCTGGAATTCAACCAGTTATCGCTGGCACCTACCAGCACGCGGGAACGGCTGAGGTTGCTCTTGGGCAGGCTATAGGTGTAGGTTTTGGCAATCTTGGCAAACTCTTCGTTCTGCATGGCGGCGCGGGCGATTTTGGCCATATCCCGCGCGGTGGTGTAATGGTTGTCGTCGTGCAAACCGTTGGGGTTGGCAAAGTGCGTATCCGTGCAGCCCATGGTTTGAGCCGCCTGGTTCATCAGGTCCACGAAGCCTTCAATGCTGCCGCCGATCGTTTCCGCGATCAGGTTTGCACCGTCGTTACCGGAACGCACCATGGTTGCGTACAACAGGTCTTTGAAATTGATGGTTTCTCCCACCTGAAGGGGGATGGTGGAACTGCCGGTTTCCAGATTGGTGGAAAGCGTGTCCATGGTAACGGTGGAGGTGAGATCGCCTTTTTCAAGACCCAGCAGTACGGTCATGATTTTCGTGGTGGAGGCCGGGTACATGCGCGAATCCGCGTTCTTCTCAAAGATTACGTCGCCGGTATCCGCCTCGATCAGGACGGCGGATTTGGCGTACAGCTGATCTTCGGTCAGGTTCTCGGGATGAGTCTCGTCGTAGGCGGGAGCGCTGGAGGAAAGCTTGGGTGCGATATAGACGACGGTTGTATCAGCGGAAGAAACATCTTCCGCCAGCGCCACTGGGCAGGGCCAACCGGCTGAGAATGCCGCCAGCAACGCCGCCGTGATTACCGCGCCAAACCGTATGAGCGCTTTCCTCAAACCTACACCCCCTGCCGGAACTGTTGTCAACGCATTATTATACCGCCTGCGGGACGGTTTGTCCATTCTGCGGCGTACACCGGGGCCTGAAGCCGCGCGCGTGTTCAGCGCGCATCTTCCATGGTGATGTTTCGAACCCAACGCCCTTTTCTGAGCACGATCAGCCCCGGAACCACCCGCAGATTCTGCAGCAGATAAACAATCAGTACCGCAGTCAACATGGAAACCCGACCGGGCAACAGCCATCCCATCAGCAGGCTGGCAGGTACGGGGAGCGCCCATAGAAAACCGCTGTCCAGCAGGGTGGCGGCGCGTGTGTCGCCGCCTGCGCGCAGACAGAAAAAACAGAAAGCGTAGGCAAAGTTGACCGGAGCGAACGAAGCCATCACACAGGAAAGGAGGGTTGCTGTCCGGCGCAATTCAGCGCTGATGTTGTAAAACTGCGGAAGCAGGAATGCGAGCCCGCAGCAGAATGCGATTGCGCCAAACCCTAATATTAACGTGAGGGTAAAGAGCTTCTTTGTGTTTTCCCGCGCCTTTTCCAGTTCGCCCGCGCCCAGCGCCGTACCGATCAGCACCGATACGGCGGAGGAATTGCCTGTGGCAACGACTGCGGATACCTGAAAGCACAATTCCGCGATGGCAAGCGCCGGAATGGCCCTTTCATCCAGCCGGGCGAAACACCAGAAGAAGATGTTAAGACCCACGCTGTATAAAAGTTCGTTGGCGATCAACGGCAACGCTTTGCGGGTAAATTGTCCGCGTGCGGTGCGCCCCAAACGGAGGCAGGCGGACGGTTCGAAGGTGAAATACATGCGACGGCGGCATATCAGCGTTACATATATGGCCATTTCAAAAAGACGCGCGATCAGCGTGCCCAGCGCGGCACCCTCCACGCCCAGCCGGGGGAAGCCAAGCAGCCCGAAGATAAGCAGCGTGTTGCATCCGGCATTGACCGCCATGCTGCCAAGGCTGACCAGCATGCTGGTGCGGTTATGCCCGAGAGAGCGAAGGGAAAAGATGCAGACACCGCTGATGGAAGCGGGCAGGTAGCTGAAGCTGACGATGCGAAGGTATTTTACCCCGAGAGCGACGGTGCGGGGATCCGTTACGAAAATGCGCATCACAGCTTCCGGCAGGAAGAACATCAGGGCGAAAAACGCAAGGCCGTTTAGAAGGCTGATGCCCATTTGCAGCCAATACAGGCCAAGGCAGGTCTTTCGGTCACGCGCACCGAAATACTGGCTGATCAGCAACCCGCCCGCTCCGGCAAGCCCAAACAGAAAACTGTTAAAGATGAAAGAGGGTTTATTGGCGACGCTGACGGCGCTCATGGAAAGGCCTTCCATGTCCAGTGTGCCGACCATCAGGTTGTCAATCATATTAAACAGAGTGTTAATCAATTGCTGAACCATTACGGGCAGCATTACGGCAAGCGCGCCGCGGTAGAAAACAGCACTGCCGAACCAGGGGTGGAGTTTCTGGCGAAAATGTTGAATCATAGCTGTCCTTTCGGTCATATTCATCAGAAAACCTGAAAAAACATCATACCGGAAAAGAACAGTTTTGACAACCGCTTCATGGAAGAAAACCGACGGATCCGGCTATGGTATTCAGCCCCGGGATGGTGTACAATCAAAACAGCGAAACGGCCCCACCGAAGGGGCGCATGGAGGAAAACATGGCGTATCAGGCTTTATACCGGCAATGGCGGCCATTGAAATTCGAACAGGTAGTGGGGCAGGAGGCTGTAGTGCGCACCCTGCGCAGGCAGGTGGAAACCGGCCGGATCGCCCATGCCTACCTGCTTTGTGGCTGCCGCGGTACGGGGAAAACCTCGATTGCCAAAATCCTGAGCCGTGCGGTCAACTGCCAGCACCCGGATCACGGAGACCCATGCGGAGAATGCGAACCGTGCCGGGCGATCCTGAGTGAAAGCACACTGGATGTGCTGGAACTGGACGCGGCCAGCAACAACAGTGTGGACAACGTGCGGGAACTGCTGGAACAGGTTCGCTATCCCGCGCAGGTTGGCAAATATAAAGTTTACATCATTGACGAAGTGCATATGCTGTCGCAGGCGGCGTTTAACGCACTGCTTAAAACACTGGAGGAACCGCCCGCGCACGTGGTGTTTATTCTGGCAACGACCGAACCGCAAAAAATCCCCGCAACGATCTTAAGCCGGGTGCAGCGGTATGATTTCGGCCGCATCTCCGCGCCGCTGATCATCAGCCGGATGGAAGAGGCGCTGGCAGGGCTGAACCTGACTGCCGAACCGGAGGCGCTGCAAATGGTGGCGCGCGCCGCGGAAGGGGCGATGCGCGATGCGTTTAGCATTCTGGATATGTGCATATCCGCCGCACAAAACGGTGTGCTGACTACTGCGACGGTGCGCGACGTGCTGGGCGCCAGCGACAGGGACTTCCTATTTGCCTTTGCGGACAGGCTGGCCGAAGAGGATTCGGCGGGCGTGATGGCGCAGATTGACGCACTGATGCGGGCCGGCCGGGAGCCGCAGGTGTTTTTACGGGAAATGTCCCGCCATATGCGCGCGCTGCTTACCGTGAAAGCGGTACGAGAAAACGCTGCCGCTTTGCTGGAAATAACCGACGAAGACGAAAAACGATACCGCGCGCAGGCGGAAGCCTTTACGCAGGAACGTCTGCTGCGGATTACCGAAGGCTTTTTACGGGCGGAAGGCGAAATGCGTTACGCTTCCTCCCCGCGTATCGGGCTGGAGATTACGGCGCTGGAAGCCTGTATGAGCGCGCACGGAGACGATATGGCCGCGCTGTTGGAGCGGATCGCCGAACTGGAAGCGAAGCTGAAAACGCTGAGTACGGCGCTGGAAACCGGAAAGATCGCGGCCGCGGCACCACGCAAAACGGAAAAGGCGGAATCCGCCGAAGAACCGAAAAACGACGCGCGTTCCGCTACGGGAAAAACATCTCCCCAGCGGACGCAACCCTCCCCGGAAGCGGCGCCTGCCGACGCGAAGGAGATTTGGAGCCAGACGCTTCAACTGCTGGCGAAAACCGAACCGCCGCTTTTTGGATTGCTGAAGAATGAACGGTTTCTCGGGGAATCGGGAGGGATATGCCGGGTACAGGTTGCTTTTGCCCGCAAAGATTTTTCTTTGGGGCGGCTGAACGACGCAAAACGTCGGGAAACGATCGCAAAAGCGCTGACGGAAACGGCAGGCAGACCCCTGCAGTTTGAAGCCGTGCTGGAAGGAAGCGCTGAAACGAAGCGGGCCGAGGATCTGCGGGAGGAAAACGCGGAAACATTGATCAGCTCCTTCGGACGGGATATGGTACAAATCGACGAAACCGAGCCCAAGGCATAAAAACCGCGCAACCAAACCTTGCCGGAAGGGGTTTATCAATATGCGATCAAGCGAACGGAACCCACAGCCCCGGAGCCCTGAACCCCATTATAAGCATGATTTGGGTCAACACTTTTTATACAACACCACACTATTGAAAATGCTGGTGCAAAAGGCCGGCGTGCAAAGAACGGATCGTGTGCTGGAGATCGGACCCGGGGCAGGCACGCTGACCGCTTGCCTGTGCGAGGTTGCGGAGCGTGTGGTTGCGGTGGAAGTGGACGAAGCGATGCTCCCCTTTCTGCGGCTGGCAACGGAGGACTACAGTAATCTGGAGATCCTGCCGGGAGACATTCGCCGGATGGATTTACGGAAGATTTCCGCGATGTTGGGTGAAAGCTGGATGGTCGTCGCAAATATTCCTTACAATATAACGACGCCGATCCTCGATCTGTTTTTTGGCAGCGGGCTGCCGGTGAAAAAGTTGGCTCTGATGGTGCAACGGGAAGTGGCGGAAAAACTGCTGGCCGAACCCGGAGACGACGGATACGGGCTGGCGAGCATCCGCTGCCGCTACTACTGCGAGCCGGAACTGCTTGCAACGATTCCCGCTTCCGCCTTTACGCCGCCGCCGAAAGTGGACAGCGCCTTTATCGGCCTTACCATGCGCGTCGCGCCCCCCGCGCTTGTGCGGGATGAGGCGCTGCTCTGGCGGGTTCTCCGTCTGGCATTCAACCAGCGCCGCAAGACCTTGCAAAATGCACTGAAAGGGCAGACATTGTTCACGCCGGATAGGGTGCGCGCCACGCTGAACACACTCGGTCTGCAACCGACTGTGCGGGGAGAAACGTTGAGCGTTACCCAATGGATTGCGTTTGCCAATGCGCTTTACGCCGGGGAACAAGCCGAACACGGAACACCCATAACGCAGGATTGAGCCTGCAAACTTGCAAAAATTCCCTGCCTTCCTCGCCGCGGACGGGCGGAGGCGGAAAACCATGGTTAGGTTTCATACTGCATGATATGGAAAAACGACGAAAAGCGGTTGAATTCAGCCGCTTTTCGATTCATATTATCTTGTGAATACGAGCAACTGCAAAGCATACCGAATTATCCTTTGTTAAATTTAAAACATATTTGATTTATCAGAAGGAATTTTGAAGTATATGCAGAACTATTTGAATTAGGGCGAAATTGTGCCATTTCGTCTGACCGGTTTCATTGCAACGGCCTTGAGCGCCGCTCGGAAGCGTCGCAACTTCCCCACTATCAAATCCAAGGAGGAACCCAACATGAGTCTGGATCTGTCTTACCTGGGTATTATCGAAACCAAGGCGGTTCACCGTAACCTTGAACCCGCTGCGCTGGTGGAATATGCGCTTGCATTCGGCGAAGGCAAGCTGAGCAAAACGGGCGCGCTGGTTGTAAACACCGGCAAATATACCGGTCGTTCACCCAAAGACCGTTTTGTGGTCGACGAACCTTCCATCCATGATGAAATCGCCTGGGGCGATATCAACGTGCCGATCAGCCCCGACAAGTTCGAGAATATTTACGCCAAGATGTGCGCTTATCTGCAGAAACGCGATGTTTTCGTCTTCGACGGTTTCGCGGGCGCCAACAAGAAGTATACCGTGCCCATCCGTGTCGTGAACGAACTGGCCAGCGAGAACCTTTTCATCCATCAGCTGCTGCGCCGCCCCGAAGCAGGCGATCTGGATGATTTCAAACCCGGTTTCACCGTGATCGCCGCCCCCGGTTTCAAGTGCATCCCCAGCATCGACGGCGTGCACAGCGAAGCGGCCATCATCATCAGCTTTGAAAAGAAGATCATTCTTGTCGCTGGCAGCCAGTATGCGGGCGAAATCAAGAAGGGTATCTTCAGCATCATGAACTACATTCTGCCCAAGCAGAACGTACTGTCCATGCACTGCTCCGCCAACGTTGGCGACGCGGGCGACAGCGCCGTGTTCTTTGGCCTTTCCGGCACCGGCAAGACCACCCTTTCCGCGGACCCCAACCGTAAGCTGATCGGCGACGACGAGCACGGCTGGTGCGACGACGGCATCTTCAACATCGAAGGCGGCTGCTATGCCAAGTGCATCAACCTCTCCAAAGAGCATGAGCCGGACATCTACAACGCGATCCGCTTTGGCAGCCTTGTAGAAAACGTGGTGATGAACGACGATACCCGCGATTTCGACTTTGATGACGACAGCATCACTGAAAACACCCGCGTGGGTTACCCCGTAACCCATATCAACAACGTGGAACTCTCCGGAGAAGCGGGCGTTCCCAAGACTATCATCTTCCTGACTGCGGACGCGTTCGGCGTGCTGCCCCCCGTGAGCAAGCTGTCCCGTGAAGCCGCCATGTACCACTTCGTCAGCGGCTACACTGCGAAGCTTGCCGGTACCGAACGCGGCGTAACCGAACCGCAGGCGACCTTCTCCACCTGCTTCGGCGCTCCGTTCTTCCCGCTGCCCGCCAGCCGCTATGCGGAATTGCTGGGCGAGCGCATCGACAAGACCGGCGCGAACGTATATCTGGTCAACACCGGCTGGGCCGGCGGCAGCTACGGCAAGGGCGGCAACCGCATGAAACTGCCCCTTACCCGCGCGATGGTCACCGCAGCCCTGAACGGCGATCTGGAGAAGGGTGAGTTCGTGCTCGACCCGATCTTCAACGTTTTGGTTCCCACGAGCTGCCCGGGCGTGCCCGCGGAAGTGCTCAACCCGAAGGGCTTCTGGGCGGACAAGGCCGCTTACGAGGAAACCGCCAAGAAGCTGGCTGGAATGTTCCAGAAGAACTTTGCCAAGTACAAGAACATGGATCAGAAAGTAGTCGACGCGGGCCCCAAAGCCTAAGCTGACTGCCAATCCACAATAACGTTACCAATGAGGCCGCCCGGCTTGCCGGGCGGCCTCGAATTGTTTTGATCAGGCCTATCCGCGTTGTCAGCTGTGAGATGCAAGGGGTTTAGTAACGAACGGGTAACTTCAACCCCTTGCCACCATTGCCTCAACGAAACCCTGACCTCTGAACTTTTTAGCGACTAGAGGTTAAGTGTGCTTTTGAGTATTCGTTTTCTGCCCTCAGGTAAAATGCTGTTGCCCATCTGCCAGTACAGATCAGGATTGCGCATCGCTGGATTTTCAAGTAAAATGAACCAAATTCTCATTGGATTCTCATGAAACCGTAAATTGCTTCTCAAGCATCGGCAGGGGAAACGTGGTACGCTATGTCCGTACCCGGGAAGGGAAACAAACTTCGACCGATATGAGGAGGAACCCAGTCATGGATCATACGCAACACCGCGACGGAAACATCTTCAGCTTTTTGTACCGTACTCGTTTCAGAGCCAGCAAGAATGGGGTAACGGTGGTCAACCTGTCCCTTCTGTTCTCCGTCATCGCCCTGCTGTGCGCTCCCTGGCTGGTGATTCTCGGCTTGCTGGCCGCGTTAATCATGGGCTATCGTTTCGCGGTGGACCGCGACGGACTGGCCTTTGAACAGAACTTCGACGATGTTGTGCGCAACGCGGCCAGCAACGTGAAGTCCGCGGTAGACAGCGTAACCGAAAAGCGCTAAGAAATCCCCTGATTATCAGATTATTGAGGAGGAAAACATTATGGAAAACGATACGAATCGCAACGAGAACAAAACGGGCCTGTTCAGCTTCCTGTACCGGACCCGCATCCTGATTACCAAGGATAATGTAACCATCGTGAACCTGTCGATCCTGTTCAGCCTGATCGCGCTGCTGGTGGCTCCCTGGCTGGTCGTCGTGGGTGCGATCGTCGCGCTGGCGCTGGGATACCGCTTCTCCATTGATAAGAACGCCGAGGGTTTCGCCCGCGACTTTGAGCACATGGTAAAGGACGCGGCCAGCAGCATGAAGAATGCTGTGGAGAACGTGACGAAGAAAACCGAAAGCGGCAATACGGAAGAACACCACAACGAACACGACAACAACGATGGCGCTGCGGAATAAGAGATAGCGATAAAACCGCCCGGAAGCTGGCTTCCGGGCGGTTTTCGCTGCTTTACAGTTCGCGATTCCGATAACAAAGATCCGGGCGTTCCACAAAGCCCTGTTTTTCCCAGAATGCGTTGCCGCCGGCGTTGCTTTGCATGGCCAGCAACGCCGCCTTGCCGATGCCTTCCCGCCGGAGCGCGTCCGTAACACGCGCGATCAGCGCGGAACCGACGCCCTGTCCCCGGGCAAAATGGGCAACCGCCGCGTGATAGATAAAACCCCGGCGGCCGTCGTGCCCGGCCAGTACGGTGCCGATCAGGCGGCCGTTTTCTTCGGCCACAAAACAGGTGGAGGGATTGCGCGCCAAATAGCGCGCGATACGGTCACGCGAATCGTCACGGTCGCTGATTCCAATGCCAGCGGTACTTTTCCACAGGAAGATGGCGGCGTCGTAATCGTTAAGCGTCATCAGGCGAATCTGCATGGGTGCGACTTCCTTTCAACGATCCGGTCAGCTGTGCGGCGGTGTGCGTGAAATGCGCGGGAAGTTCCAGCGAAAATGGGAAGCCAGCCCGCGGATCGCTACGGTAACGGCGGTGGAAACCAGCGTGGCGGGTATGAAAGGCAACGAATTGCGTACCAGCAGGTAGACGCCGGCGCCGATCAACGCGGCGACGGCATAGATATGCTTTACCAGAACGCTGGGCATCTCCCCGGCCATCACATCCCGCAGGATGCCCCCGCCTGTGCCGGTCAGCAGAGCGACAAAAAGCAGCGTAAACAGGGAGGCGTCCGGATAAGCGCGCATGGCGGTGTCTACGCCGCTTACGGTAAACACACCCAGACCGACCGCGTCTGTATAGAGCAGTACCAGTTTGGATAAACGCTTTGTTTTTTCGGAGGGCTCCCTGCGATAAAAATACAGGATACAGAAAAACAGGGTGCTGGACGCGATGGCGATGAGGGCGAAAGTGGGGTCGCGCAACATCTGCGGCGGTAAAATCCCCAGCACAACATCGCGCAGGCACCCGCCGCCTACAGCGGTCGCCAGCCCCAGAATATTCACGCCAAACAAATCCATTCCTTTGCGAATGGCGATCATTGCGCCGGAAACCGCAAAGGCGACAACGCCGATACATTCCACAGGTAAAAATGGGTCGATCATAGCGTTCTCCCTTCGGGTTGTTCGGGAATCGATGGAATCATACCATTCGGCGGCTTTCCTGGCAATAGGGATTTTTCGGGATCAGCCGGGGACGCATTTTCCCTGCGCCGTCTGACAAACTCGATTCAAAACAGTGGAAAAGATGAACGGAATGGATAATATTCGACCTGAACATAGGGTTGACAATCGCGGTCAAGTCAATATAATTAGTTTGTCTAACAAAGCAGATCGATTGGCGGGAGGCGTACGCGATGGATGAATTCAGCCAGGAACTGAACCGGCTGCTGGTAAGCACTTACCGGGATGTCGGCAAACTGGAGGAAGGCATGCTCCACTCCGTGAGCGGTATGGAGGTTTCCATCGGCGAGCTGCACCTGCTGGAAGCGATCGGGGAAAACCGGGAGCGCGGCATGCTGGTGTGTGAGCTGGCCCAGCGGATGGAACTGACCCCGCCGACTGTGACCGTAGCCATCAACAAACTGATGTACAAGGGATACGTGCAAAAGACCAAATCCACGCTCGACAAACGCAGCGTGATCGTGACGCTGACCCGCACCGGTAAAAAAATCAACGCCGCTCACCGCTATTTTCACGAACAAATGGTGCGCAACATCGAGAAATTGCTTTCCCCGGAGGAGCGCGAAGGGATGCTGCGCGGAATGCAATCCCTCAACTCGTTCTTCAAAACCGCTTTGGAAGACTTGGAACGCAAGGACGAAGCGAAAAATCCGTCGGCGGAGGCCGGGGAAGAAAGAGTGTAAACGAATGATTATCCGTTCCTTCGGGCATGCATTGCCAAAACGGATCGTAACAAACGATGAGCTCGCCCGCTTTTTGGATACGTCGGACGAGTGGATCCAGTCCCATACGGGGATACAAAGCCGTCGGGTGCTGACCGGGGGCGAAACGTTAAGCGCGCTGGGCGCGCAGGCGGCGGAAATGGCGCTGGAGCGCGCGGGGATGACTGCGGCGGATATCGACTATATCCTGTGTTCCACAACGCGCGGGGAGATGTTTTTTCCTTCCACATCATGCCTGGTGCAGCAAAAGATCGGCGCGGGCTGCCCCTGCCTGGATATCAACGCAGGGTGCACGGGCTTTCTGTATGCGCTGGATACAGCGGACGCCTTGTTGGAAAGCGGAAAGGCAAAACGGTTGCTGATCGTTTGCGCGGAGCAGCTTTCCCGCCTGACGGACTGGACGGATCGCAGCACCTGTGTTTTGTTTGGCGATGCTGCGGGCGCGGCAATCTGTGAACGGGGTGACGGCATAAAAGCCGTGCGCCTGACCGCGGAAGGCGATGCCGCGTATCTGCACGGTTGGCCTTCGGGCGGCAACAGTCCGTTTGACGACCAGATCCCGACGGAGAAGCCGCTGTATATGAATGGGCAGGAGATCTTCAAATTCGCCGTCACCCGCTCCCTGCGGGACGTGGAAACGGTGATGGACGAATCTGCCATTACCGCCGACGCGGTTGATTATTTTGTGCTTCACCAGGCAAACCGCCGCATCCTTGACGCTGTGCGCGCGCGCCTGAAGCAACCGGAAGAGAAGTTCCCCGTGAACATCACCGATCACGGCAACACATCTTCCGCCTGTATCCCCGTTCTGCTTTCCGAAATGGAAGGGGACGGACGCCTGAAAAAAGGGCAAACGCTGGTGTTAAGCGCGTTCGGCGCGGGGTTGACCACAGGGGCAGCGGTGCTGCAATATTAAACGGGAGGGCTTATTATGACTACTTTTGAAACCATCGCTAAACTGGTTGCGGAGAGCAAGGACCTGGATGTGAACAGCATCAAACCGGAAATGACTTTCGCCGATCTGGGACTGGACAGCCTGGACGTAGCCGAACTGGTGATGAACATGGAAGACGAACTGGGCGTGACGATTGAAATCAGCCCGGCGCTGAAGACTGTGCAGGACGTCGTGGCGCTTGTGGACGCGCAAAAGAAATGATTGCGTCTGTACTGACGGAGGCGTTGGGCCTCCGGTATCCGATTTTTCAGGGCGGCATGGCGTGGGTAAGCGAGGCGAACCTCGCCGCGGCGGTTTCCAACGCGGGCGGACTGGGCATTATCTCCGCCATGAACGCCGATGAGGAATACCTGCGCGCCCAGATTCGCAAATGCCGAACGCTTACGGACAAACCCTTCGGCGTGAACGTGATGCTGATGTCCCCGCACGTGCTGGAAGTTGCGCGCGTATGCGCCGAGGAAAAACCCGCCGTGGTTACGACCGGCGCGGGGTTGCCCGGCCCGTACATGAAGGACTGGATCGCCGCCGGGATCAAGGTAATTCCGGTCGTGCCCTCCACCGCCATGGCAAAGCTGGTGGAACGGATGGGCGCGTTCGCGGTAATTGCCGAAGGCGGGGAAAGCGGCGGACATGTGGGCGATCTGTCTACCCTCACGCTGGTGCCGCAGGTAGCGGACGCTGTGAAAATCCCTGTGATCGCGGCGGGCGGTATCGCGGACGGCCGCGGGGTAGCGGCGGCGCTGATGCTTGGCGCGGTGGGCGTGCAGTGCGGTACCGTGTTCCTGTGCGCGGAAGAATGTACCGTCCATGAAAATTACAAAGCCAGGGTGATCGCGGCGAAGGATATCGACACGGTGGTGACCGGCAAGCGTCTGGGTCATGCTGTGCGTAGTCTGAAAACACCCTTCACGAGACAGTATCTGGAGAAGGAATACGACCCCGCCACTTCCGGCGAAGAGCTGGAAGCACTGGGCGTGGGCGCGCTGCGCAAAGCGGCGGTGAACGGGGATATGGAGTGTGGCTGTTTCCTTGCGGGGCAGGCGGCAGCCATGGTACATGCCGTACGACCGGCGGAAACCATCATCCGGGAAATGTTCGCGCAGGCGGAACCTCTGTTGAAAGGGGCTCCTCAATGGGTAAAATAGCGTTCGTTTTCGCGGGGCAGGGCGCGCAGTACGCAGGCATGGGTAAAGAGCTGTACGAAACCTCCCCGGCAGCGAAGAAGATTTTTGATCAGGCGGAAAAGATTCGCCCCGGAACGATTGAAACCTGCTTTGCCGGCACGAAGGAAGCGCTTTCCCGCACCGAAAACACCCAACCCTGTCTGATGGCGGTGGATGCTGCCTGTGCGGCGGCACTGATGGAAGCGGGCGTAGAAGCAGACGGGTTGGCGGGCTTCTCACTGGGCGAAATCGCAGCTCTGCCTTTTGCGGGATTATTGGATTTTGAACAGGCTTTTTCGCTGGTAAACGAACGGGCGCGCCTGATGCAGCGCTGTGCCGAACAGATCGAAAGCGGTATGGTCGCCGTGCTGAAGCTTAACGACGAAACGGTGGAGGCACTGTGCGCGGCGCAGGGCGCTTACCCGGTGAATTATAACTGCCCCGGGCAGGTTGTGTGCGCGCTGCAAACCGGAAAAATCCCCGCCTTTACCGATGCGGTAAAGGCTGCGGGTGGCCGCGCGCTGCCGCTGGCGGTTAACGGCGGGTTCCACAGTCCCTTTATGAAGGAAGCGGCGCAGGGTTTGCGCGTTTACGCCGATTCGCTTGCGTTCGGGCAACCGAAACTGCCCCTGTATGCCGACGCAACCTGCGCGGCGTATACGGCGGAAACCGCTGCGGAGCTGTTGGGCAGGCAGGTGGAAAGCCCCGTTCGCTGGACGGAATTGATCCGCGCGATGCAGGCGGACGGCTTTACAGATTTCATTGAAGTAGGAGCCGGGCATACGTTGAGCGGGCTGATTGAAAAAATCGGCGGTGCGGCGCATAGTACCCGCGTGGAGGATGCGACGACGCTCGCGGATACAGTGGCTTATTATAAGGAGGGCACCCTATGCTGAACGGAAAAACGGCGCTCGTCACCGGAGGAAGCCGCGGCATCGGGCGTGCCATATGCCTGGAACTGGGCAGGCAGGGCGCGGCGGTGGCGTTCGCCTATGCCGGAAACGAAGAAAAGGCGCAGGAAACCCTCGCGATGCTTTGTGAGTTGGGGGTCACGGCCCGCACATACCGTTGCGACGTGGCGGATTTCACCGCGACAGAACAGCTGGTGAAGGATGTTACCGCCGACTTTGGCGGGATTGACCTGCTGATCAACAACGCGGGCATCACCCGGGATAAACTGGTGATGCGTATGAGCGAAGCGGAATTTGACGATGTGATCTCCGTGAACCTGAAAGGCGCTTTTAACCTGATCCGCCACACCAGCGCGGGTTTCCTTCGCAAGCGTGCGGGTAGGATTGTAAATATCACTTCCGATGCGGGTCTGATGGGGAACCCCGGTCAGGCGAATTATGCCGCTGCAAAAGCCGGGCTGGTGGGGCTGACCAAAACCATCGCCAAGGAGCTTGGCTCCCGTGGCATCACCTGTAACGCCGTGGCGCCGGGCTTTATCCGCACGGATATGACTGCCGCGCTGAACGCGCAGATCCTGGAAAGCGCGCAGCAATTTATTCCGCTGAAGCGTCTGGGAGAACCCGAGGACGTGGCGAAAACCGTTGCTTTTCTCTGCTCGGATGACGCCGCCTATATCACCGGCCAGGTGTTCCCCGTTGACGGCGGCCTGCGCATGTGATGCGAATGTGATATAATAAACCGTCGCGTTCCAACGCGGTGGAAAAATTCATCTATTTATACGCACTCATCAGGTTCGCACACAGGGAGGATTGGTTGGATGAACCGTGTCGTCATCACAGGCATGGGCGTAGTATCGCCCGTGGGACAAACCCTACCGGAATTTTGGCAGGCATTACAAGACGGCGTATGCGGCGTCGGCCCGATTACGGCTTTTGACGCATCGGGTATGAAAGTTCGCATCGCTGCGGAAGTCAAAAACTTCGACCCGGCCCGGCATGGCATCGATCCCGTCGCGGCGCGCAAACTGGACCCGTTCGTGCAGTACGCGCTGGCGGCCGCCAGACAGGCAATGGAACAAAGCGGATTAAAAACCGGCGAAAATGTGGACGCGGAGCGGCTGGGTGTTTATATCGGCTCCGGTATCGGCGGTATGCAGACATTTGTAGCCGAGACCAAAAAAAGTATCGAACGCGGCCCGGAACGCATATCGCCTCACTTTATCACGATGATGATCGCCAACATGGCGTCCGGGCACGTGGCGATCACGTATGGCGCACAGGGTCCATCGCTTCCGGTGATGACGGCCTGCGCTACCTCCACCCACGCGATCGGCGAAGCGTTCCACGCGATCAAAGCGGGTTATGCGGACGCGATTGTGGCAGGCGGCAGCGAGGCAACCATCTGCCCGCTGGCGATCGGCGGGTTTACCAATTGCATGGCGTTATCCACCCAGACCGACCCCCTGTTGGCCAGCCTGCCGTTTGACAAACGCCGCGGCGGATTTGTGATGGGCGAAGGCGCGGGCGTGGTGGTGCTGGAAAGCGAAGAACACGCCCGGGCGCGCGGCGCGCGAATCCTTGCGGAAGTTTGCGGCTATGGGAACACCTGCGATGCTTATCATGTGACCGCACCCCACCCGGAAGCGATTGCCGCCACACGGGCTATTCGCCTTGCGATGGAGGAAGCGGACTACGCGCCGGACGACACCGTGTACGTCAACGCGCACGGCACCGGTACGCAGCTGAACGACATCAGTGAAACCAAAGCGATCAAGGGGGCGCTGGGGGAAGCCGCGCGGCGTGCGATGATTTCCTCCACCAAGAGCATGACCGGCCATATGCTGGGCGCGGCAGGCGCGGTGGAATGCATCGCTTGCGTAATGGCCCTGCAAAGCGGCGTGCTGCCGCCGACCATCGGGCTGAATGAACCGGACCCCGAATGCGATCTGGACTACATTCCGCTTAAGAAGCGGGAGGCGCAGTGCAGTCTGGCACTGAGCATTTCGCTGGGCTTTGGCGGACATAACGGCTGTTTGGCGCTGCGGAGGGTGGATGAATGAATATTAAAGACATCAAGGCATTAACTGCCGTGCTGACTCAGGCAGACTTGTCGGTTTTGGACTATTCTGAGGGTGATATGCACATTCGTCTGGAACGCACCGCGACGAAGGCGGCTGTGCCGGCGCAGGTGGATTGTGCGCCTGCCGCATCCTCCTCAGCAGAAGAGAAAAACGATTTTAACAACCTTTGCGAGGTGAAATCGCCCATGGTGGGCGTGTTCTATGCCGCGCCCTCGCCGGATGCCAAACCGTATGTGAAGGTGGGCGACATGGTGGAGAAGGGGCAGGTAGTCTGCCTGATCGAAGCCATGAAGCTGATGAACGATATTACCGCGCCGGTTGCCGGCCAGGTGGTGGATATCTGCGCGCAGGATGGCGCGGTGCTGGAGTACGGCCAGACCATCATGAAAATCGTGTAAAAAGGAACGGGAACCATGAACAGGGACGAGATTAAAAAGTTACTGCCTCACCGGGAACCGATGCTGCTGCTCGACGAAACGACCCCCGAAGGGGACGAGGCGCACGGGCGGTACACCGTGCGCGGTGACGAATGGTTTGTGCAGGGGCATTTTCCCGGCAACCCCGTGGTACCAGGCGTGGTGTTGTGCGAAATGATCGGGCAGAACTGCGCCGTGCTGATCGGGGACAAGCTCTTGGGTAAGACTCCGTTTTTTACTGGGATGAACAAAGTGAAATTTCGCCACACGGTGCGTCCCGGGGACACGGTGGAGCTGATGGCGCGCATCGAAAGGCAGAACGGACCGTTCTATATCACGCAGGGAGAGGCATATGTGGGCGGGCAGGTGGCGGCGCAGGGAGAATTCTCCTTCGCGCTGCTGCAAAACGACGACGCGAAGCAGGCGTAACCCCTGCGCCGACCCGACCCAGATTTTTTGTGGGAGGCCCTATGTTTTCCAAAATACTGATTGCAAACCGCGGGGAAATCGCGATACGCGTCATCCGCGCCTGTAAAGAAATGGGCGTTGCGACCGTCGCCGTGTTTTCGGAGGCGGATCAGGATGCGCTGCACGTTTCCCTCGCGGATGAGAGTTACTGCATCGGGCCCGGCCCCGCGCAGAAGAGTTACCTGAACATGGCCGCGATTATCACTATCGCGCGCTCCTGCGGGGTGCAGGCGATTCATCCGGGATACGGCCTGTTATCCGAAAACCCGAAATTCGCCGCGCTTTGCGAAGAAAACGGAATCTGCTTTATTGGCGCACCATGCGAAGTGATGGAGAAAATGGGCGACAAGGCTGCCGCGCGTGCAACCATGCGGGTGGCAGGGGTGCCCGTAATCCCCGGATGTGATCTGGTACCCGATGTGGAAACCGCGCGCAGGGAAGCGAAAACTATCGGCTATCCGTTGCTGTTGAAGGCACGCGCAGGCGGAGGGGGACGCGGTATCCGCCGGGTGAACGCCGAAAGCGAATTAAAACCGGCTTTCGCTTCCGCATCGGCTGAGGCGCAAAGCGCTTTCGGCGATGGAACGCTGTACATGGAAAAACTGATGACGCATGTGAAACATATCGAAATGCAGCTGTTGTGTGATCAGCTCGGTAACGTGCTTTGCCTGGGGGAACGGGACTGCTCCATGCAACGGAAGAACCAGAAAATATTAGAGGAAAGCCCCGCTGTGTGTGTGACCCCGGAGCTGCGCGCCGAGTTGACCGAGATATCCGTACGGGCCGCGAAAACTGTGGGATATGTGGGCGCAGGCACCATCGAATACCTGCTTGCACAGGACGGCTCTTACTATTTTATGGAGATGAACACACGCCTGCAGGTGGAACATCCCGTGACTGAAATGGTGACGGGCGTGGATCTGGTGAAGTGGCAAATCCGCATCGCAAACGGGCAGGAACTGACGCTAAGGCAGGACGAGGTGCATCTGGAGCGTCATGCCATCGAATGCCGTATCAACGCGGAGGACCCGACGCACGATTTTCGCCCTTCCTGTGGGCAGATAACGCTGCTGCACGTGCCGGGCGGACCGTGGGTACGCTTCGATACGGCGCTGTATCAGGGATACTCGATCCCGCCGTTTTACGACAGCATGATCGCCAAGCTGATTGTTTCCGCACGCACCCGCGCCGAAGCGATCCGCAAGATGCAGGCGGCACTGTGTGAAATGGTGGTGGAGGGTGTGGAGCATAACGCACAGACCCACATCGATCTGCTGAGCGAGCCTGCCTTTCTGGACGGAAGCTATACCACCGATTTTCTCGCAAACCGAAACGCGTAGGAGTTGAAAGCGTTTGATCAGCAAGGAACTGTTTAAAAAGCCCAACAACCGGTTGGAAGGCGAAAAGGAACCACCCGCGCATGCCAAGCCGGAGCAACCAGCGTTTATCTGCCCGGAATGCAAGACGGCGCTGGAAAAAGCCGAACTTCCCGAGACGGACTATGTGTGCCCGCGTTGCGGGGCGCTGTTACAGGTCAGCGCGCGGGAACGCGCGCTGTGGCTGGCGGACGTAAATACGTTTACGGAACGGGACGCCGATTTACAGCCGGTGGACAGGCTTGGTTTTCCCGCTTATGCGGGCAAACTGGAAAAAACCCGCCGGGAGACCGGCGAGCCGGAGGGCGTGGTGACCGGCACGGCGGAAATCGGCGGCCAACCCTGCGCGATCTTCTGTATGGACCCGTTTTTTATTATGGGTTCGATGGGCGCGGTCGTGGGGGAGAAGATTACACGGATTTTTGAATACGCAACGGAAAAACGCTTGCCGGTGGTGGGGTATACGGTTTCCGGAGGCGCGCGCATCCAGGAGGGTATGTTCTCGCTGATGCAGATGGCGAAAACCAGCGGCGCGGTGCTTCGGCACGGCGAAGCGGGGCTTTTTTACGCGGCGGTGCTGACCCACCCCACCACGGGCGGCGTAGTGGCTTCCTTTGCGATGGAGGCGGATGTGATTCTGGCCGAACCGAAGGCGTTGATCGGCTTTGCGGGTCCCCGTGTGATTGAGCAGACCATGCGCCAGAAACTGCCGGAAGGCTTTCAGCGTGCGGAATTTTTGCTGCAAAAAGGCTTCGTGGACCGCATTGTGCCCCGCAACCAGCAGAAGCGGGAGCTTTCGCTGCTGCTGGCGCTGAACCGGAAGGAGGCCGACCGATGACGACGGCTTATGAGCGTGTTCAGGCGGCCCGGCAGAAGGGGCGCCCGACCGCGATGTATTACATCCGGCAGCTTACGACGGATTTTTTGGAACTGCATGGCGATCGCCGCTAC
Source organism: Candidatus Limiplasma sp. (assembly GCA_035353235.1). Lineage (GTDB taxonomy): Bacteria > Bacillota > Clostridia > Christensenellales > Aristaeellaceae > CAXXOK01. The sequence goes on from DAOPZG010000010.1 coordinate 27,191, forward strand.
GGGGACGATCCGGCGATTGTGGCGGGCGTCGCCCGCCTGAACGGGCAGGCGCTGACCGTGATCGGGATTGAAAAAGGGGTGGAAACCGACGAAAAGATTGCGCGCAACTTCGGTTCCGCTCATCCGGAAGGATACCGCAAAGCCCTGCGGCAGATGCGGCAGGCGGAAAAGTTTAGCCGCCCGGTTCTGTGCCTGATTGATACGGCGGGCGCGTTTTGCGGGATCGGCGCGGAGGAACGCGGGCAGGGGCAGGCAATAGCCGAAAACCTGATGACCATGATGGGGTTGAAGGTACCGATTATCTCCGTGCTGATCGGCGAAGGCGGCAGCGGCGGCGCGTTGGCGCTGGGGGTGGCCGACCGGGTCTGGATGCTGGAAAACGCCGTGTATTCGGTCATTTCGCCGGAAGGCGCGGCCAGCATCGTATGGAAGGACGCGGGCAAGGCGGCGGAGGCCTGCGAGGCCCTGCGCATGACGGCGCAGGATTTGCAGAGCTTTGGAATGATAGAACGCATCTTTTCGGAAGAAAATGGCGACTTTGAAAAGGTATGCCAAACGCTGGGCGCGGCGCTTGCTGAGGAGTTTATGGCACTGTCCGCGCTTTCCCGGCAGGAACTGACCGAGCAGCGATATCGCAAATTTCGCAGGATTGGAGGCGACGAAGCGTGATCACGATTATGGTAGACAGCGCCGCGGGCATCTCCCGGCAGGAAGCCGAAGAGCTGGGCGCACATTATGTGCCGATGACCTATACGGTGGACCGGCAGCAGTTTGTGGAGCATTACATCGGCGAAAACGGCCAGTTTGAACCCTATATCGAACGGGAAGACGTGGAACGCCGCACCAGCCAGGCGACAGCCGCCGCATTTGTCTCCGCGTTTGAACAGCAGGTTGCCAAAGGGCGGCAGGTGCTTTGCATTACCATTTCGTCGCGGCTTTCGGGCACCTACGCCAACGCCGTCATGGCCGCCAAGGAAGTGAACGCGGATGAGATCCGTGTGCTGGACAGTCGAAACTGCGCGGGCGGTATCTACTTCCTGATCCAGCGGGCGCAAAAGTTGATCGATCAGGGACTGAACCTTGCCGAGATCGCTGAAAAGCTGGCTTCGGAACGGAAGCTGATCAACAACGTTTTTACGGTCAACGATATGACCAACCTGCGGAAAAGCGGGCGATTAGGCGTTGTGCGGCTGAGCGTGAGCACAATCCTGAACCTGCGGCCCATCCTGTGCCTGCAAAACGGGTCCGTGTTTTCCCGTGGGGTCGCGCGCGGTAGCCACGAGCAGCTTCGGATGCTGGCCGAAAGCGTGCCGGAGAACGTGAAGTTTGTCGTCATCCACAGCCGCGAGAACAACCCGCAGCTCCCCCTGTTGCAGGAGATGCTCCGGAAACGTCTGGGCGACGGGCTGGAACTGCGCATCGTAAGCCTGGGGCCTGTGCTTGCGATCCATCTGGGGCTTACGTATCTGGGCGTTTGCTGGATAGACGAGAAGCCAGCCGGAAAAGACAGCTGAAAGACAATCCTTTGGGAATAAAAGGGTTGACAAGGCCGGGAAAACCGTTTATAATCGCACCAAACCAGTACAGGAAAGGAGGAACCCACGATGCTTACAGCCGCGCGCGGTTCGTCCTTTTACTTTAGCTACTGCTTTATGGGCTATGCTTCCCATAAGGCCGCTTTGCGTTGTACTGGCTGAGGAACCCGTGTCATCACGGCGTCAACCCCCTCGCAGTTCAATGCTGCGGGGGGTTTTTTTATAGATGTAGTTTGGCAGGACGGTAGGGAAAGGAAGGGTATCACATGATTATTATTCTCAAAAAGAACCCGGAACCCAAACAACTGGAAAACCTGAAGGCATGGCTGACCGGCCAGAAACTGACCATTCACGAATCCAAAGGGGAAAGCCATATGATCCTTGGTCTGGTGGGGGACACCAGCGCAGTGGATATCGATCTGCTCCGAGCACTGGACATCGTGGAGGATGTGAAGCGCGTTCAGGAGCCCTATAAAAACGCTAACCGGAAGTTCCACGAGGAAGATACCGTGATCCCGGTGGGGAATACCCAGATCGGCGGAGGCGTTTTCACCCTGATTGCCGGGCCGTGCAGCATCGAAACGGAACCGCAGATTTGCGGCGTGGCGGAAGACGTGAAAGCATCCGGGGCCACCATGCTCCGCGGCGGCGCATTCAAACCGCGCACCTCGCCCTACTCGTTTCAGGGGCTGCGCGGGGAAGGGCTTAAGCTGCTGCTGGAAGCCAAACGTTTTACAGGGCTGCCGGTGGTAACGGAAATTATGGACATCAACCAACTGGAGCTGTTCGCCGATGTGGACGTGATTCAGGTGGGCGCGCGCAACATGCAGAATTTTGAACTGCTCAAGGAACTGGGCCATACGATGAAGCCGGTTCTTCTCAAAAGAGGGCTGGCGAATACGCTGGAAGAACTGCTGATGAGCGCCGAATACGTGATGGCGGGCGGTAACCCCAACGTGGTTCTGTGCGAGCGTGGCATCCGCACGTTTGAAACGGCCGCCCGCAACACCCTCGACCTGTCCGCCATACCGCTGCTGAAACGGATGAGCCACCTGCCGATTATCGTGGACCCCAGCCATGCCACAGGGATCGCGGCGCTGGTGAAGCCCATGGCGCTGGCTGCGACCGCCGCCGGTGCGGACGGGCTGATGATCGAGGTGCACAACGACCCGCCGCACGCACTGTCCGACGGGGCCCAGAGCCTGACGCCGGAAGCGTTTACGGATGTGGCCGCCGCGGTGCGCGCGGTACTGCCCTTCGCCTGCCGCTACGATCACGGAAAGGCGGTGTGACCCATGGAAATCGCGTTGATTGGGCTGGGGCTGATCGGCGGTTCCGTAGCGAAAGCGATCAAGAAAAACACGCCCCACACGGTGCTGGGATATGATACGGATGAACAGGTGATGTACAAGGCGCGCCTGCTGGATGCGATCGACGGGGAACTGACCGACGAACGGCTGGCGATCTGCGATTGGGTCATTATCGCGACACGCCCGCAGGCGGCGGTGGATTATGTGCGCGCGCATGCCGACCGTATTCAAAAAGGCGCGATTGTGATGGATGTATGCGGCGTAAAGCGCTGTGTATGCGAACCGCTGTGGAAGCTGGCGGAGGAGAAAGGCTTTCTCTTTCTGGGCGGGCACCCCATGGCCGGGCGCGAGGTGAGCGGATTTGACAACGCAAGCGCGGAACTGTTCCGAGACGCCAGCATGATTGTTACGCCTCCGCACGGCGCGGAAATCGCTTTGCTGGAACGAGTGAAAAAATTCTGGTGCGCGCTGGGGTTTGGGAGCGTAACGATGACCACGCCGGAAAACCACGACCGTGTGATTGCCTATACATCCCAGCTGGCGCATGTCGCCAGCAGCGCCTATATTAAAAGCTCCACGGCGCTGGATCATATCGGCTTTTCCGCGGGCAGCTACAAGGACCTGACCCGTGTGGCAAAGCTGGATCCGGCGATGTGGACGGAACTCTTTCTGGAAAACCGGGACAACCTGCTTGCGGAAGTTGACGGGCTGATCGCTCATCTTGTCGAGTACCGAAACGCACTGGAACAATATGATGAAGCCGGTTTGCGGGCTTTGCTGGCTGCGGGCCGCGAGCAGAAGCTGGAAGCGGACAGAAAGGATTACCGCCCATGAGAAGCGTGGCCGTGAATACCGGAATGTCTTATCACGTGCTGATTGCACGGGGCCTGTTGAACGAAACGGGCGAGCGTCTCGCGGCGTTGACACCTTCGCGCTTTGCGGCGCTGGTGGCGGACGATACCGTAGACGCGCTGTATGGCGACCGTGTGGAAGCTTCCCTGTGCGAGGCGGGTTTTCGCGTAGCCAGAATGCGCTTTCCGCATGGCGAAACCAATAAGACGCTTGCAACATATGGGGATATTCTGAATTTTCTCGCAGAAAACCGCCTGACCCGGCAGGACACGGTGGTGGCGTTGGGCGGTGGGGTAACTGGCGATCTGGCGGGTTTTGCGGCGGCAACCTATCTGCGTGGAATCAACGTGCTGCAAATCCCCACCACGTTGCTGGCCATGGTGGACAGTTCCGTCGGAGGGAAAACAGGCGTGGATCTGCCTGCGGGGAAGAACCTTGCGGGTGCGTTCCATCAGCCGATGGGCGTGCTGTGCGACCCGGACACGCTGAATACCCTGCCCCCCGAAGGGTTTGCGGACGGGGTGGGCGAAGTGCTGAAATATGGGGTGCTTTGTGATGCGCCGTTGTTTGACAAACTGGCGGAGGGAAACTGGCGCGGTGATACCGAGGCTGTGATCGAACGGTGCGTGCGGATCAAAGCGGAGGTATGTGCGGCGGATGAACGCGAAGCCGGGCAGCGTCAACTGCTCAACCTTGGACATACGTTCGGGCATGCTATCGAACGTTGCAGCGGTTATACAATACCGCACGGTCACGCGGTGGGTATAGGGATAGTTTATGCGGCACAGATTGCGCAGTATCTGGGGGTGTGCGATCTGAACTGCGCCGCACGTATCCGAATGGCGCTGAGAAGCAACGGGTTGCCTGCTGCCGCGCCGTACACGCCGGAAGCGCTGGCGAAAGCGGCGTTATCGGATAAGAAGCTGGCGGGCGATCGGATCACGCTGATTTTGCCAAAGCAAATCGGCGTCTGCGAACGGCACCCCGTTCCTGTGGAATGGCTTGAGGAGCTGGCAATCGCCGCCATGAGAGCATAGTAAGGAAGGACGCGATGCAGGATGGATTTACAGACGCTTCGGGAACAGATTAACCAGTGTGACGAGGAATTATCTAAGGCGTTCATCCGCAGGATGGAAACAGCGCTGGAAATCGCAAAATATAAACAGCAAAACGGGCTGCCCGTACTGGACCCGGAACGGGAACGCGCGGTTATCAGCAAGGTGACATCGGGTTGCGACGAAACCATGGCCATTAATGTGAAACTTTTATATAACACCATCTTTGATTTAAGCCGTACCTGGCAACAGCGGTATCTGGCAAAAGAGACAGAGCTGACCAATCGGATACAATATGCGATTGAAAGTACGGCCAGGGTGTTTCCCAGCCGGGCGGTCGTTGCCTGTCAGGGCGTGGAAGGAGCGTACAGCCAGCAGGCGTGCGATAAGCTGTTTGCCCTGCCCAGTCTGATGTACTGCAAACGTTTCGAGGGGGTTTTTCAGGCGATCCAGAGCGGATTATGCGAGTATGGCGTATTACCCATCGAAAACAGCTCGTACGGTTCGGTAAACGAAGTGTACGATTTGATGCATAAGTACCGCTTTTCCATCGTGCGAAGCGTGCGTCTGAAAATCGACCATCGGTTGCTGGCACGTCCGGGTGTAAAGCTGGCTGATGTGAAAGAGATTGTATCTCACGAACAGGCCATCGGCCAGTGCGGCGTATATCTGAAGAGCCTGAAGGACGTGAAAACCACGGTGTTTGGCAACACCGCCGAAGCCGCCCAATACGTGGCCGCCAGCGACAGAACAGACCTCGCGGCGATTTCTTCGCCTGCGTGCGCGGCGCTGTATGGGCTTAACGTGCTTTCCGACGCGGTCAGCGACAGCGACAGCAACTATACCCGCTTTATCTGCATTGCCAAAGAACTGCAGATTTACCCCGGCGCCAACCGCATGAGCCTGATGCTGAACGTGCGCCACACGCCCGGCGCCCTGTACGCGATGATCGCCAAATTTGCGGCACTGGGCCTGAACCTGACCAAGATTGAAAGCCGCCCGATTGCCGGTACGGACTTTGAATTTATGTTCTACTTTGATCTGGACGCGTCGGTCTACGCGCCGGAGGCGCTGCAATTGCTCTGTGAGCTGGACGCGGGACCGGAACCCTTTACCTATCTGGGCAGCTACAGCGAGATATAAAATGATGCAGTATGGTTTGATCGGAGAGACGCTGGGACACAGCTATTCGGCGCGGCTGCACGCGCTGCTGGGCGACGCGGAATATGAGCTGCACCCCGTGGCGCGGGACGAACTGGACGCTTTTTTGAAAGCACGGGATTTTCAGGGGCTGAACGTAACCATCCCTTATAAACGAGACGTGATTCTGTACTGCGCGGAGTTGGGGGAGACTGCCCGCGCCGTCGGCAGCGTGAATACGCTGGTAAAACGTGCGGACGGCTCGCTTCTCGGGGACAATACAGATGCGTACGGCTTTATGAAAATGGCTGAGAAGGCGCATATTTCCTTTGCAGGGAAGAAGGTGCTGGTGCTGGGCAGCGGGGGTACCAGCCTGACCGCCTGTTACGCGGTGCGTGCGGCAGGCGGGGAACCTGTTGTGATTTCGCGCCATGGAACGGACGACTACGATCATCTGGAACGGCACAGGAATGCAGCGGCGATTGTGAACGCCACACCGGTTGGCATGTACCCCAATCCGGCAGCTTCGCCTGTCGACCTGACCCGCTTTCCCCGGCTGGAAGGTGTGTTGGACGTGGTGTACAATCCTCTGCGCACCCGCCTGCTGCAACAGGCGGAAGCGCTGAAAATCCCCTGCGCTGGCGGGCTTACGATGCTGGTTTGGCAAGCCGTTCGGGCCCGAGAACTGTTCGACGGTCATGCTGTTGATCCGGATACCGTGCAGACGGCGGAGGTTACGCTCAAGCGGGAAGTATGCAACCTGGTACTTGTTGGTATGCCGGGCTGTGGTAAAACAACCATTGGCAAGCGCTGCGCGAAACAGCTGGGGCTGCCTTTTACGGATGTGGACGCGGAAATTGTCCGAAGAGCAGGCAAACCGGTGCCGCAGATTTTCGCCGAGGAAGGCGAAGCAGTGTTCCGTGCACTGGAAACGCAGGTGATTGCGGAATTTTGCAATCGGGGCGGACAGGTGATTTCCACCGGAGGGGGCGCGGTGTTGTCGGCGGAAAACCGCGCCAACCTGCGGATGAATGCGGTGGTCGCGCGGCTGATGCGCCCGCTGGAACGTCTGAAAACGGAAGGAAGACCGTTGTCTGCAGGGCTGGAAACCCTGCGGCGTATGGAGCGGGATCGCGCGCCATACTATTGCGATACGGCGGATTATACAGTAATGAACGACCGCACGCTGAGCGATTGCGTGCGCAGGGTATTGGAGGGGTATGATGAAGCTCTTCGTAATTAACGGCCCAAACCTGAATATGCTGGGTATCCGGGAAAAGGGGATTTACGGAACGCAGACATATGCCGAACTGCAGGCTTATATCCAGCAGGTATGCGACCGCGAAGAGATCGAGGTAGAGAGTTTTCAAAGCAATCATGAGGGCGCGATTGTGGACTGTATCCAGAGCGCGTATCAGAACGCCGATGGGATTGTAATTAACCCGGCAGCCTATACGCACACCAGCGTTGCCATTCTGGACGCGCTGAAGGCGGTCAGTTTGCCCACGGTGGAAGTGCATCTGAGCGACGTGAGCAAACGCGAACCGTTCCGGCAAGTGAGCTACGCGGGCATGGCCTGCGAAAAATCCTTTATCGGGATGGGCTTTCGGGGATACGAGGAAGCGATTTTGTACCTGAAAGAAAGATTGCGAAAGAAATAGACAAAGAAACAGAAAAGAATCAGAGGGACGGATGATTTCCGGCCCTCTGATCGTATAACCGAACGATTCCGGGTTCGCTGATATAACGGACAACAGAATGGGAA
>DAOPZG010000011.1:0-34494 GCA_035353235.1 Candidatus Limiplasma sp.
TGAGCATCAATGGGGATGATAACGAACTGTACACCGTTACGGAGGATGATACCTCCTTTACGATCAGCGCCCGCCGTTTCGGTCACGGTGTGGGCCTCAGTCAGCGGGGCGCGGAATGGATGGCGGGCAACGACCAGAAAACCTATACGGAGATTTTGTCTTTTTATTACCCCGGGATGACGCTGATGCGTTATGCCGAAACGGCGGTTGCGCTGCCCCCGCTGGAGCAGCCGCTGACCGAAACAGCCGGACCGGTACCCACACCAACGCCCCGCCCCACGCTGATGCCCGTGACGCAGACGTTACCGACGGGTGCCTGGTATGCCACAGTAACCGGCATTGCGGAAGATTCCACACTCAATCTGCGGGCGACGCCGGACCTTTCCGGTGACGTGCTGATGAAGCTGTACCGGGATCAACAACTGATTGTGCTGGAGGAATGCGATCAGGAAGGCTGGGTGCGCGTAAAAACAGATGCTGTCGAAGGATATGTGATGGAAAAATTCCTGACGAAGACAAACTAGGCGGCGGGCGGGTTACGCCTGTTCCGGCCTGCTCAGGGGGATTGACAGACGCGCCCGTTTCGGATATTGTTTGTAAAAACCGGGTAAAGAGGGGTTGCGCGCATGCTGATGATCGGGATTTGCGGGGCCAGCGGTAGCGGAAAAAGCACCCTCGCATCGGAACTGTGCAGCGAAATCGGCAGTAACTGCATGGTGATCAATCACGATTGTTATTATCGTGATCATCCCCACCTGACGTTTCAGGAGCGGGCGCTGCTGAACTATGATGAGCCCGGTATCTTTGACCACGAACTGTTCTTACAGGATATGAAAACCCTGCTGGCGGGTCAACCGATCACCCGCAAGGCGTATGATTATACTATCCATCGCCGCGCCGACCGCGAGGACGAACTGATCTATCCCACGGACGTGCTGATTATCGAGGGGATTCATGTTTTCTATGACGAACGCCTGTGCGAGCTGATGTTCCTGAAGCTGTACATGAGCGTGGAGCCGGATATCTGCCTGTTAAGACGCATCACGCGCGATATTAACGAGCGGGGACGCAGCATCGACAACATCAGCGTGCAGTATCTTTCCACGGTCAAACCCATGTACGACAAGCATATTCGGAATTATATCGACCTTGCGGACGTGATTGTGGCGCACGGCGGAAAAAACGCGCGCATCGTAAAGATACTGGCCGGATATGTGCGAGACGAACTGGGCAGCCGTACCGCGCCTCAGCCCGCTGATCCGGTTGCACAGGAGAAGAATGAATTGCCGGAATCATCGGATTGTCCCTGCTGCGGTTGAAAACCGTCGAATTAGGCGTGCGTAAGCCGGTTGTCCTGTACCGAATATGATCTGTGTGCGGCACGGAGCCGAAACGAAAACCGAATATTACGTGAATCAGCCTGTGATCGCCGTACGGCCGCCAGCGCGGACAATGGCGATTGTTTGATAAACGCCGGGTGATCCGTGCGGATTAACGGCGGTGAGTAACGCCGCTTTGTGGTTGCCACGGGAAACGATCCCCCGGACACATCGTCAGGACAGACGCAGACAGAACGAAAAAATCAGGCTTTTACCGGTTTGAACGGGGACAAACGGCAAGGATTATTAATACGAGAACAAATTTTCGCATTCCCCCTGTAAAAATGAAAAAGTTTGTGGTATACTCAAGCCATCCTGATTGGGAGGGTATCTGCCATGGAAAAAGCCAAGGTCTATTTTACCAGCCTGCGTACCGGCGTGAACCAGAGCCTGACGGACAAACTGCGTCTGCTGATGAAGCGCGCGGGCATGACAGAAATGCCGCTGAACGGCAAAATGACAGCGATCAAGATGCATTTCGGCGAACCGGGCAACCTGGCATTTCTGCGCCATCAGTACGCCAGAACCGTTGTGGACACGCTGAAGGAAATGGGCGCAAGGCCATTCCTGACGGATTGCAACACCCTGTACCCCGGCATGCGGCGCAATGCGCTGGATCATTTGGATGCTGCATATATGAACGGCTTTTCGCCGCTGCAGACCGGCTGCCACGTGATCATCGCGGACGGCCTGCTGGGCACGGACTTTGTGAGCGTCCCTGTGAACGGCGAATACTGCAAACAGGCGTATATCGGCCGGGCGGTTGTGGATGCGGAGGCGATCATCAGCCTGACGCATTTTAAGTGCCATGAGGGCACGGGCATTGGCGGAGCGCTGAAAAACCTCGGCATGGGCTGCGGTTCCACAGCGGGCAAACGCGATATGCACTGCGATGGTAAACCGACGGTGGACGAGGATGCCTGCGTGGGCTGCGGTATGTGCGTAAAGCAGTGCGGTTCCGACGCGATTACGCTTTCCCAGACCCCCAAGGGCCGCAAAGCCCATATCGATCAGGAGAAATGCTCCGGCTGTGAACGTTGTGTGGGCGCCTGCTACAAGCAGGGAGCTATCGGCGGCGCGGATGGCGGGCCGGAATTGCTGAACGACAAGATCAGCGAATACGCGCTGGCGGTCGTGCAGGGCAAACCCTGTTTCCACATATCGCTGGCCGTGGATATTTCGCCCTACTGCGATTGCTATGCGTTAAACGACGTGCCGGTGTTGCCGGATATCGGCATGTTCGCCAGCTTCGACCCCGTGGCGTTGGATACCGCCTGTGCTGAGGCCGCGCTGAAGGCGCAACCGATGCCGGGCAGCCTGCTGGCGGAAAAGGAATGCCGCACCGGCGACCATTTCCACGATCTCCACCCCACCACCAGCTGGCGCGCGGGATTGGAGCACGGGCAGAAGATTGGGCTGGGCACCATGGAGTATGAACTGATTGAGGTGTAAAATTTTCGCCGTGTGGCGAAAGGGGCCGGGGTTCCCCGGGGAACTGGGGCCCCGTCTACCCTTTCGCAAGAACTGACGTTCCCGGATCGCGAGCGGCGAAGACACCGGACGGCTGATGAGCCGCAAACCCCAATAAACCGTAAGGTGGGAGAAATTTGCAGGATACGCTGATCGTTCGCGGAGCGCGCGAACATAACCTGAAAAACGTTACGCTGGAAATCCCGCGCGACAAGCTGGTGGTGTTTACGGGGTTGAGCGGCTCCGGAAAAACCAGCCTCGCTTTTGACACGATTTACGCTGAAGGACAGCGCCGTTATGTGGAAAGCCTGTCTTCTTACGCGCGCATGTTTCTGGGCCAGATGGAGAAGCCGGATGTGGACAGCATCGAGGGGTTATCTCCGGCGATTTCCATCGACCAGAAAACCACCAGCCGCAACCCGCGTTCCACCGTGGGCACGGTAACGGAAATTTACGATTATCTGCGTCTGTTGTACGCGCGTGTAGGCGTGCCGCACTGCCCCAAATGCGGCAAGGAGATCAAGCAACAGACCGTGGACCAGATGGTGGACCAGATTCTGCTGCTGCCGGACGGCACGAAAATGCAGGTGCTGGCCCCGGTGGTGCGCCAGCGCAAGGGCGAACACCAGAAACTGCTCGATGACGCGAAAAAACAGGGCTACGTCCGCGTGAAGATCGACGGGGATACCTACGAGCTGGATGATACGCCTCCGCTGGATAAAAAGCGCAAGCATGACGTGAGCATTGTGATCGACCGACTGGTTGTGCGGGACAGCGACGACTTCCGCCGCCGCCTGTCGGACAGTCTGGAAACCGCCGCGGGGGCCGCGGAGGGGCTGGTGCTGGTGGATCTGTTCGATCAGGGCGAGCTGCTGTTTTCGCAGAACTATGCCTGCCCGGACTGCGGTGTGTCTATCGAGGAGCTTGCGCCGCGCATGTTCAGCTTCAACAGCCCCTTCGGCGCCTGCCCGGAATGCGGCGGACTGGGTACCATCCTGCGGATTGGGGTGGACAACCTGGTACCCGACCCCACCAAGAGCCTGAACGAAGGAGCGATCCAGGCGACAGGCTGGAATATCGGCGATTCGGGGAGCGTTGCCTCCACCTATTCCCGCGCGCTGGCGGATAAGTATGGTTTCAATCTGGACACACCGTTTCGGGACCTGCCGGAAAAAATCGTGAATATTCTGATGTATGGCACGGGGGACGATAAGATTACCGTACATTACGAGGGCGCGAACGGCGAGGGGCATTACAGCACCACGTTTGAGGGCATCATCAACTCGATGATGCGCCGCTACCGGGAAACCAGCAGCGACGGCATGAAGGCCGTGTACGAAGAATACATGAGCGCCGAACCCTGCCCCGTGTGCGGAGGCCGCCGACTGCGGCCGGAGGTGCTGGCGGTTACGGTGGGGGATCTGAACATCAGCGAAGCCTGCGACCTGTCTGTCACCAAAGCGCGCGCCTTCTTTCACGGGTTGAAGCTGGGCGAAAAGCAAACCATGATCGCGGCCCAGATTCTTAAGGAGATCGATAGCCGTCTGACCTTTCTGGACAGCGTGGGCTTAAGCTACCTTACTCTTGCGCGGGCGGCGGGCACGCTGTCCGGCGGCGAGGCGCAGCGCATCCGGCTGGCCACGCAGATCGGTTCCAGCCTGATGGGGGTATTGTACATTCTGGACGAGCCTTCTATCGGCCTGCACCAGCGGGACAATCACAAGCTGATCGGAACCCTTAAGCGCCTGCGTGATCTGGGCAATACCCTGATCGTGGTGGAACATGACGAAGATACGATGCGCGAGGCGGATTACATTGTGGACGTCGGCCCCGGCGCCGGGGTGCACGGCGGCTGCATCACCGCGCAGGGAACGTTTGACGAAATCGCCGCTAACCCCAACTCCCTGACCGGGCAGTATTTAAGTGGGAAAAAGTACATCCCCGTGCCGGAAACGCGCCGGGAACCCAGGGGCTGGCTGACGGTACGCAACGCGGCGGAACACAACCTGCAAAATATCGACGTCAGGTTTCCGCTGGGCGTGTTCTGCGTGGTCACAGGGGTCAGCGGATCGGGGAAATCCAGTCTGGTCAACGGAATATTGTACAATTATCTGGCGAAAGTGCTGAACCGCGCCAAGACGCGCGCGGGTAAGTTCGGTTCCATCGACGGGGTGGAACAGCTGGACAAGATCATCGCCATCGACCAGAGCCCGATCGGGCGTACGCCACGCAGTAACCCGGCGACCTATACCGGCCTGTTTGACCTGATCCGCAAACTCTTCGCCATGACGCCGGACGCAAAAGCCCGTGGTTACCGGGAGAACCGCTTCAGCTTCAATGTAAAAGGCGGCCGCTGCGAAGCCTGCTCCGGCGACGGCCTGATTAAGATTGAGATGCACTTTCTGCCGGATGTATACGTGCCCTGCGATGTATGTAAAGGCATGCGTTACAACCGGGAAACGCTGGAGGTGCGCTACAAGGGCAAGAACATATACGAGGTGCTGGATATGACCGTAGAGGAGGCGCTGAGCTTCTTCGAGGCGCACCAGCCGATTGTGAACAAGCTGCAAACGCTGTATGACGTCGGGCTGGATTACTTAAAGATCGGGCAGCCGAGCACACAGCTTTCCGGCGGCGAGGCGCAGCGTATCAAGCTGGCGACGGAACTGAGCCGCAGGGCCACGGGCCGCACCATCTACCTGCTGGATGAGCCGACCACCGGCCTGCACATCGACGATGTGGGCCGCCTGCTGGGCGTGCTGGAGCGGCTCGTGGAGGCGGGAAACAGCGTGCTGGTGATTGAGCATAATCTGGACGTGATCAAGTATGCCGATTACCTGATCGACCTGGGGCCGGAGGGCGGCGACGGCGGCGGCAAGCTGGTTTGCGAGGGCACGCCGGAGGTTGTGGCGCAATGTGCGCAGAGCTACACCGGCCAGTACCTTAAGCCCATGCTGGAAAAGGGAGTCCGGGGTAAAGCATTCTGAGCGGAAAAGCGGGATGGGGTTTGTGCTCCCTCCCGCTTTTTGATATAATGGCCGCATACGGGCGGGCACAGCTGAATCACGCAGAGCACAGCCACCCGAATGGAAACAGGGAGGAACGCCGATGCAACTGACTTTTCTGGGTGCGGCGCGCGAAGTGACTGGCAGCCGGTACTTTTTGGAGGCCTGTGGAAAGAAAATCCTAATAGACTATGGGATGGAGCAGGGGGCCAATGTGTTTGAAAACACGCCGCTGCCCGTGGCGGCTTCCGCTGTGGATTATGTTTTTCTGACCCACGCGCATATCGACCACAGCGGCTGGCTTCCGCTGTTATATAAACAGGGTTTCCGGGGGAAAATATTCACGACGGACGCCACGTTGGACCTGTGCGCCATTATGCTGATGGACTCCGCCCATATCCAGATGATGGATGTGGAGTGGAAAAACCGCAAAGCCATGCGCAGCGGCGACGAACAGGCGCAACCTCTTTACACCACCGACGATGCGGCTGCCACCATGAAACTGTTTGTGCCCTGCCGGTACGAGCAGCCTGTGGCTGTCTGCGAGGGGATCACCCTGCGGCTGGTGGATGTAGGTCATTTACTGGGTTCGGCCAGTGTGGAAATCACCGTGACCGAAGAAGGCAAAACCCAGAAGATCGTATTCTCCGGCGACATTGGCAATCTGAACCAACCGATGCTAAAGAACCCGGAGTACATTACGCAGGCGGATTATGTGGTGATGGAGTCCACCTACGGCGACCGCACCCACGGAGAAGTGCCGGATTATGTAAACACGCTGGTTAAAATCCTGTCGGATACGTTCCGACGCGGCGGCAATGTGGTGATCCCGAGTTTTGCTGTAGGCCGCACGCAGGAGCTGCTGTACTTTTTCCGGCAGATCAAGCAGAATAATCTGCTCAGGGAGTTCCCGCATTTCCCCGTTTATGTGGACAGTCCTCTGGCCAACGAAGCCACCACGGTTTTTAACGAGCATATGTACGACTGCATGGACGCTGATACCCTCGCGCTGCTCAAACAGGGGATCAACCCCATCCAGTTTGAGGACCTGCATACTTCTGTAACCGCCGACGACAGTAAAATGATCAATAACGAACCGACCCCGAAGGTAATCCTCTCCGCCAGCGGTATGTGCGACGCGGGCCGGATTCGCCACCATCTGAAACATAATTTGTGGCGCGGCGACAGCACCATCCTGTTCGTCGGTTATCAGGGCGAAGGCACGCTCGGCCGGCTGCTGGTGGATGGGGCGAAAAAGGTGAAGCTGTTCGGAGAAACGATTACTGTACAGGCTGACGTGCAAAAACTGGCTGGTATCAGCGGTCACGCGGATGTAAATGGGCTGCTCAAATGGATCGGCAGTTTTCAGGGCGATATCCGCCATGTGTTTGTGACGCACGGGGAAAACACAGTAGCGGAAGGATTTGCCAAACGCCTGCACGACGAGCTGAATCGCAGCGCGACCGCCCCGTACAATGGCGAGTGCTGGGACCTGACAACCGACCAGCTTGTACGCGAAGGCAACCATACCCTGCTGGAACGCCGTCATCCCGAAGAGGATCTGGAGCATGAGGCCAAACGGGAGGAAGCCCGCCGAGAGGAATCCCGGCAGGCGGAACCCCGCCGCGAGGAAACGCTTCGCGTGCCAGAGCCGGAACGTGAGCGCACCGACGATATGTCGTACCGCGAACTGCTTACGGCGGCGTTGCGCGTGAATGAACTGGTGGAACGGATGCACGACAGTTCCCATAAACAGCAAAACGATCTGGCGGCCACATTGAACGCGCTGATTCACAAGTTCAACGGTAAATAAACAATATCTCCTTTTACATAATATTGGTTAGCGGCGCGCAACCCGGTGAAATCGGGTTGCGCGCCGCAGCTTTCCGAACGTGCGAATTGATGGACATGGCATCGATTAACATTATAAAATTAAATAAAACAATAATAATATATTGACAAACGAGAATTAATGCCGTATAGTGTTCCCATACTACCATGAAGGAGGATTGGAAATGAAAACGGGTACGGCTTCGATTTTACTGAAAACGGTTTTGATCTTTTGCGCTGTGGTGCTTCTCCTGGTTGTATTGGGCGGTGTGCCGGGGTACATGTCCCATGTGACGAATGTGCGCCCGGACCTATCCGGTTGGGCGCTGCCGATGGAACTCTATGGGGGGCTGATTTCCCTGCCGGTCTTTGCGGCGATCGCGCTGTTATGGATGGTGTTTGGTACCATCGCGGAGAACAATGCGTTTTGTGCGGAGAACGCCCGGCGGTTTATGCTGATCGAGCGTCTGGCCATTCTGGACCTCGGCCTGGTGGCGGTTCTGTGGGGATTCCTGCTGATTGTGGGGATTATGCCGGGTTTCATTCTGCTGTGCCTGTCCGGAGCTACGTTCGTGGGCGGTGTGGCGATCATCGTGTTCCGCGTGCTGGCCGCGCTGGTGCAAAATGCTGCCAGCCTGCGGCAGGAAAACGAATTGACGATTTGAGGTGAGAAGGATGCCAATCAACGTTACAGTGGATGTTATGCTGGCTAAACGGAAAATGTCACTGAACGAACTGAGTGAGCGCGTTGGGGTTACGGCTGCCAACCTGAGCATCCTGAAAACAGGGAAAGCAAGGGGCGTACGTTTCTCCACGCTGGAAAAGCTCTGCGAGGTGCTGGACTGCCAGCCTGCGGACCTGCTGGAATACCTCCCGGATCAAGAAAACCATTAGCCTTTCGCGCTTTCCGGCGCCTGCGGCACGTCGGAAAAACAAACCTCCCGGAGAGGGTCTTCCCTGCAACCATCCTTTCCGTGCCGCAACTTTCGCCCCGCCCGGGCTGCCTCCCGGACGGGGTTCTTCTTATACATCAGAAAGATGGTTGAAGAGAAAAGAGGAATCCCCGTTATCCGGCTCGTATATCAAAACGGAGAATACCCGGATTCCGGGGCGGACGAACCGAAAGGATGAAAACAATGAACAGGGAACAAGCCAGAAAACAGGCGCACGAGCTGGTCGCGCAGATGACGCTGGACGAAAAAGCAGGCCAGTTGCGTTATCGTGCGCCTGCCATCCCGCGGCTGGGCATACCGGCTTATAACTGGTGGAACGAGGCGCTGCACGGCGTTGCCCGCGCCGGAACGGCAACGGTATTTCCGCAGGCGATCGGTATGGCGGCCGCTTTTGACGACAGCATGATGGAAACCATAGCGGATACCATCTCCACCGAGGCGCGCGCAAAATATAACATGCAATCCGCGCACGGCGACCGGGATATCTACAAGGGCCTCACGATGTGGTCGCCCAATGTGAACATCTTCCGCGATCCCCGCTGGGGCCGCGGGCAGGAAACGTACGGAGAAGACCCGTTCTTAACCTCCCGGCTGGGAGTCGCGTTTGTAAAGGGCTTGCAGGGTAAGGGGAAAACGCTGAAAGCGGCGGCCTGCGCCAAGCACTTTGCCGTGCATTCCGGCCCGGAGGCGATCCGCCACCACTTCGACGCGCGGGTATCTAAAAAAGACCTGCGGGAAACCTACCTGCCCGCTTTTAAGGCGCTGGTGCAGGAAGCGCATGTGGAAAGCGTGATGGGCGCGTATAACCGCGTAAACGGAGAGCCTGCGTGCGGCAGCAAGGTATTGCTGAAGGATATTCTGCGTGACGAATGGGGCTTTGAGGGTCATGTGGTCAGCGATTGCTGGGCACTGAAGGATTTTCACGAGAACCATTGCGTTACTGCCACAGCGCCGGAGAGCGCCGCTCTGGCCATGAAATACGGCTGCGATCTCAATTGCGGAGAGGTGTATCTGCAGGTGCTTGCGGCTTATCAGGAAGGGCGTATCACCGAAGAGCAGATTACCACGGCCTGCGAACGGCTGATGACGACGCGGTTCCTGCTGGGCATTCTCGGCCCGGAAGGCTCCGAATATGACAAGGTTTCCTATGCGCAGAACGATACGGCCGTAAACGCGAAACTGGCGCAGACCGTGGCGGAAAAGAGCATGGTGCTGCTTAAAAACGACGGCGTTCTGCCGCTGCATCCGGATCAGCTGAAAACGGTCGGCGTGATCGGCCCCAACGCGAACAGCGTCGCCTGCCTGGAGGGGAATTATAACGGCACCTCCTCCCGCTATGTCACCTATCTGGAAGGGATTCGCGCTGCCTGCGGGGAGCAGACACGCGTGCTGTATTCACAGGGCAGCCACCTCTATCTGGACCGCACCAGCAACCTTGCGGAGGCGGACGACAGGCTGGCGGAGGCGGTCGGCGTAGCGGAGAACAGCGATGCTGTGATCCTTTGCCTTGGACTGGACGCGACACTGGAGGGGGAAGAAGGAGACACCGGAAACGAGTATTCGTCCGGCGACAAGCGGGACCTGAACCTGCCGCCCTGCCAGCAGAAACTGTTGCGCGCTGTTCTGGCGGCCGGCAAGCCGACGGTGGTGGTGCTCTCCGCGGGCAGCGCACTGGCGGTGGAGGAAGGCAACGCCATCCTGCAGGCATGGTATCCCGGCGAACTGGGGGGCGCGGCGCTTGCGCGCATCCTGTTTGGCGAGGTTTCACCCAGCGGCCGTTTGCCGGTTACCTTCTATCGCGGCGTAGAAGATTTGCCGGACTTTGAAGACTACTCCATGGCGAACCGTACCTACCGGTATTACCACGGCGAGCCACTCTATCCGTTTGGATACGGTCTGGGCTATACCCGCTTTGCTTATTCCGACGCCCACTACGCGGACGGAAAGATGACCGTTACGGTGGAAAACACGGGGGCTTGTGATGGCGACGAGGTGATCCAAGTATACATAAAGGATCACGATTCGCCCTGTGCGGTACCATGCCACAGCCTTTGCGCGTTCCGGCGTGTTGCGCTTGGCGAGGGCGAAAAGGCGACGGTTACGCTGCCGATTCGCGACGAGGCGTTCGCCGCGTACGACGAGGATGGCAACCTGACCACCCTTGGCAGACATTTCACCCTGTATGTAGGCGGAAGCCAGCCCGATCCACGCAGTGAGGCACTGACCGGCTGCAAGCCGCTGGCTGTGGAAGTATGCCGGTAAGATAAAATTCGGAGGAGCATCTATAGCAACGACCCGGCAGAGGCGCGTTGTTACTTTGATTCTTCCGCACCTGCAGAAAAAGCATGGCAGGAGAGAAAACCTGCCGGATAAATCGTCTGCATGGATGGTCTGCGGGGATGCAAAATCCGCAAATAAAAAGCTCCGTTGAGCGGAGCTTTTTATTTGCGTTGCTTTAATAAAATACTGAGTTAAACTTCGTCCGGCACGATCATGACCTGAACGCCGGGAAGGAGTTCTGAAAGGGTTTCCGCCATCCCGTCCGCGCATTCGCCATTGCCCATCACAATTTGCCGGGCGCCGATTTTTTCGGCGAACTCCGCGATAGCGGTTACCGCAACTTCGGCGCTGAACACGGTCATTTCCGCGCCCGCCTCTCCGGAAAGCGCATACAGATAATCCAGCGCCTGCGAGTCCAACGGCTTTTGCGGATCATCTTCCGATACGGAAATGTGCAGCACGTGCAGGGGGCAGTGCTGTTTCAGCGCCATGTCCGCACCGCTGCGAATCAGGCGGGCGCAGGCGCGCTGCAGGGTGACCAGCACCAGCACAGGCGGCCGCGGATGTTGTTCGTCTATCACTTGTTCTCTTCTTTCCCTTCGGGGTCCAGCGCGGCAACCATCCGGTCGTTGCTGAGCACGCGAACGCGGACGCCGGGCTTCAGCTGCGCGGGGATGCTGACCCGTGCGTCCAGATAATAAGTACGGTCGTCTTCCGAGGCATTTTTATCCCCGATGTTCACGGTGATCATCCGGCAGTCCAACCCGTCGTGATCCAGCACCTCGTCGGTAATATCCTTCAGGATGCCGACGGTTTCGCGCTTATTACCGTCCAGCATGTAATCCACATGCTTTTTATACAGCGCGACCGGGTGCAGATACACGCCGTTGAAAAACAGGTAGTACGCGCCGCCTGCAACGGTAAGCAGACCTGTCCAGATCCAGCCGCTTACGTCCCGGTGCAGCCGGAACCACACAAAGGAGGCAATCGCTGCCAGTAACAGCAGTACCGCGGGCAAAACGACGATCCAGCGGCGTTTGGTTCGTTCGGCAGTAGCCTGAGAACGATCCGCTTCCGTATACAACATATTGATTACTCCTTCGCGTCTTCCTGTTTGGCACCCATGCGCTGCATCAGTTTGATCGCGAAGAAAAACAGCAGCAGTACCAAAAACACCCCGACCAGCCCGAAAACTGTGGTCAGAAGGCCTTTGGCGAACAGGGGCAGCTCCCTAAGATACGAATTGGACGGGGCGGCAGTCGCGGCGACTGTTTCGGTAGTGTTGAGAAGCCAGGCAAACATGTTCTTTTCCTTCTTTCCGTGACTCGGCGGTTATCAGCCGATCATCATGCCGATCAGCGTAATCACGAGGCCGCCCGCCACGATGGAACCGAGCTGGCCGGATACGTTGGCGCTGATGGATTGCATCAGAATAAAGTTATACGGGTCTTCGGCCTTCGCCATCTTCTGGATCACGCGCGCGCTCATGGGGAAGGCGGAAATGCCCGCCGCGCCGATCATCGGGTTGATCTTGTTCTTCCGGAAGAGGTTGAGGAACTTGGCAAACAGAACGCCGCCTGCGGTATCAAACACGAACGCGAGCAGGCCCAGCGCAAGGATCAGAAGCGTGTCCCAGCGGAGGAAGTTTTGCGCGATCATGGTGGAGCCGATCGTGAGGCCCAGCAGCATGGTTACCAGATTCGCCAACTCGTTCTGCGCGGTTTTGCTGAGGCGCTCCAGCACGCCGCATTCCCGCAGAAGATTGCCGAACATCAGGCTGCCGACCAGCGGCGCGCTCATCGGCACGATCACACCCGCAAGAATCGTTACCACGATGGGGAACAGGATCAGCGCCAGCCGGGGCGCGCGCTGCTCGGTGTAGGCCATATGGATGCAACGTTCCTTCTTGGTGGTCAGCGCGCGGATGACCGGCGGCTGAATGACCGGCACCAGCGACATGTAGCTGTACGCCGCCACAGACAGGGGCGCCATATAGGCGGAAAGCTGGAAATGGTTTGCGACATACAGCGTGGTGGGGCCGTCCGCCGCGCCGATGATGCCGATGGCCGAGGCGAGGCGAAGAATAATGCTGTCTTTCTCCGGTCCCGCCGCCATCGCCGCGATATCAGGGATGACCACGGGGATCAGGGCGAGCGCGACCAGGAACGTTGCGAAAATGCCGAACTGGGCCGCAGCGCCGAAGAAGATCATGGACGGATCCTTCATCAGTGGGGAGAAGTCGATCATCGCGCCGACGGCGATGAAAATCAGGATGGGAAACAGTTCGTTTTTAATGCCGGAATTAAACAGAACTGTTAGAAAGCCTTCGCTGCCCAGCACGCTTGCGGCGGCATTGCCGGTCACCGCGTCGATAACGGGCGGGAGGTTGGCCAGAATGGCTCCGAAACCAATGGGTAATAACAGCGCGGGTTCATAATCCTTTTTGATCGCCAGATAAATGAGAACTCCGGAAATGATAAACATGACCAGTGTTTTCAGCCCTTCTGCGGTGCCCAGATAGAAGACGCCGTTGAAGAGCTCCTTGAGGAGCGCCGAAATGTCCACAGTGATCCCCCTTTGATATTAACGATTTTTCCTGACGCATTATATCATGGCGAAACTTGCCTTGTCAAAACGGGAAAATAGGAAGAAAAGCTTGATTTTGCTTAACTTTTCCCGTTGCCCATGGCGGGAAGCAGTTTTTCGTGGACGAAAAAGTGATCTCCGTACAGATGCGCTTCGCAAACACGGCGATACCCACCTCGGGCATACAGGGCCAGCGCGGCAGCGTTACGTACATCACACAACAGGTGAATCGCCCGCGCGCCTTTCCGGACGGCCTGGTCTTCCGTATGGGTGAGGAGTAAACTGCCATATCCCTGCTTCTGCAGGGCGGGCTGCACACAGAGGCGCGTTAGCACGGATATTGCCTCTGTCTCGGCAAAGGGAAAGCCGCACCTCTCCAGATCATCCGTTTCCATCAGCGTGGAGGAACCGATCAGGCGGTCATCCTCACGAAAGACATACAGCCAGCCGTTGAGAAGGTCGGTTTTCAGGATCGCTTCCGTGGGATAAGCCTCGTTCCAGCAACTGCGGGGGTCTGCGGCGCAGGCGCGCCACAAAGCCCATACATCCGCTTTATCGGTTTCGGCAGCCGGGAGAAAAGTTTGTTTTTTCATGCGAAGCGCCTCCCTTTCGGATCAAGAGGGATCACGGAGAAGGTTGCGGGAAAGAAAATGGCTGGAATCAGTGCGGGGCGTGGCGGCTGGCCTGCTGCCGGGCCCGGCCGATCTCGTACTCGGCTTTTTCCTCATCGGTTTCCAGCATCAGGCGGGGGACAGCGATCGGTTTCCCGGACTTGTCCAGCGCGACCATGGTGAGATAAGCGCGGTTTACAAGCGTGCGGGTGACGGTGGAACAGGAGGAGTCTTCCACAAAGGTATCCACACATACCAGCATGCTCGTATGACCTACAAAAATCATACGGCCCAGCATGACGACCACATCGTTCAGGCGTGCCGGTGCGAGAAAGTCCAGCCGGTCAATCGCCGCTGTGGTAACATCGCAGGACGAATGCCGCCGCGCGACTACGGCAGCGACGATATCCACCCATTCCATCAGTTTTCCACCAAACAGGCGAAAGTTCTGGTTGCAGTCCGAAGGGATAATAATGTGCACCTGTTCGGTCCGGCTGTAGGCTACGGTGCGAAAGACTGATTCGGGATTCGGGCAGGCTTCAGGCATGAGGTTCACTCTCCTTCTTTTCGGCTGTGCGTGGTGGAAGGCGGATCGGTTGGGGCAAATCAGCCAGTTGCCGCCGCAGCGGCACGCTGAGCAGACGGCGGTCAAAACAGCTTTGGAAAAGCAAACCCTTCCGCGGCAGCATGTGCAGGGTGAAAAATTCGGGATGTCTGCGAAGCAGCCGGCGAAGCAGCGATCTTTCACTAAACCCGCGCTTCATCACTTCGTCCAATTGGGTCACGGTCTGCACCTCACGGGCCATCACACGCAGAAGCGAACGGGGTACTACGGCGAGCGATGCGTCCGGGTGCCCGTCCACAAAGCCAAGATGAATCCGATCATCCATCAGAACGGAAAAATCCGGGCAGGCATCCGGGCACAGGGGATGCGAAAGCACGTCGATATCCAGCCACGCGATATGGGTGGCGGTCGGGTAAGCATGCGCGGCGCGCTCCAGCAACAGCCATTGATTCCGTTTCAAAAGCTGCAGGGGGGACATACCGTCCGCCAGAAGGGTGCGGGGCAGCAGGGTGGTTTCCGGGTAGGCGAGCGTGTTGGGAAAACTCGAGCGCAGACGCCTTTCCGATTCTCCCCCCGCATACAGGGAGAGCGGAAGCTTTTTCAGCGCTTTCAGGTAGGTGAAGCGTTGCAGGTATGCGTCTGTGGGATGCGGAGACGAGGGCAGGTCCACGAACGCAGTTACAAACATCGGCATACGCGCAGACGCGGGGTGCAGCAATGTGCGCGCACGCTGGTAAAACCACAACGAAACCGGGAGGCGCTGCGGATAACTGTCCTGAGGGCCGAATAGCCCAACCGTTGCCCGGACCGACGCCGTACCCAGAATGAACGAAAGACCGGCTAATTGCTCAAAACGGTTCAGCCCGGAAGCGGGCAGTACCCACGGCGGAGGGACTTTTAATTTTTCCGCAAGCGTTTCACGACGGGTGGGCCACAGCAAAGCGCGATCCAGCGCGAACACTGTGCCGCCTGTGGAGTAAGCCAGAATGGAAAGGGAGGAGGCATCCCCATCAAGCTTCCGAAGCGTTTCAACGGTACCATAAAGCAATGCGGGATGAGCCAGCAGCGTTTTGACCGGCGTGGCGCTGTTGACAAGCGCCAATCCCGGGCCGAGCGGCGCCCCCTCCATATCGACGGTGCCTCTGATCGCGGGAAGATAAGCCTGCGCCCCTTCCGCATCG
The DNA here is from genome assembly GCA_035353235.1 of Candidatus Limiplasma sp. Taxonomy (GTDB): domain Bacteria; phylum Bacillota; class Clostridia; order Christensenellales; family Aristaeellaceae; genus CAXXOK01. The sequence goes on from DAOPZG010000011.1 coordinate 15,861, forward strand.
GGCACGATCAACCCGGTCAGCAGCGGGCTGGGAGCATGGCACAACCGAAAACGCAACCACAGGGCGGCATCCCAATGGTGGGAAAAGGCAGTCTCGCCGCGCAGCAGTAAAAAATGCGTCTCACCGTTTACCAGCGGTAAAACGCCCTGTATGCCGGCGGACTCCTCGTAAAATCGTAAATGACCGGCTCCGGGAGTACCTGCCAGCGGGTCCTGCTGATCCGGTCCGGGCTGGAAGGTAACCGGTAAAGCAAACCGCAACAGACCCGGGAACAGGGCATGACTCAACGCTCCTATCAGGGTGGTCAGCGTCGCCTGCCCGTCCGGAAGAGCCGATAATACGATCAGTACTCTGGGATACAGCATGGGAGAACTCCTTGCCGCGCACAATCAGAGGGATGGCGGAAGCACCGGCTCTGCCTGTCGCTGAAAACGCATCAACCGTTGCGAAATGGCGCGCGTGGTAATCAAGTGGATGATACGCCCGTGAGAACGGCGCGTCAAGAGGCTACGGGGTCCGGCGAAGGAGTGCCCGGTTTATCCAGCCGTGCCTGAAGCGCTTTCAACTCCGATATATCCTCAATTACGGCGAAAACACGGCTGGTGCCGGCCTCCGGACCGGGATAAATGGAATTATGCGAACGCATCCAGAGCAAAGAACCATTTTTATGATAAACGCGATAATCAATGATATAGGGCTTCCCGGTACGCTGCAGGGTACGGGTTGCCTCCAGAAAACGCGGAACATCCTCGGCATACACGGTGGAAAACGGGTGCTGCTCGTCATAATACGGCTCGTTCTCGTCAAATCCAACCATCTGACGGTATCCGTTGCTGAGATATAAAATACGCTGCTTGTTGCCACGTAATTCAAAGATGCCCAGCCCGACCATGAAATTTTCAGCGAAAGCCTGAAAACGGCTCTGTTCATCCAGAAAACTTTCACGAATTTTCATCTGTTCGTCAATTCTGCTGATTGCGCCAATACACCGCGGGCTTCCGTCCGGGCTCTCCTTTGTGAACAGGCACAGCAGGCGGCACCATACGGAAGTGCCGTCTTTTTCCAGCAGGCGAAGGATTACAGAAGTGTTGCCGCGGGAGAGCAGATCGCTGACCATCAGGCGGTACTGGTTCAGGTCGCGTGGATCCACGAAGGGTTCCAGATCCTTATGAGAACGCAACTGCCGAAAATCAAACCCGCCCAGGGCATACCGTTGGAAGCCGGGCGAACAGAGCATTTTCCCGGTATCGGTTTCCCACTCGAAAAGGGAAGTGCCCAGGTGCTCAAGCAGCGTCTGGTAGCGGGACTGTTCCCGTTGTTTCAGCAGCAGCCACTGGTTCTCCATGCGCAGTTCCTCGGCATGCTTGCGGCTGTTTACATCTGCAATGCACAGAAGGTAGACCTCTTCCGCCGTGTCGGAGGGAATGCTGATAAACGTGAACGACGCCCAGCGGGGCAGACCGTTTTCACCTTTGACCTGACGTTCCAGCATATAGTACTCGCCGACGTTTTCTGTCAGTTTGGAACGAAGGTATCCGGGAGTGAAAACAGAACGGAGCAGCTCGTCGTCCGGTTCGGCCAGCGTGCGGCGTAAAAATGCTTTCAGATGGTCGCAGGATTTATCCGGAGCGTCTTCGCTGACGTTGCCTGTGGGCTTATGAATGGCGCGTGTGCGCCAGGTGGTCAGGTTGATTTCAAAAACGCTGGCGTAGACGGTGCTCAGCACCATCGCGTACGTTCGCAGGGCACTGGCGTGTTCGAACTCCTTTTGCTCCGTAACGTCGTTGAAGGTAAACAGATAAATACCGTTGGAGCCAGCCTTGCCCATGAAGCGCAGGCGGATTTCCAGCCACAGCGTATGGTCGTCCGGCAGATGTACGAAACGGCACACGATACGCTCCACCCGTCCGCTTTGCGCGCTTCTGCGGCAAGCCTCCAGCAGGGGAGCGCGATCATCCGGATGAACGATTTTCAGCGCTTCAAGGGAATTGTCAAAGACCTGTTTGGGAGTGTACCCAAACAACTCATAAAAACCATCGTTCACCCGACGGATTTCCAGCCTGTCATCCGCAAGCTCGTATACGCCCATGCCGCCGATCATCCCGTTAAACAGGGTATCGATCTGGGCGCTGGTCCCCCAAAGCAGGGAAAGGTCAACCGTGCCCGATCGGTCAGCAGGCACGGCGGGAACGCTGAATGAACGAACAAACCGTCGGTCGTAGTTTGCCACGCTCATCGGGCGGGCCATCAGATACCCCTGCACCTGATCACAGCCGATGGAGCGCAGAAACGCCAACTGTTCCGGTGTTTCCACTCCTTCCGCCACGATGGGTATATTCAGCCACTTTGCCATGTGTACAACGCTGGTCAGGATGCTGGCTGCGCGTGGATTGGTGTTCAACCGGGTCAGGAAGCGCGAATCCATTTTCAGGATGTCCACAGGCATATCCATCAGTACGTTCAGGCTGCTGTAGCCGCTTCCGAAGTCGTCCATCAGTACGATAAAGCCTGCTGCGCGTAGACGCTCCAGTGTTTCCACCAACTCGACCGGATCTTTGGCGTATGCGCTTTCGGTAATCTCCAGCCGCAGCTGAGAGGGTTCTACGCCATAGCGCTTTACCAGCGCCTGCAAGTCGTCGCATATGGTGACGTAATACAGATCAATCCGGCTGATATTGACCGAGATCGGCAACGGGTAATTTTGCTTCTTCCACCGGCTGAGCAGTTTGCAGGCCTGTTCCCAGATATAGGTGTCCAGCCTGGTGATAAACCCGTTGCGTTCAAACAGCGGAATGAACTGGGCCGGGGAAATCAGCCCCTTTTCCGGATGTTGCCAGCGTACAAGCATTTCCGCGCTTACGGGCTGATCGCTTTCCATGTTGAATATCGGCTGTAAAAAGGGAACGAACTGGCCTTGGTCCAGCGCGCTGCTCATTTCGTCCAACACGGCGTTTTCCTCCAGCATCGTTTGCCGGAGTTTATCATCATAAAACGCATAACGCTTTAACGCATTGCCCTTCACGGTGCGCAAAGCCATCACCGCGCGGTCGCACATGTGGTTCACCGGCGTTCCGATGTTATGGATCGGGTAGATACCGTAATACAGCTGCACATGGAAGCGAAGGTTCTCTTTTTCGAGACGCCCCTGAAAAAGCGCCTGTATCCTGTCCATATCCAGGGTGTTCCGTGGCAGGCAGGCGGAAAAATGATCGGCCTCCATGCGCGCGCAGGTACCGACTGGATCGGCCAGCTCACGAAGACCTTCGGCAATCGTTTTTAACAGGTGATCCCCAGCTTCTTTACCGAACAGATCATTGACAACTTTAAACCGGTCAATGTCCAGAACCAGAATCACATAGGGGGTTCCGGGATTGGCGCGAAGCATTGCGGCTGTTTTACGATAAAATGTTTCCCGGTTGAAAATGCCGGTCAGCGTGTCGTGCTCGCTGTGAAAAAGAAGCTCGCTTTGCATCCTTTCATTTTTCAGTTCGTTTTCCTTGTCCTTCGTAACGTCAATAAAAACCACACTGCATTGCTGCCCGTTGTCCGCTGGTGTTGCGGATACGCGTACCCAGCGAAAGTCACGGCTTTTTGTGACGATCCGGAAGGAACCTTCCAACCGCTCCGGTTTACTGCGGAAGCGGCTGATCAATTCTTCCACAATCGGCACGTCTTCGGGGGCAATCAACTGACGATAATCTTTTTCCATGATCACCCGGTATTCCGTAGCGCTATAACCGCACATCCGCGAAAGGGTTTCGTTGGAGTAAAGCAGCCTTGGCTGCGCGGAAAAATCGTACAGCGCGATGCCACCCGGAACAGCGTTCATAACGGAAGCGAGTTTCAGGTCGCTTTCCCGAAGCACTTTTTCCAGTCGGTAGCGGCTGGGGATGCCTGAAACGCCGGCGAGATACACAGGTGTCACCCCATCTTCATAGCGGATTGGAAACGCTTTCAGCCGACGAACCTGATATTGCAGCGACGAATTGTCAGGCAGCCGAAAGATTAACTCGTCGGCGCCGCCCTGATAACTGCGTTCCATGCTGATTTTATCATCAGGTTCGACGCAAAACCATACAACCATCGCGTCGTAATTTTGCTGCTCACGGATGGCGGCCAACAGCGCAAGTCCATTTTCGACGGCGGATTCCAGATTGATCACTGTGATCGTCGTGCCCGGATGAGCGCGCAGACAGGCCAGCGCGCTATCCTCACTGTCGGCGCGCCATACCTGAAATTCCGGCTCGAACGGGGTCGTTCCGCTGAATCGTTTCGAGTCGTCAACGATCAGAACCGTTCTTTGTTCACTCATGGTCGTTCCTTCCAAAAGAGGCCCAAAATGAAATGCGTCGGTTGTTCATTGCCAGTTGAAACACTTAATCTACAAATATTGTAACAGAAACATACCTATCTTTCAAGCAATAACGCCGAAGGAACGATCTTTCACCTGACGGGTTCAAGATGGAAAACGATTCCCGCGCGGAGCCACCAAACAGCCGGAATGTAAAGCCTTACCGCCACGGCTTGCATGTTCCCGCGAATCTGATATAATACTGAGGTTATCGAAACGTTAAGGCGGAAACGCCTTCGGATAGGACGAAATCGGAGAGGATGATTGATTTGGCAAACCCTGTGTTTGAAATTACCATGCAGGATGGCGGTGTACTGAAAGGGGAACTGTACCCGGAAGACGCACCCCAGTCGGTTGGCAACTTTATCGCGCTGGCCAACAGCGGATTTTATGACGGACTGATTTTTCACCGCTGCATCCCCGGCTTTATGATCCAGGGAGGCTGTCCCAAGGGCACCGGCACAGGCGGGCCCGGTTACAGCATCAAGGGGGAATTTGCGCAGAACGGCGTCCCCAATCCGATCCGGCATACCTACGGGGTGCTCAGCATGGCGCGCAGTATGATGAAGGACAGCGCCGGCTCCCAGTTTTTTGTGATGACCAGCGACAGCCCGCATCTGGACGGGGCATACGCGGCGTTTGGCAAGGTGCTGGAAGGTATGGAGGTGGCGGATCGCATCGTTGCTGTTCCGACGGACCGTAACGATCGGCCGTCCGTGCCGCAGGTGATCCGCTCCATCCGGGTGGAAACCTTCGGCGAGGTCTATCCGTTCGACCAAATCTGAATCTTTGACCGTCGGCGCGGGGCAACTGCTCCGCGCCGCTTTGTCGCCGGGAGGAGGCGGAGCGATGCCGGAAAGCTTAAAAAAACCGATGGAACTGCTTGCGCCCGCCGGGGATGAAGCATCGCTGCGCGCTGCTGTGTGCGCGGGCGCGGACGCGGTGTATCTGGGCTTCTCCCGTTTTGGCGCGCGCGCTTCGGCCGCGAATTTTGATGCGGAAATGCTGGAAAAGGCTGTAGCCTACGCGCACCTCTACCATGTCAGGATTCACGTGACGGTGAATACGCTCGTGAAGCCACAGGAAACCGCGGATGTGCTGGAAACGCTTGGAGTAATCAACGCCTGCGGTGCGGACGCGATCATCGTACAGGATTTTGGCGTTGCGCGCATGGCTCGCGAGACGTATCCGTCGCTGGAACGGCATGCCAGCACCCAGATGGCGATCCATTCGGCGGCAGGCGCGCGGTTTGCGATGGAGCACGGCTTTCGCCGGGTGGTGCTGGCCCGTGAATGTACGTTACAGACCATCGAGCAAGCCGCGGCGACCGGCGCGGATATCGAGGTGTTTGTGCATGGCGCGTTGTGCGCCGGGGTGAGTGGGCAGTGCCTGTTTTCCAGCATGGCGGGCGGGCGAAGCGGCAACCGGGGTCGGTGCGCGCAACCCTGCCGACAGCAGGTTACGCTGGGCGGTACGACAGCAGCGTTGCTTTCCACGCGGGACCTGTGCCTGCGTGATCATTTGCCCGAACTGGCGGCTGCGGGTGTGGCGGCATTGAAAATTGAAGGCCGGTTGAAACGCCCCGAATACGTAGCCGTTGTGACCGACCGCTATCGCCGGGCGCTGGATGCGTTGGTGCGCGGCGAGTTTGCGCCTGCGGACGAGGAAGAAAAAACGGCGCTGAAGCAGGTTTTCCACCGCGGGGGATTTACCGTGGGGCACGCGCTGTGCGCTGAGGACGCGGCGCTGTGCGCCCCGGAACGCGTGAACCACGGCGGCGTTGCCATCGGGAAAATCCGGGCGGTCAAAGGCAATTTGGCCGAGGCGGAGCTTATTCTGCCGCTGCACGACGGGGACAGCCTGCGGATTGAAGGCGCGGAAGATGTGGAACTGCGATATTCCGGCCCGGAAGCGGCGGGGCGCGCGACCCTGCGCCTGCGGCCGGATGTGCGGGTGCGCCCGGGCGATCCGGTCGTGCGGCTGGCGGATGCCCAACAGCTCCGCTTTGCGCAGAACCTCGCGGAAAAACCGATCCCGGTGACGATGCGGGCGGAGGTGCTGGCGGGGAAACCCCTGCGCCTTACGGCGAGCGACGGCATCAGCGTTGCGCAAGCCGTGGGGGAGCCGGCGCAAACCCCGCGGACGAGACCCCTTACGAAAGAGGAGATCGTCGCGGCACTCTCCAAACTGGGCGACACGCCTTTTACGCTGACGGAGGAACCCGCCGTGGATACCGACGGCGTTTTTACGCCGGTATCGGCGTTGAACGCCCTGCGCCGCAACGCGCTGGAGAGACTCGCGGACATGCGCCGCGCGGCTTTCGCGGCAAACAGACGCGATTTCGCGAATGCCTCCCAACCCGGAGCGAAGGGGATACGGAAACAGCCGGACATTCCGAGACGAATCGCTTTGGAAACGTTGGCGGTCAGCTTTACCGACGCGCAATTCGGGCAGGATTTTTTAGCGGCAGGCGCGAACCTACTTCTATATGCCCCGACAGATTACACGCTTCCAACGCTGGAAGGCGAACTGCCGAAACTGCCGGTTGGGTCGTGGCTGGTTCTGCCGCCGCAGATGAGCGATGGAGCATTTGCGCAGCTGTTGCCGACGCTATCGGAAAACGCCGGTCAACTTGCGGGCATTGTGCTGGGGAGCGTGGGCCAGCTTGGCTTTCCGTTGCCGCTTCCCTATGCGTTGGGTGAAGGAGTGCCGATTACCAATCCCGAAGCCGCTCAGGAACTGCTGGACAACGGTCCTGCGTTCTTCACCCTGTGGCCCGAACTGAACCACGGGGAACTGGCCGCACTGCTGAGCGAAAGGTACGGAGTACCACCGCTATTAAAAATGTATGGCAGGGAACGGTTAATGTTGCTGAACCATTGCCCGGAACGGGTACGCCTTGGGCTGACCCGTGGGCGGGAACACTGCACGCTGTGCGGGCCGGGCGACCGTGCCTGTGCCATGACGGACCCGACGCTTACCGATCGCCGGGGGTATCGGTTCCCGCTGCGCAGGGTGCAGATGCCGGAAGGCTGTGTGGTGGAACTGCTGAACGCGCTGCCGACCGACCTTTCCGGGCAGGACAGCCGCAGGCGGGCGCTTGACGCGGGAATGCTGTTAAGCTTCACCGTGGAAGCACCGGAACGCCAGCTGGCCGTTACGCGGCGTTTCGCGGCGCTGATGCGTACCGGCGTAGCCGAAAAAGATAACGAACCTTCCACTGCCGGGCATTTTCTGCGCGGCGTGGAATAAACCGGATCAGAATTTGTCCGGATCATGATAACAGGAGGCGCTGCGCATGGAACCGGCCCGGGAACTGCGAGTGCTGGAATTTACGAAAATACGGGAAATGCTGTCGGCTTTCTGCGTAACGCCGATGGGAGCGGAGCTTTGCCAGGAGTTGACCCCCTACCGCGATTTTTCCGAGGTGAGCCGCGCGCTGGAGGAAACAGAAGAAGCCACAATTTTACTGGCCTATCTGGGCGGTTCGCCGCTTCAGTGGTTCGGCGACGTGCGGGAGCAGCTTTCTCTGGCGGGCAAAGGGGCCGCGCTGTCCCCCAAGGCCCTGCTGGATGTGGCGGGATGCCTGCGGGCCGCCCGCGCCGCTCGCGCCGCGCTGGTGAAGGAGCGGGAGGATACCCCGATCCTGACCGGATTGGCCAGCAGGCTGACCACCTTGCCCGGTGTGGAACAGGCGATTACTGACGCGATCCTGAGCGAAGATGAAATCGCCGACCGCGCGTCCGCGGAACTGATGCAGATTCGGCGGCAGATTCGCGCCGCGAACGAGCGGATGCGGGAAAAATTGAACCAGATGATCCACAGTTCTTCTTTTGCCAAGTACCTGCAGGATGCGATCATCACCTTGCGGGGGGACCGCTACTGCATCCCCGTTAAAGCGGAATGCCGGGCGAATGTGCCCGGACTGGTGCACGATCAGAGCTCTACCGGCGCGACGCTGTTTGTGGAACCGATCGCGGTAGTGGAACTGGGCAACGATTTAAAACAGCTTCGCGGCCGGGAACAGCAGGAGATTGAACGGATTCTGCTGGCGCTGACCGGGCAGCTGGCACCGCACGCGGATGAGCTGCGCGCGGATATCGACATCCTGAACCATCTGGACTTTGCCTTTGCCAAAGGGCAGCTGGCTAAGGACATGCGAGCCTCCCTGCCGAAGCTGAATAACCGTGGATATATCAAACTGATCCGCGCGCGGCACCCGCTGATTGACCGGGAGAAGGTAGTACCGACCACCCTTTGGCTGGGGGACGACTTTACCACACTGGTGGTAACCGGCCCCAATACCGGCGGCAAAACGGTTACGCTGAAAACCGTGGGCCTGCTGACCCTGATGGCGCAGGCCGGGCTGCATGTGCCCGCAGATCTGGGCACGGAACTGGCTGTGTTTGAGCATGTGTACGCGGACATCGGAGACGAACAGTCCATTGAGCAGTCCCTGTCCACGTTCTCCAGCCATATGAAGAATATCGTGAGCATTATGGACGCCGTAACGGAACGGGATCTGGCGCTGTTTGACGAGCTGGGCGCTGGCACCGACCCCACCGAAGGCGCGGCGCTGGCACAGACGATCCTAAAAAACCTGTTGCAGCGTAAAGTGCGTACCATGGCGACCACTCATTACAGCGAACTGAAAGCTTTTGCCCTGTCCACTCCCGGCGTGGAAAACGCCAGCGTGGAGTTTGACGTGGCAACGCTGCGCCCCACCTACCGCCTGTCCATCGGAATCCCCGGGAAAAGCAACGCGTTTGAAATCAGCCAAAAACTTGGCTTGTCTTCGGCGCTGATCGACGAGGCCAAGCAGTTGTTGTCCCAGAACGATGTGCGTTTTGAAGACGTGATCGCCAACGCCGAGTATCACCGGCAGATCGCCGAAAAAGAGCGTAAAATGGCGGAGGAAGCCTATCAGGAAACGGTATCCCTGCGGAACGAGGCGGAGAAGCTTCGCAAAGAAATGGAAGACAACCGCGAGAAGAACATGCGTAAAGCGAAGGAAGACGGTAAACGCGTGATGGAAAACGCGCGCAGGGAAGCCGAAGCGATTATTTCCGAACTAAAAACGTTGAAAAAACAGGCTCAAACGCCTGAACATGAAGTGCAGGCGCTCCGGAAACGGATGGAGAAGGGCATTGACGAGCTGAGTGAGGGTCTTTCCCAGCCCAGCGAAACGAGGTTTACCCCGCCCAAGACGGTCCGCGTCGGCGAAAATGTGGAAATCGTGAACCTGAAAACACGGGGAACCGTACTTACCCTGCCGGACAGCAAGGGCGAAGTGCAGGTACAGGCCGGCATAATGAAACTGAAAGCGCATCTAAGCCAACTGCGCATAGTGGAACCGGCCAGAACGGTCAAGACCAGCGTAACGGCTAAAACCGGCGCCGCCACACGCAGTGTGCCGCTGGAACTGGATGTGCGCGGGCTGGCTCAGGACGAAGCGTTGCCGGAGGTGGATCGGTACCTGGACGAGGCGACGCTGGCGGGCCTGCACGAGGTGAGCATCATCCACGGCAAAGGCACGGGCACGCTGCGCATGGGCATTCAGCGGCATCTGAAAGGGCACATGGATGTGAAGAGCTATCGGCTGGGCGTATACGGCGAAGGCGAGGACGGCGTAACGGTGGTAACGTTGAAATAGCGGCGGCGCGCCGTGTATGGGCCGCTTTGGCGGCCGATAACAGGAGGGAAAAACACCGTGTCGGACAAACAGCGGATTCTGTTGGTGGACGACGACCGGAACATCAGCCATCTGATCCGGCTCTATCTGGAAAAGGAAGGGTTTGAAGTCTGCGAAGCCGCGCGCGGGGACGATGGGCTGGCCGCTTTTAAGCGGCAGCAGCCGTCGATGGTCCTGTTGGACGTGATGCTGCCCGGCGTGGACGGGCTGGAAGTGCTGCGTGAAATCCGCAAAACCAGCAAAACGCCGGTCATCATGCTGACCGCCAAGGACGAGACTTTCGACAAGGTGCTGGGTCTGGAGCTGGGCGCAGACGATTACATCACCAAGCCTTTTGAAAACAAGGAACTGGTTGCGCGCGTCAAGGCCGTTCTGCGCCGCAGCGGCGCGGAGAGCGAGAATACGGAAGCCGACGATATGCTCAGCTTTCCGCAACTGACCGTTAGCCTGAAGCGCTACGAAGTCACCTTTGAAGGCAGCCCGGTGGAGATGCCCCCTAAAGAGCTGGAAGTGCTGTACTTCCTCGCTTCTCACCCTAACATGGTGTTTACGCGGGAACAGCTGCTGGAACGCGTATGGGGCTTCGACTTTTTTGGAGACAGCCGCACGGTGGACGTGCATATCAAGCGGCTGCGGGAGAAACTTGTGGGCTGCGAGCAGTACGGGTGGGAAATCCACACGGTATGGCGCGTAGGCTATAAATTTGAATCCAAACAGGGGTAAAACGTCGCGGGGCGTGCATTCGCCCTGTGGTGATGCGACCCTGCTTTTCGCACCGGAGGCGCCTATGTTTCACAGCATGTTTTCCCGGCTGTTTTCCATGCTGCTGCTGATTATTTTGGTAGTGGTCTTTGTCGGCGCGGGTTTTTCCATCCTCACCATTCGCAGCAACATGATTAACAGCCGCATGGACAGCCTGCTGGTGCAGGCGCGGGAGATTGCGTTTCTGGCCAGCCGCGTGGAAGACAACACCCTGAGCGATTATCTGGGGCTGGATACGCCGACTGAATCATATTTGCAGTGGAAAGCGGCGAACGTATATCAGGATTTCGGCGCGTATATCCTGATCGTGGACCGTAACGGCCGTGTGAAGGACAACATGAACACAGCGATTCAGAACAACCCGTCGGCTGTGGAAAATCTGTCTCCTTCGGATGTGGCGGATACCCTGCGCGAGGTGCTTTCGGGTAAAGAGGTGGAAACCCGTATTACCAACGCGGTCAACGGAACCATCTTTACCGTGGCTGTGCCGTGGGTGCAGAATAATACGGTGCTGGGCGCGGTGTTTATTCACACCAGCGCGCAGGTGATCGAGGCGGAGTATCGCGGCGTGGTGCTGCAGGTTGTGGGCGGCTTTTCCATCGCGGCGCTGGTGGCGGCCGCGTGTGCGCTGCTGTATACCCGAAGCATCGTTAAGCCATTAACTGTGATTACCCGCGCCGCCGAGGACATGAGCCGCGGCAACTTCAATTCCCGCGCGGCGGTGACCGGCGTAGACGAAGTGCGCCAGCTGGCCGGGGCGTTTAACGTGATGGCGGACAAACTGGCGCAGGTGGAGGAAAACCGCCGCGAGTTTGTCGCTAACGTGAGCCACGAGCTGCGTTCACCCGTTACCAGTATCCACGGGTTTGTGGAAGGGATGCTGGACGGTACGATCCCGGCGGGAGAACGGGACCGTTATTTACAGATCGTTTCCGACGAGACCAACCGGCTCAAAAAGCTGATCGCGGATTTGCTGGAACTGAGCCGTATGGAAAAAGGAGCAGTTCAGCTGACCTACTCAAACTACGATATTAACGAAACGATCCGACGCGTGCTGATTGCCCGTATGGCGGACATTGACCAGCGCGGCATTACCCCCCAGCTGGATTTTCAGGTGGAACCGTGTATGGTGCACGCCGATCAGGACCGCATCGAACAGGTTGTGTATAATCTGGTGGACAATGCGTTAAAGTTTGTGAACGACCACGGGAACTTGACAATTACCACCGCGATAGTGCATGATAAGGCAACCGTTATTGTCGCCAACGACGGCGTGCCTATCCTGCCTGAGGATCGCCCGCATATCTTCGACCGGTTTTATAAAGCGGATAAGGCACATACCGTTGGCAAGGGTTCCGGAACGGGCCTTGGGCTGAGCATCTGCCAGCGCATTATCCAGCAACATGGACAGACCATCCGGCTGCTGCCTGTGGAAACCGGCGCTGCGTTTGAGTTTACGTTGGAGGCCGGGGTGAAACCAATGCCCCTTGGAGAAGGCGACGCGGCGAAGGATGCGACTGAAAAGGAGTAATAGCGTCATGGAACGGCACATCTTTCTGGTCGGCATGCCCGGAAGCGGAAAAAGCGCGCTGGGGCGCAGGGTTGCGTTGAAGCTGCAAACGCCGTACCTGGACACGGACGCCTACCTGGCGGAAATTACCGGCATGAACACGGCGCAGATTTACTCCACTTATGGGGAAGCGGCTTTTCGCGATGGGGAAACGCGCCTGCTGCAGGACTTGATTACGGCTACTCCCGGAATCATATCCACGGGAGGAGGCACGGCGCTGCGGGAGGAAAACCGCAGGCTGATGCGCGCGCACGGTTACGTGGTGCTGATTGACCGTCCGATTGATGACATCCTGCTGGACATCCGCGCGGAAAAAAGACCGCTGCTGGCGCAGATGGGTCATGAGGAAATCGCGAGGATTTATGAGGAACGGATGCCGATTTATCGCAGCGTGGCTGATGTGGTACTGGATAACGGTAACGGCTTCCACAGCGGTCTGGCATCGCTGGAGAGCGTGGCACGGCAGCTGGGCGCGAAAGGCTGGAAACCCGGGGAAGAGTGAGCTTTCCCTGCATGGATACGCGCCGCATGGAAACGGATAGTGAACCTGAACGGCACACATGCCGGGAACTCGCGCAAAACATCGGGCTGCGCCGCCGGTTCCCGGATGATGATAAAAAAACACCCCGCGGGCAATTTGCCCGCGGGGTTCAGCTTGCTGAAAAAGGCCCATCTGCGTTGTCAGCCGCGGGATGGCAAGGGGTATCACTTACAAACGGTAAGCTCAACCCCTTACCACCCTTGCTTCCTCGCATCTGAACCTTTTTATGCAGGCTGCTCTTTTCGCTGAAAATAGGTTTGTCAACGACCTGACCCCGCAGGCGATAACGCCCGCGGGGTGTTTGTATTGAATTGTGTTGTCAGTTCAGCGCGATTTTCAACGTTTCCAGGTTATCCGTCATAAAATCCACCACGGTCTTTCCCGCGGCAAATTCATCCGCGGTCAGGTTGTGGCAGGCGTAGAAGATATGCGTCGGCACCCCCGTTGCCTGGCTGATGGTGTCCGCCAGCGTGTGGGTGGAAAGCTCCGGGTACAGGATCAGCGGGACCTGGTCTTTCTGTACTTTATCAATCAGAAATGCCACGGTTTGCGCGCTTGGTTCGGTTTCCGCAGAACAGCCGGGGAAAGCCGCGTAGTAGGTGAGGCCATATTCTTTAACGAAATAGCGCTGCGCGAACCGATCGCCGAAGATGATTTCCTTGCGCTTGGCGGTATTGACTACCGCACGGAAGGAATCATCCAGCGTTTGCAGCTTCTGCGTGTATGCCTCGGCGTTAGCGTGGTATGCGTCGGCATGTGCGGTATCCAGAGCGGACATTTCCTCGCAGATGGCGTTTACCATCGCAATCGCGTTGACCGGAGAGGTCCAGACATGTTCGTCCATTTCCGGCTCTGTGCTGTCGCTCTCTTCTTCTTCAGCCTGCATGCCTTCCACGGTTTCTTCTGTAACGGTCGGAACCATGTCCGTGAGACGTACGGCCTTCACTTTGCTGTCCTGCATGGAGGACAGAATATCGGTAACCCATGCGTCCGATTCCCCGCCGACATAAATGAACAGGTCAGCGTTGCGGATCGCGATGATATCCTGCGGGGTCGGCTCATAGGTGTGCGCTTCGGCCCCGGGCTTCAGCAGCATGGTCAGTTCCACGGCGCCGGTATCACCCGCCACGGCGCGTGCGAAGTCATACTGGGGAAAGATGGTTGCAACCACGCGCAGCGTTGGCGCGCTTTCAGCGGCCGCGGGTAACAGGGACAGCGCCATCAGGCAGGTCAGCAGTAGCGATAACCACTTTTTCATTTGGTTCCCTCCGAATTCTCCGACTGGTTTACGGTGTTGGTTTCCGGTATGAGTATACCGATTGCCGAATCTTCATTTTGTCTTCTGCGCAAAGGACGGGTTGGTTTCTTCACACTAAATTAAAAATGAAATTCGTTTTCAAATTATAAACAGGCAATTCAGTTTTGTCAAGCGGTTTCAGAAAATTCTGCGTTTGATTCTGATCAGGATTGAATGGGGTGGGATCAGAAAAGATCGTAAGATTACGGGAAAAAGAAATCGGGAAAAACGGAGATGCCGGGGCGTTTTTTGATTTGAAGGAGCAAGGAAAGCGCCGGGCAGCACGGGAGAAAGTTGACGCGGCACGGGAGAAAGGCAGTCGGATGCGGCCTCTGTCATTTATCGGAAAACACAAAAAAGGCCGCAGACAAAACGCGGTCGGCGTTTGCTGCAGCACAGTTTCGCGGGATCAGCAGAAACGAAAATGGGAACTGAATGCTTTTTCAGTTTTTTGAACAAATGGTGGCAAAGCACAGTTGCTGTGTGGTAATCAGTAAGCGGGAAAACAGACGCAATAAGGCCTCAGGTATTTACGGTCGCGGTATGGAACTGTGCGTCTATAAAAAACGGGCTCAGTGCAGCGCCGAAGATTCCTCATTCTCATCGAAGGGTAAGGGAATCCGATTGCCGTCATGCTCCCAAAGCTTTTCCAGCCGGTAAAACTCACGCTCCTGCGTGTGAAACAGGTGCACGAGCAACGTGCCGTAATCCAGCACGATCCATCGGGAATCGCGCTGACCATCCCGCCGCAAAAGGGGTACGCCGGCTTCGGCCATTTTATCCTCCACTTCGTCTGCCAGCGTTTTCACCTGTAAAACGTTGCGGCCACTGGCGATCAGCATCGTATCGGTAATCACGGTAAGGGATGATACATCCAGCGCAACGATGTCCTGTGCTTTTTTTTGATAGAGTGCTTCAGCGGCTTTGAGGAGGTTTTCTTTTCCTTCCATCCGGTCAATGCTCCTTTCCGTTTTCCACCAGGCGTTCCAGCCAAAGGATCACGCGCTGGGTGGCGGGATGCAGCGTCTGCCGCTGCCGGGTTACGTATGCCTGCGTGGAACGCAGGGAGTTCAGCGTTGCCGCCGCAAGGTTCTCGTCCGCCAGTTGCCGCACGGCCTCCAGCGCCGGGTAATAACGGCGGCCCGGTTCAATCTTATCGGCCAGATACAGCACCATGTCGGCGGGCAACATTCCGACCCGCCCGGTGGTATGGCAGCGTATGGCGGAAAGGATATTGGGGTCGTGTATACCATACTCCGTTTCAGCCAGCACCGCGCCTACGGGACCGTGCAGCATGTTTTCGCTGGCGAGGGTTTCTTTATCCAGCAACAGCCGCTGTTCCCGGGCGATACGCTGCTGTGTTTGAAGCGGCATGCACTTGGCGCAGTCATGCACCAGCCCCGCCAACTCGCAGGATTCCTCGTTCAGCCTGTGGAGACGCGCCAGCCGCCTCGCTGTTGCAGCGACCAGCAGGGAGTGGAGCAGACGCTTTTCGCTCAGGGCCTCGCGCAGTTTTGGGTATATGGCGGCCGCGCCCGCAGGCGCCGGGGAAACGCCATACAGACCCATGATGCGGATGTATTCGTACACCTGCAGCGGCAACTCCGGCGGAATTTCCCCGGAAGCCAGGCGGCTGCGTACGGAGGAAGCGCTGATGTCTTGCGGCGGAAGCGAAAGGTACCAGAATTTGGCCCCTCTTGCTTCCAGCGAGCGTACTACCGGGTGGTTGCTGGCGTCCTGTGTGAAGCGGCGGAACACCAGAAATGTGCACAGTTGAAACACGCGATCAGGTTCCCGCCAGTTCACCAGATCCAGCAGAGTATCTTCTCCGATGATATAAAAAAGTTCCGCGTCCGGCAGCTGGCGGTGGAGCTGCGTTAGCGTATCCACCGTATAGGTAACGCCGACACGGTCCACTTCCATTCGCGATGCGCTGAAGCGCGGCTCCCGGAGCGTCGCCAGGCGCGTCATCTCAAAACGATGTTCAGCATCCGCTAATCCTTCGCGTTTGTGGGGCGGGTTGCCTGTCGGGAGAAAAAGGATCCGGTCCAGCCTGGCTTCATCCAGCGCGCAGGCGGCAATGGCTAAATGGCGTTCATGGATCGGGTTAAAACTTCCGCCCATGAGGCCGATGCGTTCCTTCGCCACTTCCGCGCCCCCTTCCGTTTCCCTTATTATACCTGAAAATCGCTCAAAGGGAAAGCGCATTCCCTAAAAAACGTATATGTTGCCGCGTTGACAGCTTACCCGGGAACCGTTATAATGCCGGGTGTCTGGAACCGTTTTCACTACAGGAGGGGCTTATGAAAAGCGTTAACATACAGGATATTGCCCGCGAAGCAGGCGTTGGCAAAGCGACGGTTTCGCGGGTGATTAACGGTAAAGGATATGTAAGCCGGGAAACAGCCGCGAAGATCAGGGCAGTGATGGAACGGTATCATTATCAGCCTTCCGCGCTGGCGCGAAGCCTGTCCAAACAGGAAAGCGACGCCATCGGGCTGATTATCCCCGAGGCAAACAACCCCTTCTTTTCCGGGTTGCTGACAGGGATCAGCGAGGTGATGGATCAGTGCGGTTACACGTTGATCCTGCGTACTTCCGGCAACGAGCCGGAACGTGATTTTCGTGCGCTGGAGGCGATGCGCTGCCAGCGTGTAAAAGGCCTGATCTATGTGCCCGCGTGCAATTATGAGGACGATACGGATTTTGCGGAGATGCTCTCCCGCCTGAACGACCTGGATGGGCCGTATGTGGTGCTGGATCGGCCAATTCGCCGGCTGGACTGCGACTGCGTGCTCAGCGACAACTTCAGCGGCGCATACGCAGCAACCGAGGCGCTGATTCGCGCTGGACACCGCGAGATCGGTGTGATTGCGGGAAACACCCAGCTCCAGATTGGGCGGGAACGAGTGAACGGCTACCGCGAGGCAATGCAGAAAAACGGACTGCCCCTGCGCGAGCCGTATCTCCTGACCGGAACCTTTGACCAGCAGGAAGCCTACCGCCGCGTCAGGGAGCTGATGGATATGGCGGAACGCCCGACGGCTTTTTTTATCGCCAACAACCATAGCGAGATCGGCTTTCTCAATGCGATACGGGACGCGAAGAAGAAGATTCCGGAGGATGTGGCGTTCGTTGGTTTCGACGAACTGCCCGGACAGATGATCTTCGGCTTACCGTTCAGCTGCCTGGACCGCGAGGTAACGCAGTTAGGGACGAAAGCCGCCCGGCTGCTGGTGCGCCGCTTTGAGGAACCAAACCGGCCGGCGGAACGCATGGTGGTCGTACCGCGACTGTCGTTGCGCGGTTCCGAAAAATATCCGAACCACCTGTAAGCGGTCAGAGAAGAACCATCCTCGGTACAGGAAACCCTGCCTGATCGGCGGTTTGGAGCACATTAATATTCTCTGGAACGACAGAAGAGTACGCTGATGCGTACTCTTCTTTTGTACGGACTGCTTGTGAGGCGTGCCGGTTGGTGCTACAATAGGGCAAAAGCGGCCAAAGAAGCCAACAGAAAACATGCCCGGAACCAGCGCCAGACGAAACGGGGAGGAACGAAGTGTGAGAAAAAGGTTCCGTCCGATAGGAATGATTACAACGATATGCCTTGCCTGCCTGATCCTGCTGAACGGTTGCGCGCCTGCCGCGCCTTCGGCGGAGAGCACGGCGGACGATTCGCAGGTTCTGCTGGGGTTTTCCCAGCTGGGGTCGGAAAGCGCGTGGCGGTTGGGCAATACCAAGTCCGTTCAGGACGCTGCCAAGCGGGCAGGCGTCCGCCTGATGTATGAAAACGCCGAACAGAAACAGGAAAACCAGATCAAGGCGATCCGTTCGTTTATCGCCTATCAGGTCGACGTGATTGCTTTTTCACCGATCGTGGAGGACGGATGGGATAACGTGCTGACGGAAGCCAAGAAAGCCGGGATTCCCGTGCTGATTACCGACCGCCAGATTAACACCAGCGATGAAAGCCTTTACGTGGGCTTCGTCGGCTCCGACTTTACGGAGGAAGGCCGTAAGGCCGGGCAATTTGTGCAGAAACGCATGGCGGATGCACAGCATGTGAACATTGTGGAGATCTCCGGTACCGTTGACTCCACGCCCATGAGGCAGCGCGGCGCGGGCTTCCGGGAAGTGCTGGCGGGGGACAGCCGTTTTCAGATCATCGAAAGCGTCTCCGGCGATTTCCTGCGGTCCAAGGGGAAGGAATGTATGCAGGGCTTGCTGGCGAGGCACAAAGACATTGATGTGCTTTACTCCCATAACGACGCGATGACGTTGGGTGCGATCGAGGCGATCGAGGAGGCGGGGCTGACCCCCGGCAAGGATATTGTGATTGTGACCGTGGACGGCGAGCAGAAGGCAATCGACCTGCTTAAACAAGGCAAAATTAACTGTGTCGTGGAATGCACACCGCT
>DAOPZG010000012.1:0-34158 GCA_035353235.1 Candidatus Limiplasma sp.
GGAAAAGCTGCTTGCCCACCTGACCGCCGAGGCGGAAAAACTGCTGAAAGCGTAAAGGATAAGGGTTTTCAACATGGGTAACTGCTGTGCAGGTAATTTTAAATAACGACATCATAAACCCGTTTTGTTAAAAATATTGGCTTGATATTTTAACAAGATGGGTTTATACTACTGTTAAGGAAAGAAAGCTTTAAGAAGGATATCGTATGAAAAACGACAGAGCAGGTCTCTATGTTTTGCAGCCCACAGGCTATCGGGCGTATATACCGAAAGCATTACCGCCAGTGCCGGCTGTTTCGTTCAGCAATGAGATGATTCGTCTGATGTCGGATGCGGACCGAAAGCTTGGCAGACTTGACGGTATCAACCAGATACTTCCCGATCCTGATCTTTTTGTCGCGATGTATGTGCAAAAGGAATCGCTGTTAAGTGCGCAGATTGAAGGGACGCAGGCTTCGTTTATTGATGTTTTGAATCAAAACGATAGCGGGGAACATCTGGATCGCGTACGGGATGTGGTAAATTATGTTGAGGCTATGAATTATGGCTTGGAGCGACTGAAGGAACTGCCGCTCAGCCTGCGCCTTATTCGGGAGATTCACGCGATTTTATTGCGGAACGGTCGTGGCAGCGAACGGAAACCGGGCGAGTTCCGTACACAACAGAACTGGGTTGGTCCTCAAGGATGCAAATTAACCGATGCAACCTATGTGCCGCCTCCGATTTACGAGATGAACATTGCTTTGGGGGAACTGGAAAAATTCCTTTACCAGACGGATCATATGCCCTCGCTGGTAAAAATCGCACTGGTACACGCCCAGTTTGAAACCATTCATCCGTTCAGTGACGGAAACGGAAGAATGGGAAGGCTGTTAATCACCTTTTGGCTATGCCAGCAGGGTATTATGTCAAAACCCCTGTTGTATTTAAGCTATTATTTTAAAAGGAACAAGTTGGAATATTACGACAGGCTGATGAACGTGCGTCTGAAGGGAGAATGGGAAGAATGGATTAAGTTCTTCCTGAAAGGGGTGGCCGAGGTTTCGGATGAGGCGGTATCATCGGCGCGCGCAATCAGCGAACTGAAGCAGAAATACCACGCCCTGCTTACGGCAAAGGGTCAGGCAAATAAAAACGCGTTTGCCTTATTGGATCACCTTTTCAGTAAGCCGATTATTTCCAAAACGGAGACGAAGGATTTTCTTGATGTCAGCTACCCTACTGCGGGTGAAATTGTTGACGCCTTTACCGAAATGGGAATACTGGTGAATACAAATCCGAGCAGGCAAAGAAACAGACGGTACGCAATGGACGAGTATATTGATATCCTGAATAAAGGCACTGAGATATAAAGCTGCGCATATAAAATGCGAAGGCGCGGAATTATTTGCCCGCGCTTCCAGCTTGCTTATCAGTGCCCATCTGCGTTGTCAGCTGAATCTTTTTAAGCAAGCTGCTCTTTCCTGTCGGAAATAGGTTTGTCGGGTAACCGAAGCGCCGGAGCCGCAAACGCGGCCCCGGCGCTTTTTGTATGAAAAACGGAGTGATATTATTTCAAAACCTTAACGCTTCTATCTCGCGGCGTTTTTTACCCTCTTGCTTTGTCGCGAAGGCTCGACGTAGCCATCGCTACCCCGGTCGTTTCGTCGTCGCAGGCTGCGCTGCTGCTTGCCTGCTCGCTTCGCTCCCCGCCTGTGGGTCGCTCACGGCGATGCCGTGGTGCCCACTGGGCACACGCTTCCCTTCGGTGTCTTCGCTCCTCGCCATAGAACAAAACCGTTCGCGATCTATGATGCATTAAGGATTTGAAATAGTATGAGATCAGCCCATCAAATACGCGAGCAGTACCTTTTTGGCGCCTTCGATGTCCCGCAGGTCCACAATTTCGCAGGCGGAGTGCACGTTGCGGCAGGGGATGCTTACGGTGCACACGGGCGTGCCGCCGCGGGAGAGTTGCATGGCGGCCGCGTCGGTGCCGCCGTAGGGCAGCACTTCGCGCTGGCAGGCAACCTTGGCGCGTTTGGCGGCGGCGAACAGCCGATCCACCAGCGCGGGGTTGCTGATGCTGCGCGCGTCCATGATCTTGATGGCCGGGCCTTCGCCCAGGTCGATGGCCAGCTTGCGGTCTTCCGGCTGATCGCCGCAAAGGGTCACGTCCAGCGCGATGCCTTCGTCCGGCGCGACGCTAAAGGCAGCGGTGGTGCTGCCGCGATAGCCGACCTCCTCCTGGGTGGAAAACACGGCAATCACCGTGTCCGCGCAGGCGGGCAGGTCCTGCATCAGGCTTACCAGCAATGCGCAGGCGCTGCGGTCGTCCATGGCGGGGCTGGCCAGCCGGTGCTCGCCCATGTCAAAGCCGGGTTCGGCATACACGGCCATATCGCCCACCTGCACCAGCTTTTCGGCTTCCGCGGCTGTTTTTGCGCCGATATCGATGTAGCAGGTACGCAGCGAGCTGGTCTCGCCGGGCTTCAAGGGTTGTTCCACCATCACGCCCTGTACGCCGTTCTGGAATTTGACGCGGCGCATGCGCAGGTTGCTTACGTTCAGGCCGCCCACGCCGCTGATGCGCAGGTAGCCTTCTTTTTCAATGTGGGTAACCACCATGCCGATCTGGTCCATGTGGGCGGAAAACATGATGCGTTTGCCTTTTTTATCGGTTCCCTTTTTTTCACAGATCAGGTTGCCCAGCGCGTCGCGGTGGAAGGAATCCACCTTGCCCTTGAGCAGTTTTTCAATCAGATCCGCAACTTCGGTTTCGCGCCCGGAGGGGCCGTAGGCCGCGGTCAGCTGCTGAACGAGTTCTTTCATCGAAATTCATCCTTTCTATCTATACAACGTCGCGACTCGTTATAGCGTAATCAGGCAGGCGCGGGTAAGCGCCTCCTGCGCGTCAACGTCCGTGAGGGAGCAGACCGTGGCGGGGCTGTGCAGGTTACGGCAGGGTATGGAAAGCGCGATCGTGCGGCTGCCCGCGCCGGAACGCTGCAGGGCGCCCGCGTCGTTACCGCCGGATACAAACTGCTTCACCTGACAGGGGATGCGTTTTTCCTTTGCCACAGCCAGCAGCGCGCGGTACAGTTCCGCGTCGCCGATGGAGGTGCCATCCATAAAGGATACGCACACGCCCTCGCCTACGCGGCACACCTGCAACGCTTCCGGGGTTTCCCCCAGATCATTGGCCGAGGTGGTTTCCAGCACCAGCGCGATATCCGGCTGCACGCGGTAGCCCGCGGCGGTCGCGCCCCGGCAGCCGTTTTCTTCCAGACTGGTAAAGGCAAAGATCAGCTCGCCGTCGTAAGGCGCGTCCAGCAGGCGAAGCAGGTTATATACGCCCGCGCGGTCATCCAGCGCCTTGGCCAGCAGGCAGTTCTCCCCAAAAGGAGTAAAGGGAGTATCGAACGTGACCAGCGTGCCTGCGGGGGCCAGCTTTTCCGCCTCGGCTTTGTCCTTCGCGCCGATGTCGATATACAGCTGGTCGATGGGCAGCACGGCTTTACGGTCCTCCGGGGTTTGCTGGTGGATGGCCATTGCGCCGATCACGCCCTGCAGGGAGGGCTTTTCCGGCGTGTCGTAGCCGACGCGCACCCGCTTGGACACCAGCACGCGGGCGTCGATCCCGCCGATGGCGCGGAAACGCAGCAGCCCGTCGTCGGTGGCGGAGACAATCAGAAGGCCCACCTCGTCCATGTGCGCAGCCAGCATCACGCGCGGCTTGCCGGGCTTTTTGGCCGCGCGTACGGCAAGAACGCTGCCCAGCCCGTCAAACGTTACGGCGTCCATGCCGAAAGCCTTTACGCATTCCTGATAAACCATGCGGCGTACCGGCTCCTCGCGGCCACTGACGCCCTGGGTTTCACAAAGGGTTTTTAAATCCATAGTTCATCGTCCCACCCTTCGTCGATCTCGGCGGTAAAGTGTGCCACCAGCCGCCCGCATTCGCGCAGGGCGTTGGTATCCAGCAGTTCCACCGTGGTGTGCATGTATTTCAGCGGCAGGTCGATCAGCACGCAGGGGATGCCCGCGCGGCCGATCTGCACGGCGTCGGTATCGGTGCCGGTGTAGCTTTCGGCCTGTTCCGTATTAAGCGCGATGCCATGCTGTTTGGCGGTATCCAGCAGCCGGGCCAGCAACTTGTACTGGATGCGGGGGCCGTAGGTGGCGGCGGGCGCGTCCAGCGGCACGGTGGTATCCGGGCGGCTGGCGGGGATGGGGGCGTGGCTTACGTCCATAATCACGGCCAGATCGGGGTCCACGTTGAACGCGGCGGTTTTCGCCCCGCGAATGCCCACCTCTTCCTGCGCGGTGCAGGCGAATACGATCTCGGATGCGTGCTGCATTTTTTGCAGGCGCTCCGCGGCCTCCAGCATCACGCCGATGCAGGCGCGGTCATCCATGGTTTTTCCTGCGGCGCGGCCGTTCTGCAGGCCCACGGTGCGGCCGTTCAAAGTAATCAGGTCGCCCACATGAACCAGCTTTTTCACTTTTTCGACCGGCAGGCCCAGGTCCACGTACAGGTCCTCGCGCTTGTAGTTCTGCTTCTGCTCCTCATCGTTCAGCAGGTGCGGGGCTTTCGCGCCCACCACGCCGCATAGCGGCGCGGGTTTGCCCGCTACGGTGTGGCCGTGCACCGTTACGGTGGCGGCGGGGAGGATGCGCGGGTCTACGCCGCCCACGTTGCCCATGCGCAGGGAACCATCCTTAAGGATGTCCGCGACCATCAGGGCGATTTCATCCATGTGCGCGCACAGGAGGATGCGGGGGGCGTGGCCGCCGCGCGCGGGTTTTACCGTTGGTTTCAGGGTGGCCAGCACGTTAAACAGCGGGTCGATGGTGACGGTATCGCACAGGGGCTCAAAACGCTTTTTGTACCACTCGGCGATTGCGTACTCGTGCCCGCTGGGGCCGAACTGCGTGCTTGCCTCTTGCAGGTAGGTAAGGATATCCATGTCTGTAACGCCTTCCTTTCCGGTAGGGTCGCCGATGGCGCGCACCGCCCGGATATCGGAGGGTTGCGCCGCGCTATCCGCGGGGGTAGTTTTCCCAAAGACGACGGGTCTATTATACTCGTCTAACCGTGATAACGCAACGTTTGCGGACACAGTGGCGCGTGAAAAACCCGCTATTTGTGCTTTGCGGATCGGCGTTCCCCCGCCCTGTTTGACAACCCTCCGCACCAAAGATACAATAAGAACGATACGGTACGCCGTATCGCTCCCGATTTATTTTCCGGAGCAGAGGAGCGATGGGATTGAGTTTAGCAATTCGCCGTCTGGCGATCCTTGGCAGCACCGGCAGCATCGGCACGCAGGCGCTGGATGTGGCCGCGCGCCACGCCGACCGTTTCGCGGTCGTCGCGCTGACGGCGCACGGCAGCGCGGAAAAGCTGTTTGCACAGGTGCGCCGTTTCCGTCCGGCGCTGGCGGGGCTGGCCGACCCGCGCTTTTCGCTTGCGGATGTGCCGGAAGACCTGCGCTTTTGCCGCTGGGTGTTCGGCCCACAGGCGCTGACCGAGGCGGCTACCTGCCCGGAGGCGGATATGGTGCTGGTATCCGTGGTGGGCATGTGCGGGCTTACCAGCGTGCTGACCGCGCTGGAACATGGCAAGCAGGTGCTGCTGGCCAACAAGGAGGCACTTGTGGCAGGCGGCAGGCTGGTGATGCAGGCCGCGCAGCGGGCAGGCGAAAACGCCCTGCTGCCGGTGGACAGCGAGCACAGCGCGATTTTCCAGTGCCTGCGGGGCGCGCAGGGCAACCCTTATACGAAGATTTACCTTACCTGTTCGGGCGGCCCGTTTCGCACGTGGGATAAAAACGCCATTGACCGGGCGACCCGCGAGCAGGCGCTGAAACACCCCACATGGACGATGGGGCAGAAAATTACGGTGGACAGCGCTACGCTGTTCAACAAGGCGCTGGAAATGATCGAGGCGCGGTATCTGTTTGACGCGGACCCGGAGCAGATCCAGGTGCTGGTGCATCCGCAAAGCGTGGTGCACAGCGCCGTGGGCTTTGCGGACGGCGCCGTGATCGCCCAGCTTGGCACGCCGGATATGCGCCTGCCCATTCTGTACGCTATGGCCTATCCCGACCGCCTGCCCACCGGCGGCGAACCGCTGGACTTTTTTACCCTGAACGGCCTTACCTTTGAACGGCCGGACCCCGTGCGCTTCCCCTCGCTGCGGCTGGCAGCGGAATGCCTTGCCGCGGGCGGCGCGGCCTGCTGCGTGCTGAACGCTGCCAACGAAGTCGCGGTGCAGCGCTTTTTACAATTGGAAAGCGGGAACCCGATGACCGTGGGTCGAATTTACGCCGTAGTGGAGGAAACCCTTCAGCGGGTGGGCAATCTGCCCGCCGATACGTTTTCGCAGGTGCTGGAAGCCGACCGGCTGGCCCGCGAAACGGCGACGCGCCTGCTGTGACCCTAATCCCTATGGATTTTCTCCCTGATGGAGGTTGAATGATGGCGACGATTTTATACGTTTTGCTGGCGATCGTGCTGCTGGGCGTGCTGATTACGGTGCACGAGTACGGCCATTTTATCGCCGCGCGCCTGACCGGCATCGCCGTGAAGGAATATTCCGTGGGCCTGGGGCCCAAACTGTTCCAATGGAAAAGTAAAAAGTACGAAACGCTGTTTACCCTGCGGCCCATTCCCATGGGCGGCTACTGTATGTTTTACGGCGACGAGACCGACCAGCAGAACGCCGACGATCCCCGCGCCTTCGACAAGGCGAAGGTGTGGAAACGGATGCTCACGGTGTTCAGCGGCCCGCTGATGAACATGGTGCTGGCGTTCGTGGTGGCGGTTGGCCTGATGGCGGGGTACGGCATTACGATCGCGCAGCCTTTTGTGGCGGAGGTGGAAGCCACGATGCCCGCGGCGCAGGCGGGCGTGCAGCCCGGCGACGTGCTGACCGCCGTAAACGGTACGCCGATCGCCGTGGGCGACGCGAGCGCGCTTACACAGGCAATTTCGGGGCTGGCGGAGGGCGAAAGCGTAACCCTGACCGTAACGCGCGCGGGCGAGCCGGTCACCCTTTCCGTTACCCCCGCGTGGGACGCGGCCAGCCAGAGCCGCCGCATCGGCGTAACCGTGAGCGCTTACGGCCCGCTGCCTTCGGGGCAGATTCTGCCTGCGGCGTGGAACGGTTGCGTGTACGCCTCCACCGCGATCCTGGATTCGCTGGGCAAGCTGTTTACCACCGGACAGGGCATCAACGACGCGGCGGGCCCTGTGGGCGTGGTGCAGATGGTGGCGGAGCAGACGCAGAAGGGCGGGCTGGAAATTTTCCTGAACCTGGCGGTGCTGATCAGCATCAACCTGGGGCTGGTCAACCTGCTGCCCATCCCGGGGCTGGACGGAAGCCGGCTTGTATTTATGCTGATTGAGGTCATCCGGCGCAAACCCGTGAACCGCAAGATCGAATCGACGGTGCATCTGGTGGGGTACGCGCTGCTGCTGGGGCTGATGCTGTTCTTTACATTTAAAGACGTGGGGCGGATCATAACCGGCTGAACGGCGGACAAAACGTCGGGTTTGGCGGTTGCAGGCCGCGTACGCCCCATGGTATAATACATACCGCGAAACAAAACGCGGGATAGGGCGACGAGGAGGACTGGGCGGATGAAGGGCTTGCCGAAGGGGTTTTGGAAAAGGAACTTCAACGTGCCCAATACGCTTACTCTGATTCGGATGTTGTTGATCCCGGTTTATCTGGTTCTTTTTGTTCAGGGTAAAAAGTACCCGGCGCTGTTTGTGTTTCTGGCCGCGTCGTTTACCGACCTGCTGGATGGGATGATCGCCCGCCGTTACCACCTGATTACCGATCTTGGCAAACTGATGGACCCGTTGGCGGACAAACTGATGGTGCTTACCGTGATGTTTAGCCTCGCCATCGGCAATGATTCCATTCCCCCTACGGTGCCATGGGCGGCGGTGTGCATCGTGCTGGGCAAAGAAATGCTGTTAATGCTGGGCGGCCTGCTGATGCTCAGGCGGCATATCGTGGTGTATTCCTTCATGATCGGCAAGGTTGCGCACTGCCTGTTTATCTCCGGGTTAACGGCCAGCTTCTTTCACGAGTGGTTTTCTCGCGTGTGCCCGGGGTGGATCATGACCCCGGATCAGATTCTTTTGTGGGTGGCGGTCGCCTGTACGTTGGCCGCGCTGGTGTTTTACTGGGTGGGCTCGTTGCACCAACTGCGCGAAGCGAAGAAAAACGCCTGACAAACTACTTGTGAATTGTTAACAGCAGATGGGCCTTTGTAAGCATACCGACACCCGCCGATGATGGCGGGTTTTTGATTTTTTACAAACGCAACCCTTTTTCCGTGCTTGCGCGGGACCGCGGCGCATGGTATGATCGTTCCATATGCGCGGATTGCGGCGGAAGGGGTACGAATTATGCGGGGCGGGCTGTCGGCAGCGGGGCGCGGGCACGCGCTGGCGCTGGGAACCATTATCGTATGGGGCACCACGTTTATAGCTTCCACAGTCGCGCTGCGCACGCTTTCCCCTATCGAGCTGCTTGCCGCGCGGATGCTGATCGCCATCGCGGCGCTGTATATCGCCTGCCCGCACCGGCTTAAACTGCAAAGCCGCAAACACGAAGTCTTCCTGATGGGCGCGGGGCTAAGCGGCGTAACGCTTTACTTTCTGTTTGAAAACCTCGCCCTTACCTACACCAACTCCTCCAACTGCAGCGTGATTATCTCCACGGCCCCGTTTTTTGTGGCGGTGGCGACCCACCTGTTCCTGAAAGAAGAAAAACTGAGCCGTTCCTTCTTCGTGGGGTTTGTGATCGCCATGGCGGGGGTAAGTCTGGTTTCCTTCGCGGGCCACAGCCTGAAGCTGAATCCGCTGGGCGACGCGCTGTGCATTCTGGCGGCGGTGATGTGGGCGGGCTACTCCGTGTTTATCCGCAAGCTGGAAGGGTACGGGTACAACACTCTGCTGGTAACGCGCCGCATCTTTTTTTACGGGCTGGTGTTTCTGGTGCCTGTGGCGGCGGTTTTCGGCTTCTCCGTCGCCCCCGCCGACCTGCTTAACCGGGATACGCTCATCAGCGTGCTTTTTCTGGGGCTGGTGGCGAGCGCACTGTGCTTTGTAACCTGGAATACTGCCGTGCGCCTGATCGGCCCGGTAAAAACCAGCGTATATATCTATCTCACCCCGGTGGTTACTATCGTTTTTGCGAAAATCATCCTGAACGACGCGATCCATCCGCTGGCGCTGGCGGGCGCTGCGCTTACGCTGCTGGGGCTGGGCATCAGCCAGCGACCGGCGCTGCGGCTGTACGGGCAATCCCGGGCGGAGACGCGCAAGTAGGCGGCGCGGGTGGAAAACGGCGGGAAATGTGGTATAATACAATGTCGGTCGTGTGTGCGCGGCGGATAAGGGGAGGAAACGGCCATGTTCGGAAAATTTATGAACAACTACTTCTACGGTAAAAGCGGCAAGGGCGATTACACCAAAGAGGACTTGCCGCAGACCCGCACGCAGCTTTTCTGGGAAACGCTGCGCACGCGTTTCAGCGGCCTTGTACGGCTCAACCTGCTTTATATGCTGGCCTGGATCCCCGTAATGGCGGTGGTGGGCTACTATGTGATGCTGTTGTATTCGGCGTTGGGCGGGCTGGCGGATTTACAGTCCCAACTGGAGGCGGGCACGCTGGCGGCGGCGGATTTTGCCGCGCAGCAGGCCCAGTACGTAGATGGTGTGAAAGCGGTACTGATGCAGGCGCTGTTGTTCCTGGTGCCCGCGCTGGCCGTAACCGGGCCGTTTACCGCCGGCGTCTGCTACGTAACCCGCAACTGGGCACGTGACGAGCATGCCTTTATCTGGAGCGATTTTAGAGACGCCGTGAAGGAAAACTGGAAACAGGGCTTAGCCACCAGCGTGATCACCGGTTTCGTGCCGATCATTATGTATGTGTGCTGGGCGTTTTACGGGGACATGGCAAAAACCAGCAGCTTCTATGTGATTCCCCAGATGCTGACCATTGTGCTGGGCCTGATCTGGCTGATGAGCCTGATGTTCACCTATCCTATGATGGTTTCTTACCGCCTGCGGTATCGTGACCTGCTTCGCAACAGCCTGCTATTGACCATCGGGCGGCTGCCCGCCACGGTGGGGCTCAAGCTGCTTTCCGTGATGCCGGTGGTGCTGGTTGCGCTGGTCAGCTACTTTACCCCCTATCTGCAGTGGGCGGTGCTGATCGGCTTCCTGTATTATATCCTGCTGGGCTATGCCCTCAGCCGTTTCGTATCCGCCAGTTACACCAACGCTGTTTTCGATAAGTACATCAACGTGAAAATCGAAGGCGCGCAAGTAAACCGCGGCCTCTACAACGAGGAGGACGAGGAGGAAGAAGAATCGGCGAAACCGGAAAAGTCGTCGGACAGCGACGGAGAAAACCGGTAATTTTCGTTTTTTGAGGTGACGCGATTGTATACGGCCTTCGCATCCGTTTACGATCGGCTGATGGCCGACGTGGACTACCCGGCGTGGGCGTCCTTTTATCAGGGGCTGCTTTCTCTTTACGGCGTGCGCACCGGCAAGGTGTGTGAGTGTGCCTGCGGAACCGGGGGACTTACCATACCGCTTTCCGCAATGGGGTACCAGATGACCGGCGTGGACCTGTCCGAGGAGATGCTTTTCGAGGCCAGCCAGAAGGCCCGCCGGGCGGGTGCGATGATCCCCTTTATCAAGCAGGATATGCGTGCCCTTCGGCTGCACCGCCGGATGGACGCGGTTCTTTGTACCTGTGACGGGGTCAACTACCTGCCTTCACCGGACGATGTGCTCACGTTTTTTTATGCCGCGGGCAACGCGCTGCGTCCGGGAGGAGCGCTCGTTTTTGACCTGAGCACTCCTTACAAATTAAAAAGCGTACTGGGCAACAATTTTATCGGCGACGAAACCGCCGACATCGCCTATCTGTGGAAAAATGTGTACGATCCCCGCAGCGAAAGCGTGCGGATGGATCTTTCCGTGTTTATCCGCCAGCAGGAGGAAGTTTACCAGCGCATCAGCGAGCGGCAGGTGCAATATGCCTACCCCTTTGAAACGCTGGAAGAACTGCTGACCCGGGCGGGCTTCGGAGACATACGGATTTTTGGGGACCTTTCCTACGCCCTGCCCCGTCCCGCCGACCAGCGCTGGCATATCGCCGCGCGCAAGCCCCTGCCGCCCGAAGAGATGAACCTGTAAAGGAGCTTTCATGGAACAGAAGGATTCAATCCTCCATTTTACTCTTTCCGACGGCGCGGTGCGCGGGCTTATCATCCGTTCCACCGATACGGCGCGGGAAGCCCAGCGTGTTCATGGCGCAACCGCCGTGGCCGCGGCGGCGCTTGGTCGCGTGCTTACGGGCACGGCGATGCTTGCGGCTACCCTGAAAGAACCGGACGCCTCTGTGACCCTTACCGTCGATGGCGGCGGCCCGCTGGGCAAGATTATCTGTGTAGGCGACGGTGAAACCGTGCGCGGGCTGGTGACCGACCCGGCCGTGCGTCTGCCCCTCCGGGACGGCAAGCTGGACGTAGGGCGCGCTGTGGGCCACAACGGTCGGTTAAGCGTGGTGAAGGACCTGCGGATGAAAACCCCGTACATCGGGCAGGTTGCCATGCAAAGCGGCGAAATCGCCGTTGACCTGGCCCATTACTACGCACAGAGCGAGCAAAGCCCGTCGCTTGTCAGCCTTGGGATTACCGCGTCGGACGAGGATGTTTTTTCGGCGGGCGGGGTGCTTTTACAGCCGCTCCCGGGTTGCCCGCCGGAAGTGATCGACCAGCTGGAACTGCGTTCCCCCATCTTCGGCGACGTCGCCAACGAGCTGAAACACGAAACGCCGGAGACACTTTTGCAGGCCTGGTTCCGGGGGCTTACTCCCGTGGCGTTGGAAAGTAAACCGCTGGCCTATCGTTGCCATTGCAGCCGCAGGCGGATGGAAAAGGCGCTGCTGGCGATGGGCCCGGAGGAGCTGAAACGCATGATTGCCGACGAGGTGGACGGCGCGGAGCTGGTTTGCCATTTCTGCAACGAGAAATATCATTTTTCGACGCACGACCTGATCCGTCTTTTAAACCGTGTGGAATAACCGTAACGGTACGGAAGCGGAGAACACTCCCCAGGTAAGCGCTGAATCAATCCCTTTCACGCCTGCCTTTGTGGAGCACTGCATCTTCAGGCTTAAAAAGCCTTGAAATAACCCCCGCTATTCCTTCGGTTTTTTTCACCCGAATCTGTAGCACTCCGCTTTGGCAGCCGCGAAGTGATTGAATCAGCGCTTACCAAGGAGCGAAAGAATGAGCGAAAAAGTCGGCGATATCGTAAAACTGCAGCGTTCCAGTGCTTACTGGGTGGATCGCGCCAACCGCCACCGCCGTACGGGCAACACCCGTCGGGCGGCGGCGCTGCTTCGGCACGCGGTCTCTCTTTCTCCCGGGGACAGCGACCTTCGGGTTGCGTACGCGCGGACGCTGCAGGAAATGGAATGCTACGAGGCCAGCAACCGCGCGGCTTTCGGTGCGCTTACGATCAACCCGAAACGCTATGCGTGTTACGGGCTGATTGGCCGCAACATGCTGGCGCTGGGGTATGTGCAGGAAGCGATGGACGCTTTTTCCCGTTATCTGATGGCAGTGCGGCAAACAGGGCTGACCGCCGAGTACGACGAAGAACTGGATACGCTGGAAACGCTCGAAACCGAACACGCCCACATCCAGGCCCGTTACGAAGCGCAGCTGAACATCGCCAGCAAGCGCCTGTCCGCAGGGGATTTTTCCCGTGCCGAGCGCGCGTTGCAGCGCGCCAAACCAGCCGCCCGCGTAGACGACCGATATGATTCTCTGCGCTCGCTGCTGCTGCAGGAGCAGGGCAATGTGCGGGGTGCGGTGAAAAGCGCGCGCAGAGCCTGCCGCATCAACCCACGCAGCGCCCGCGCCCGTTGCGCGCTGGCCGGGGCGTACTGCCAGGCCGGGCAACGGCTGAAAGGCGCGTCGTCCCTGCTGGCGGCATCTTTGTGCTGCAACAATGTGCAGGACGAGCAGCTGTACTGCTATTCCGCCGTCAGCCTGGGTTTTCCGGAACTGGCGCTGTGCGCGCTCCGCCGGGCGCTGAAGAACAGCCCGGACCGCCTGCCTGCGCTGTTTGATACGGCGGTGGTGATGTTAAAACTGGGGCGGATGGACGAAGCTGACGCTTTGCTGCACCGCTGCCGCGACCTGGACCCGAACGACGTACCTGCCCGGTATACGGCCCGGTCGTTGGAGCAGTGGCGCGGGCTGGACCTGAACCCCGCGCAGGTGCGCTATGCCGCCGGGGCGCTGCCGTTTTATCCGATGCTGTCCCCCGCGGAAAGCAACGAATGCCTGGCACAGCTGGGCAAGGCCCTGGCGGAGGGCACGGAAGGGTTTTGCAGCGCCCTGCAGGAAGACGAAGGGCTGTATAATCTGTTTTTATACGAGCTGGGCAACCCGGAACATCAGCTGAGCCGCCTGATCCCGATGCTGGCGGCCAACCTGCCGCGGGAATTTGCCGAAAGAATGTTCAGGGAAGCGCTGGTGCAGCCCGTGCAGGACGACGGCGCCAAACGGTATGCTGCCGCCGCACTGCTCAAGCTGGGGGCAAAGCCGCCTTTTGTGGTGTGGCATGCGGGGAGAATCGCGGAGATTGACCCTTCCGTGCAAACACGCAACGATTCGGACCTGATGCACAATATGCTGCTTCGCCGACTGGTGGATGTGAAACGCTTCGGCGGAGACGCCCGGATGATGACCCACGCCCTGCGGGCTTTGGTCACCATGCGTCCGGAACGGCGGAAGCGGATCGTGCGCGATACCAAGGGGATTTACCGCGCCGCGATGGAACAGCACTACCTGATGACCTACGGCCTGCCGGAGACGGAGAACCTGCATACCCTGCTGCATTATAACGCCGACGACCGCCGCCGGGTACGCGCGGCGTTCCGTGCGCTGTGCCGTCTGATGCCGCTGCCCGAGCGAAAACCCCGGAAATAGGAAACCTGCGCTGCACGCCATATGAGAAGCACTTTCGTTAATCATCCCCAGCAAGGAGGAACTGAAATGGAATTGATTGATTTTGACGCGCGGTTCAACGATGCGCTGAACGAGTGGATGGAAAAGAACCGGAAAAAGTTCAAACGCCCGGAGGACATGGAGGACGCGGCTCCGGAATTTTATATGGAGTGGCTGGAAACGCCCGCCGACTGGCTGGGCGGCGCCGCTCCCGGTACGTATTTTGAGCGTTATGCCGACGCGGACGAACTGGTCAGGCTGCTTAAGGACTATGTTGCGCAGGAAGTGCCGGTGCCCGATCCGCTGCTGGACCGTATCGGCGAAATGGGCAGCGAGGAACCGGTGCTTCAGTTGCTCCGGGATCAAAGCGCGCCCTGCGAAGCCCGCATGCATGCTGTGGAACTGCTGCGCCAGTTGGAAAGCACCGCCCCGATGGTGGATTATATCCGCTGGCAGGTGGAACGCAGCGAAGAGGAAGAACTGCTGGATAACGCGCTGGAGAGTCTGCGCGGGATGGGGGATGTGGTTCGCCGCCCCGCCGAAATAGCGTTCCGCGCGGCGGATGACGCGGGCAAAGAGGCACTGCTGGATGTGCTGTCGGACTTTCCCTCTAGCGATGAGGTGCTGCAGTTTGCCCTGAAGCAGTTTAAGGAGCACCCCGACAAGCGCGCCCTGTACGCTGGCTATCTTGGCAAACTGGGCGATGACCGCGCGCTGGAACCGCTGCTGGACGCTGCGGAAGGCGAGGATATTTCCTATATCGATTTTATCGAAGTGCGCAACGCGATCGAACGATTGGGGGGAGAAGCGCCTGTGCGCGATTTTTCCGGCGACCCCACGTATGCCGCCGTGAAAAGGCTGCAAAAGCGGTAAGCCCCTGCCCGTCCGAAAGGGTTGCCGGATACCCGGCAGGCACGGCGAACAGGGTTACCGTGGAGGCGGAGCCGCCCTCCGGTTTTCGTAAATTGAATATGAAATTTACAGATTTGCGCGGGTGCCTTGCGCTCGCGCATTTCGCGTTTACGGACGAATGTGATATACTGTTTTTGTTTCCAGCCGGATTCCAGGACGAAAGCCCTGATGCCGGGGATAAGACAGGCACCGGTGGAATCGCAGGGCTACAGACCCGGAACAACCACAATACAGGCCGCCCACAGGGCGGCCGGGATGAAAGACAGGCGGCGCAGAAAACGCCGCGGAGGAACCATGATTACCCTTGAAGAGATTAAAAAGAACGAAAGCATCCGCGCACTGGTCAAGGCGGGCAACCGATACCTGGAAGCGCTGGGCTATACGGACCACGGCCCGCGCCATTTAAGCTATGTCAGCCGGACCGCCAGCTATATTTTAAAAGCGCTGGGTTACAGCGAACGCGAGATTGAACTGGCCGCTATCGCGGGCTGGGTGCATGATGTGGGCAACAGCATCAACCGCCACGACCACGGGCCGAACGGCGCGGTTATGCTGTTTCCGATTCTGAAGGACGCAGGCATGAGCATTACCGATACGGTGGACATTATCACCGCCGTGGGCAACCACGAGGAACAGAGCGGAAGCATTTCCAGCGCCGTAAGCGCCGCGCTGGTGATTGCCGATAAAAGCGACGCGCATAAAAGCCGCGTCCGTAACGGGCATCCCGATCCGGGCGACGTACACGACCGCGTCAATTTTTCCATCCAGACCAACGACGTGACGGTGGACCGGAAAGCCCATATGATCCGGCAATCCCTTACGATGGACACGTCCAGCAGCGTTCTGGAATACTTAAGTATTTACATGTCCCGTATTATCATGTGCGAGAAGGCGGCGACCTTTCTGGGGCAGGAATTTCAGCTGGTGATTAACGGTCACGCGGTCAATAACCAGTCCCCCACCCCCCAGCAGGCGGAGCCGTAAACCGCCCCTGCCGGCTGTCGTTCCGCGTCGCAGTTTTTTACGGCGTGCAACTGGCCGGACACCTGCGCATCTTTCGATGACGGGGCTTCTGGAAAGCGAGGAAATCGTTCGATGATCTGTCAACGCTGCGGCAGCTACCTGGAGGATGACGAAATCCTCTGCCCGGTCTGCGGCGCAATGGCCCAGCGATCCCATGGGGAAACCGAGACGGGCGTGCGCGCAATGCGGCAGGGCCGCCATAACGCGATGCCGCCCACTCTGCCCGACGAGAACCGCGACGACATCCCCGAGTACGGCGATTTTGAAAATTCTCCGTTGCCAGTGGAACAGGACCACGGAGTGCACCGCAAGAATGACCGCGCCGCGAAGCTTACGCTGGATTCGTTCGGCAGCAGGCCCTCCAGCCGCCGGGGCGTGCCCGCGCGCGGCGGCGCGCACGCACGGCCGGTTATGACCAAGCATGGTAAAACCCGGGCCATGCCCCGCCATTCCATCAACTGGATGCTGATCGCGGTGATTTTCGCGGGGATTCTGCTGGCGGCGGGCGCCGGGTACTTTGTGTACCTGAAAACGTCGGATGAGGGCCAGCGCATCGTGGCGCGCAAGCAGGTGCTGGCCACCGACGAGGCGATGTTGAAGCTGGCGCAGAGCACGGATACCGTGAGTGAAACCGACCGCAAGGAAGCGCTTAAAAAACTTGGCAAGGCCCCTGTACAGGCGTACTGGGCGGTTGGGCAGGAATATATGGACGCCGGGGACATGGAGGATTCCATTACGGCGTTCCGGATTGCGGATATACTGGACCCGGAGAATTACGACGGGCTGATGCTACTGGGCACGGCCTACGAGCTGAACAATATGGACGATCAGGCCGAAACCCTGTATAAAAACCTGATCAATACCGTAAGCCCTGCCCGTGAGGACGCGTATACGGCGCTGATTAACCTGTACCTGGACAACGACCGTGATCCCGAGGCTGCGGATATGATGCTGACGGCCTACCAGAAAACGGAGAAGGACAGTTTCCGCCAGGAGCGCAAGGATTTTATCCCGAATACGCCGCAGGTGGATACCGACCATATTTCCGGCCGATACGAGCTGGAACAGAAGATCACCGTGACTTCGCCGCAGGGCTACGATATATATTACACGCTGGACGACAGCGCGGAACTGCCCAAGGGCGGCAAGCTGGTAAAGGACAATACCGTGGTGATTCCGGAAGGTACGTTCACCCTCCGCGCGGTGTGCGTGGCGGGCGATCTGGTGAGCGACGAGATGAAGGTGGGCTACACCGTGTATTATCCATCGCCGCCCGCCCCCAAGTGTAACCTTGCGCCCAATACCTACACCAGACTGTGCACAGTCAGCCTCCGCAAAGGCCCTGATACGCAAACCAAGGAGCAGCGCAAGAAGAAAACGAAGGAACAGCTGGAAAAAGAGGATACCCAGACTTTCTATTACACCATCGACGGTTCCACGCCGGACCCGGCGATCAGCCCGAAGTACGACGGCAAACCGATCGCCCTGCCCAGCGGGGACGTAACGCTTCGCGCCATAGCGGTGAACGGATACGGTAAAATGTCCAGCATTCTGGAAGTTACCTATAAGTTCAAGGTGAAAGGCACCCGCGTGGAAACCTACGGAGAAGACGACGTATTCGGGGGCTTCAAGCTGAATGATACCGAACTGGCGGAGTTTGAAAAGCAGTTTGGCCAGCCGAAATCCACGGAGGATACCCAGTACCTGTCGGTGGACGAAAAGGCCCAACAACTCACGTACGACTGGGGCAGCGCCGTTTTCCTGCTGGAGAATAGCGACTGGATTCTGGTACGGGTGGAGATGAACAGCGCTTTTACCACCGTGCCGCGCGGCATGGGCCTTGGCAACGCGACCAGTGAGATTACGAGTGTTTATAAAAACATGGGGATGCCCGCGAACCAGGATGGAAGCCTCAACCTGTACTACAATGAACCTAAAACCGGGATGGTCCTGAATAACGAAGATGGCAGCCAGACCATCCAGTATACCTGCCAGACGGTGAAGGGTTACGACTGGGTACTGCAATTTGTGATGAAGAATGACCGCTGTGTGAAGATCATCCATTATTACAAACCGTAAACCGATACCGGCCAGCCGCCTCCCGCACAAACGTGCGGGAGGCGGCGATATTTTATGGGATGGCAAACCGCTTCCGGATCGTTGAATGTATAGGACCGTTCAAATCAACGGGTTGGAAAGGAAGCTGTGAAATGAAAAAGGGAATCGTTCTGATCATGGCGCTTTTTATAGCGCTTCTTGGCGCGCAGGCGCTGGCCGAGCCCGCTACGGTGCCGGAAAGCACGCTGCATGCCGCTGTGCTGACCCTGACCTGGCCGGATGAAAACGGGGAGTTCTGGGCCGAAGGGCATGTGGTGCTGGATACGGAACAGAAGGGTGATTCGGTCACGGTTTATGCGCAGGTGACCTGCCAGAACTACGGTTTTATGGCTGGGA
Source organism: Candidatus Limiplasma sp. (assembly GCA_035353235.1). Lineage (GTDB taxonomy): Bacteria > Bacillota > Clostridia > Christensenellales > Aristaeellaceae > CAXXOK01. The sequence continues at coordinate 18,432 of DAOPZG010000012.1, forward strand.
TATTCACAGATACGGGCGGCGGAATGAGCGGCCCGGTCGCGATTACGTTCCTCAAAACCAGCAACGGATATAATGTGCAGGGCATCCAACAGGCGGAAGACGATACGGATGATAAAAAGATTCTTTCACCCAAAGCCCTGAAACAGATGCAGCGTGATGGGGAGAAAAACACGTCGGAGATGGATCGCCAGATGACGGAACAGGCGAAGGCCTATCTGGTGGGGATCGGCAGGACAGAACCGGTGCAGGATTGGCGGGACCTCAACCTGCAGAACGATAATCTTCTCACGGTGGCATCCAACCTTACGGTTTCCCTCACCCCGCCGTACCCCCTTTGGGTGACTACGACGGAACAGCTGGAAAACGGCATCCGCTATCTCTATACCCGCGCCTGGGCGCCGGACGGCAAGACGAAAGGGGACAACGGGGAAACGGGTACGGTTACGCTGACCAAAACGCGCCGCGAGGATCAGAAAGTGATGGAAACCATCACAATTTGCGCGGAGCCAGAACAACTGACCGTTACCTATCAGGATGACGGCGGAACGAAAGCGTACCGGTTCGCTTACGACGGCAACACCTACCACCAGCCGAAGATAACGCAGACGGGTACCTGCGCGGTTTCGTACCCGTCGTTTGAACAGAGTTTCGGGGATCTGCCGCAGTAAAGCACAAACTGAAGGGCCGTCCGCATTTGCGGACGGCCCCTCAGTTTGCTGAAAAAGGCTCATCTGCGTTGTCAGCTACGGGACGGCAAGGGGGTTCACTTACAAACAGGTAAGTGAACCCCCTTGCCGCCTTTGCTTACCTGGCATCTGAACCTTTTTGAACAAACTGCTCTTTAAGCTAAAAACAGATTTGTCAACGATCCGAGGAGCCGTCCGCATTCGCAGACGGCCCGGTTCAGATCTCCCAAAGCCGCTTCATGGAATTGAATGCCCGCACATAACCCGCGAACTCGTCCGGGCCTGTCAGCTCATTATCCAATACAGTTTCCAGCTCAATCGCGGCGGAGGGTTTCATACGGATCACCTTCGGGTCAGGGTCGCGTTCAAAGGCGCGGCCCAGTAATTTTTCGCCCGCCTGCGGGAAAGCGGCGTAGAAAGCGGTCAGATAGTCCGTGAGCAGGCCCCGGCGATGCGGTTTGGCCTGCGCCTGCGCGGGCGCGACCGGGTCGCCGCCCTGCACGCTGCTGCGCAGACGGGAAACATCCGCAAGCAGGCCGCGCGCCACTTCCTGCTTGGGATGGCGGCTTTGCACCAGCACCAGTTCCTGCACGGGATGGTCTGCCGACAGCCCGTTCAGCGCCAGACGGAACAGTTTGCTGCGGGCGTCCCGGTCAAACAGTTTCAGGAACTGGCCGCCGTTGCCCGCCACGCAAAGCTCCATGCGGGGGCTGAGCAGGGCGCGGGTTTCCGGGGTCTGCGCGCAACGATCCAGCAATTCCCCGCACAGGCGGAACAGGAAACCGAAATGCAGCAGAAGCAGACTTTCCAGCAGGCTTACGCGGCCTTCGCCGCGCGCGTCGGCCATCATCCTTGCGATACCCTCGGTTTGCCGGGCGAAAAACGAGTCCAGCAGGAACACATTTTTCTGGCGCATACGCAGCGAGGTCTGCCCTGCCGCGAACGCCTGCGACATTTCGCTCACCAGCGCGCGCAGGCTGTCGTCCGCGTTCAGAAAATCCGCTTCAAACTCCGCGCGGCGGCGAGAGGACAGCGAGTCAAACAGAATCTGGCGGCAACCCAGCAGCAGCGACGCTTCGGCGGCAGGGGCGGTTTCACCGCTCAGCCACACGCTCAGGTCCGTGGTGCCGCCGCCCACATCCATGTTCAGATATCCGCTGCGTGCGTTTACTTCATTGCGGGTGCGGAAATAGAGGCCGTCGGCCTGGTTTTCGCTGGCGTAGAGCACGGAAGGAATTCCCGACGTAAGGGGCATGCCCGTTTCCGCGGCGACGTCTTTGGCGAGAGAACGCACCATTTCCAGATAGGCTTCCTGCCGGTGTAGCGGCATGGCGTTGGGCATCGAAATGCGCCAGCTGAGGGAGGGCGAACCGGCCATGCGGGCCGCGAGCGAAGCCTGCAGCAGGGTTTGTTTCAGGAACAGGCGCAGACAGCGCACCACGTACGGCTCCTCGCCCCATTTGAGATCGTAATAAAGCGCACTGGGGTTTTTGCGCAGCAGGGTGGTAAGGTCGGGCGGGTAGTAGATGTGCCCGTCCAGCAGAGGAACGTTCCATTTCTGCTCGTCGTCTGAAAACAGGTCCATCACACTGCCATAGGCGGAGGGATTGCCCGGGTCGGCGGCGATTATCTGCGGCAGAAATTCCTCCGGTAGCAGGGCGGCATCGTCGTCCGCGCCATGCAGCAGGGTTTTAAGCCACTCCGGGGCGAGCGCCGCCGGGCGGAGCTGCTCCCCCTGCCGCAGCATCACGGTGGTGGCATTGGAACCGAAGTCGATCGCCACGGCGGCTGGATCCGCCCGCTTCAGCTGGGTAACCGGATCGTCGTTGGGCAGCGCGCCGAGGCTTAATTTGCCGCGGGTGAGCGCGACATACGCGGGCCAGTCGGACACTCTGGCAACCTGCCAGCGGTATCCGGTCTGCCCGGGGTTTTGGGCCGCGCGGGGCTCGCCCTGCGTCCATCCTTCCTGTGCGGGGGCCAGCACGGTGAGCGTTTCCGGGCGTTGGGCAAGCACATAATAGGGCTGCCACTGGCCACGGGCCAGACGTACGGCGGGCCAGCAACACACGGTGGGCAGCGTGGGCGATACCACGGCTGCGCCCTGGGCGTACTCTTCGCTCAACGTATAAACGCGGGTCAGGTCAATCTGGTTATGGCAGACGGCGTCCCGGGCACGGTAGCTGCGCACCAGACGCATCCGCGCGCGAATCTTGCGCCCGTCTTCTGTGAGCTCAAAATGAAAGTCTTCGGTCGGCAGCCGGGGGCGAAACTCCTCCTCCGCGCTTTCTCCGGCGGCGCGGGTGAGCCACAGGGCCAGATCCGCGCTGACGGGCGGGATGGCGTACAGCGCGTCGGCGCCCGTGACCGCGCAGGCCGCGTTGAGCGCCGGATCGGGAAAAGGCGGGGCGCCATGGCGCAGGGTGAGGCAGTCCGAAAAAGAATGGATCAGCGCTTCGGCGTCCGGCAGGCCCACCATGTCCCGCGCAAGCCCGGACAGGGTGGCGGGCACGTCGGATAACGGCAGTTCCAGCGACAGGGCGCGGTCGCCCGCCTCCCGGAAATTGGCCAGCTTCTGGCACCATTTCCGCAATAGCTCGATCACCTTTCGGCTGGCGCTGGTATCCGCGCCGGACAGCGCCGTAAGGTGGTTGGCCAACTCCACAAAGCGCTTGGCTACGGCGCGGTTCCACTCCCCGTCGTATTGCAGCGGCAGGGAAATCTCCGTCCACAGGGTTTGCAGCACCTTCAGCTCGTCCGGTGTGTTCACCGGCTCCAGCAGGTACCGGGGGGATTCGATGGCGAAGGGCTGGCCGTTGAAGGAATAGGTGGTTACGCGCAGGCCAGCGAACTCCCGGGGCGCGTCGCTGCCTTCCGGGGCAAACCGGGTGAGCAGGGTGTTGCGGTTCAGCTCCGCGACCGACAGGGGAATCTCCCGGCGGGTGATGCCCGGCAGGGCGCTGCGCTCAAACAGGCCGTACACGGCAAGCGCCCGGATATACAGCTCCGTCTGCGCGTGGGGATCGCCCGCCTCCAGCCGTTCGCGCCAGGAGGTGCGCATGGTTTGCAGGTCGCAGATGAACCGGTCGATCAGCCCGCTTAAGGCGGTGTCGGCGGCGTAAAGCGGGCTGCTCAGCGCCGGGCGCTCGTTCAGCGCCTGCAGATAGCGCAGGCATTGCAGCAGGCGCATACGGTCCGCCTCGTCCAGATAGGCGCACGGGTCGTTAAAACGCCGGCGGGCACGGTCGTACCAGCGCACGCAGGCGGGCAGAATACCGGAAAGGTCGCCCGGGTTGGCCGCGGGAGCCAGCACCACAGCAGGAGACAGCACGCCCAGAGGCCGCTGATCCGGAACCCCGTCGCGCGAGGCGGTCAGAATAAACGCGTTCAGGCCGAACCTGAGCCGCTCGGGGGACAGCGCGGCGCGCACCCCGCGCAGGAACGGCCCTCCCGCGCCCGCCAGCATGTCTTCGCAGGTTAACTCCGGCCAGGAGGCATCCTTTTGCCATCCGTCCCATAAAAGCAGCAGGGCCAGTATAGCGCGCCAGTCGATCATTTCCTGATGGCGCATGGCTTCCGCGTGCGGCAGGCGCATCAGGCGGCGCAGCTGCGCTTCGCCCGCCAGCACGTCCGGGATGGAGTATCCCACGTCTTCCCCGGCGGTTTCCATGTTGCGGGCGAAGCTTTCCAGCCACTCGTGCGGTTTCTGGTTGCCGTCGCTCACAATGCCCGCGTGGTTCTGGTATCCGGTGTGAAACCCCTCGCCCATGGCGGGGAGCAGGGTAAGGTAGGTGGGCTTGTGCCCGGACTCCGCCGTTGTCTGCGGCGGCTGTTTGCGCTTCATAGGTTGTCCTCCTCCATCACGCAGGCGAGCAGGGCAGCTGTGAACCCGGCGAAATCGGCCTGCGGCCCTTCGCCGATTCCGTTGCCGCCGCCCAGACCCGCCACGGCCTGCACCGCCGTAACCCGGTCCGGCACGCGCTGCGATACGGTGCGGGGAAATCCATCCCACAGGGCTTTGCGGAGGGTTTCGACGGCCTGCCGGTCGCGGGAGGCGCTGTCCGCCCCATACTGACGCAACAGCTCCCGCATGGCGCTGATCGCCCCGGGGTTGAACAGGTGGTTGCCGGACGGTTCGTCGTCCGTCAGCGTCGCGGGCACGTCGGCCACATGTTTTTCCACAGCCCGGGCGATGTCCGCGTTCACCAGCGCCAACCGGTCTTCCATGCCCGCGTAGGCGCGCAGCATCCCTTCGCGGCGTGCTTTTTCCTCCCGCAGGGCGTTGGGGTCCATGCGCGCGGCGTCTTCCGCTTCCAGCCGGGCGATTTTTACGTCCTGTTCCGTCAGCGCCTGCCGCTGCGCTTCCAGCTTTTCAAAACGGCCGGTCTTTTCCCCCTGCAGCACCGCCAGAAAAGTGCGGCCCCCCACGACGGGGATCAGCTCGTCCAGCCGGGCGCGCAGGCGCGCGTAGTCCCCCGCGCCGGGGGTTGCGCCGTCCAGACCCGCGGCGGGCGAGGCTTTATAACGCAGGGTATCCGCCTGTTGATCCACCAGAGCGTGATACACGTCGAACAGTTCCCGCCCGCGCAGTTCAATTTCCTTTTCCGGGCGCAGGGTGGGCGGCAGGGTGCGAAGCACCTGCCACAACCAGTTGATATAGAACGCCAGCAGGCGGTACAGCGCGTCGAACAGTTTTTCCAGCTGGGCACGCTGCGTAACGCCGTAATGCTTAACGTCGTGAAAATAAGCCGTCCAGTAGTTCACCGTGCGGGCCAGGCGGCGGTCGTCCTTGCGGATACAGGCGCGAAGCGTTGGATAACATTCGCCCAGAAACAGCGCCGCTGCCTTGGCGAGGCCGCCGTAGGCGTTGTGGTACAGCGCGGCTTCGTCGTCAAAACATTCCCAGGAGACATCGTGGGAGTGCCACTGATAGTAATACACATCCATGTTGCGGGCCTCGGACCCGCGAAACCCCGTGCGGTAGAAGCGGGCCGCGCAGCGCGCCGCCAGCCACTCCAGCAGGTGCGCGTCGTTTTCCTGCGTCTGCGAGCCGGTGGAGTAGACCCGCGTGGTGACGAACGCTTCTTTGGGCAGGCCCAGCAGATACAGCGCGTCATACAGACCGCGGGTATCGTCCTCGTCGGAGCGCACCATGCCCTCCATGCCGTAATATTGCAGGGCAGTGCGCGCCTTGTCCGGAAAGGCGGAAGACTTGACCGCGATTTCCAGCGTTTCGTCCACGGCGGCGGCTGGCACGTCGTAATACGGCAGCATCAGCACCGCCGACAGAATAAACCGGTCTGTATAATTACTGAAACAGTTGCGCAGGTACCGCGCGACGCTGGGGATGCCGCTTGCGCCGGTGCCGCCGAAAATGGAACCGGCCAGCAGCACTTTTACGGTTTCGCCCGCGTCCAGTTCCCGCTGCATCCGGTTCAGCGTCGTGACCATCTCATCCGGCTGACCCTGCGCGGCTGCGTCGCCAAGGTTGTTGAGCATCTCCGCGAAAAACAGAACGCCCAGATCGGGGTGGCCGCGGAAGCCTTCGCTGTACTCCAGACCCGCCTCGGTGTGGGAGAACAGCGTCTGCGCCAGCAGCCGGTCGCGGCGGTAGTTAAGCGTCATATCGTCCACGGAGGCGGCGCGGCGGGCCAGGTTCATGTTCCACCGCTCCACGGAGAGCGCCGTGTGAAAACCTTTATGCGGCGCGGGCGAAGCTGCGAAAGCGGAACGCACCTGCTCGTACTGTTCGGAAGCCTGCCGGGCGCGCGTGGTGTTGCCGCAGGCCGCGTCCACATCCACAATCAGCGCGTTCAGTACCGGAATCGGCTCGCGTTTGCCGTTTGCGCCCACGGTAAACAGCGCGTCCGCCGCGCAGGCGTACACGAGGGACTCCAGAATTTTGTTGCCGGTGCCGCCGATGGCGATGAAATAATAGGACATAACGCCTCCTGTGGCATGATGTGGGTATGCGCCGGATACAGGCCGTTACAGTCGCCGGAAATAGGCGTGCCGACCTGAAATGGCAGGCGGAGCGGCCAGCCGGGAACATAAAGCGGCAGCGACAGGCACCAGCAGGAAACCGCCAAAGTACAGCAGATAATCCCACAGGCCGCGATCCGCGATGCGGCTGATGCCCACCAGATATAACGCCGTGGCTGCCAGCAGGTTCACCGCACCGATGCCGAGCATCGACCAGCGATAACTGCGGCGGGCGCGCAAAGCCGCGCGCGCGGCCTGCCGGGGATGGACGTACCGGGCGCGCCACAACAGCTGCCACACGAGGCTTGCCAGCCACGCGGCTGCGACCGCCGCGCCTACGACCATGCGCCATTGCTGATCCCGAACGGACAGCGCGTTTTGCAGGGCGGCGGGGTCGGTTCCAACGGAAAGCGCGGCGGTTTCGCCCGCCGCGGCGGGCAGCAGGGCCGTAATCTGCGGCGACAGGGTCGGGGCCGTGCCCGCCAGCTTGTAGGGGTACAGGGTTTTCAGCCCCAGATACGGCAGCAACAGCGCGATCCCCCAGCATAGGATATAGCAAAGCAGCACCTTGGTGCGGTTATGGGTTTTGGGGGAAACGGCGGCGGCTTTCGGCATGAACAGACGCCCTTTCTTGCGGAAATACGGTCACAGCTGGGGGATAACGGTCTCGGTCTGTGGATAGGGCACGAACACCTCGAAAACACAGCGGACCAGCGGGCTGGTCGCGGTGGAGGCGGCGGCCCGGAACTGCGCGGCCAGCTCCGAAAGATGCACGGACTGGTAAACCGGCGGAAAATCCGGCACGCGCAGGGAATGATACGGTTTATCGGTAAACGAACCCCACGCGTGAGAGAACAGCTTGGGAAGCCCTTTGGAATCCCGGTCGTACTGCGTGATGGCGGCGGTAAAGGTTTCCCACGTGTACACCTGCGTATCGGTTACGGAGGCGCTTACGCTTTCCTTGCCGTCAATCCACGGCACGGGCTGCCAGTCGAACTGGTCGCCTGTTACATCGGCGCTCAGCCGCAGGCGGTAATAACCGGGTTTCAGGGCGGCTCCCTTCACGTCCACGGTGCAGACCAGCGAACCGTTTTCCTGCGTGATGCCGCGCAGGATGAACGCGCCGCCTGCCTGCCCGGCGGCAAAGGCGTACAATTGGTCGCGATAAGCCAGGGCGGTTTCTCCGTCCTGCTTTATCAGCGCCTGATTTTCCTGCGTGTTGGGAAGCGTTCGGGTGAGCAGCAGGGTGTTCAGCGTTTGCAGCGCCGCACCGGACAGGGCGTTCATGTTCAGTGTTGCGCCGCCGCTGTCCGCCGCGAGGGGGAAGCGCACGGTGATTGTCCGGTCCGGCTGCGCGCCGTCGGCTGCGGAAGTGAGAGATACAAGCGATACGCCGTTTTCCTGCGTTTGTACGGAGGCGTTGTCGGCGGCCAGGGCCGCGCCATCGGTGTGCTGGGTATAGCAGGGCACTGTGGGGCTTGCGATCACAGTGGAGTGCCACTCAAACCCGAAAGGCTGCTGGGTTACGGTTTTCCCGTCCGCCGTATAGGTAAGCTCTCCGTTGCGCGGCCCGCGCAGGTCTTTGAGCGCCTCGTCGTTTGCCAGCGCGTCGCCAAGCGCCGCAAGGTACGCGTCCACTCTGGCCCGCGTGCCGATGACCAGCGTAAGCATCCGCCGGGGCATGACGCCCAGGTTTTCGAAGGTCTGCTTCTTTTCGTTCAGGATCACGCGGCCCCACACCAGCGGTTCGGAAAAGTCCGCCGTGGAGAAGGTGGACATCTGCCCCATGTAATCCAGCTGAAAATCCAGCAGGCCTACGCAAAGGCCACGGTCAAACACGCCCAGACCGGTAAGCACCTGCCGGTAATATTCCACCGGCTGGCCCTGATCGTCCGTGCCTTCGGTTTTTCGTACGGAAGCCGGGTCCACGGTAATCACGCTTAACTTGTCGGTATCCAGATGCTGAAGCGCCTCAAGCAGCGCGCAGTTTTGCCCGTCGCGCCCCTCCTGCAGCACATATTCGGCGTTCCCCGCCGCGATTTCCTCGGTCTGTTTAGTCAGCGCGTCGGCCATGGGCTGAACCAGCGAAGGGTTTTCCAGCGCGTCCGCACCCTGCGCGGCCACCCGGTTGAGCCACAGGGGGGACCCCAGTGAATAGAAGCTGTCCGCCATGTTTTCGGCGGTAAACTGTGAAAACATCCCCGCGCGGGTTTCTGTGTCGCAGGTGTGCATATCGCGCCACACGGAAGCGTCCGCCGTGTCCAGCCCGAAGGACGTCAGCAGATCGTCGGGCAGGGTTTCGTTGCCGTAGCGCAGGGTGCGCACGTGGCTTTCCCCGGCGGCGATCAGAAAATCCCGAAGCACATTTTCGTACCAGCCAACATTGCTGCCGTAGCGGTACTGGAAGCCGCCCTCGCGGTACTTGCGGCCGAAATGAGGATACATGCTGGCTTGATTAGCGTTGATGCCGCCCATGTTTTGCGTGGCGTCCAGCCACAGGTCCACGTTGGAGTAGGCGCTGCCGGCGGTTACGGCAGGCGTGGCGGTCGCCTCGTCGTTGTTGTAGGCAGGCAGGGCGAGCAGCGCAAGGTTGGGGCCGGTGCCTGATTGCGCGGCGCTGCCGGAATCGGAAGGGAGAAGATCATGAAACGCCGAGCAGGACGTGAGCGCGGCGCAAACCAGCCCCAGCGCAAGCAAAAACAGCGCGCGCCGGAAAAGCCCGCGGGTACGCGCAGGCGCGCCTGCGGCGCCGGTACGGGCAGAGGGACGCGCGCGGTTCTGGCTCATGCGGAACGGCTCCTTTTCGATAAAATTGCTAACCTGAAATATTCGCTTCGAATTTACATTTCTCCTTTTTATAACGGAAAGATGGCCGTTGCAAGGGAACGAAAAACCGCCCGGCGGCGGGAAACGCGTTCCCGTGCCGGGCGGCATGCAAAGGGTATTCTGTTACAGCCTGCGAATGCGCTCCAGCGCCTGCGCGGTCTTTTCGCGGGTGTTAAAGGCGGTCAGGCGGAAGTAGCCTTCGCCGCTGGGGCCAAAGCCCGCGCCGGGGGTGCCCACCACGTGGGCCTGATCCAGCAGCCGGTCGAAAAAGGCCCAGCTGTCGGTCGGGGTTTTCATCCACACATAGGGCGCGTCCACGCCGCCGAACACCTCGTAGCCCGCGGTTTGCAGTTCCCGGCGGATCAGCGCGGCGTTCTCGCGGTAATACCGCACCGCTTCGGCGCACTGCGCCTGTCCTTCCGGGGAGAACACCGCTTCCGCCGCGCGCTGCACGGGGTAGCTTACGCCGTTAAATTTGCTGCCCATCCGCCGTTTCCACAGCGCGTTCAGCTCTACCCGCTGGCCGTTACCGCCGATGCCGGTCACCTCGTGCGGGATCACGCTGTAGGCGCAGCGTACGCCGGTAAAGCCGGCGGTTTTGGAGAACGAGCAGCATTCGATGGCCACTTCGCGCGCGCCCGGCACCTCATAGATGCTGTGGGGCACCTGCGAGGTGATAAAGGCTTTGTAGGCCGCGTCGTACACGATCAGCGCGCCGTATTTGCGGGCGTATTCCACAAAGGGGGTCAGCTGCGCGGCGGTGAGCGTGGTGCCGGTGGGGTTGTTGGGGTAGCAAAGATAGATCACGTCCACCGGTTCTTTGGGCGGCTCGGGCACGAAGCCGTTCTCCGCGTTGCAGGGCAGGTAGGTCAGGCGGTTCCAGCGGCCGTCCGTAAAATCACCCAGGCGGCCCGCCATGGCGTTGCTGTCCACATACACGGGGTAAACCGGATCGGTTACCGCGATGCGCGCGTCCGGGGCAAACAGCTCCTGGATGGCGGAGGTATCGGTTTTGGCTCCGTCGGAGATAAACACCTCGTCGGCGGCAAGCGCGACGCCCCGGGGGGCGTAATCCTTCTCGCGGATCGCGTCGATCAGGAACTCGTACCCGTAATCCGGGCCATAGCCGTGGAAAGTGGCGGGGGCAAGCATCTCGTCGGCGGCTTTTTTCATGGCGTTCACTACCGCGGGCGCAAGCGGGCGGGTCACATCGCCGATGCCCAGCTTGATGATATCCGCGTCCGGATGGGCGGCAGAATAAGCTTTCACGCGACGCGCGATTTCCGCGAACAGGTAGTTGCCGGGCAGTTTTTCATAATACGGGTTGACGTGCAAAATGTACCCCTCCCTGAGTTGCCGCCCGCGGGCGGTTGATTGGTCGGCGGCCCGGTAGAACCGGGCGAAACGGTTGCCGGGGTCAGTCGTCCATCAGCCACACGCCGTCGTACACGAAGGTGGCGGGGCCGGTCATGTAGATGAGGTTGTCCTTTTCGCTCCATTCGATGGTCAGCTTGCCGCCGCGCAGCGACACCTCGGCCCTGCGGTCGATCAGGCCGTTCAGCACGCTGGCCGCCATGGACGCGCACGCGCCCGTGCCGCAGGCGAGGGTTTCGCCCGCGCCGCGCTCCCACACGCGCATTTCGATGTGGGTACGGTCGATGACGTGGACAAACTCAATATTGCACTTATTAGGAAAGGCAGGGTCGCGTTCCAGAACGGGGCCGACAGTGGTGACCGGCGCGGTTGCCGGGTCGGGCACGAAGGTGACGGCGTGGGGGTTGCCCATGCTGACCAGCGTTACGGGCCAGGTTTGCGAAAGCGCGGTCAGCGGTTGCATAACGACCGGGTCGCCTGCGAAAACACTGGGGATGCGCAGACCGTCGGTGACCGGTTCGCCCATATCCACACGCACGCTTTCCGTGCGGCCGCGGGGGTTCAGATGCAGCACCATATGCTTCAGCTGCCCGCCGGATTCGATGTCGAACTCTGTGCGGTCGGTCAGACCCCGGTCGTGGCAGTACGCAGCCACACAGCGGATACCGTTGCCGCACATCTCGCTTTCGGAGCCGTCGTTGTTGAACATCCGCATCCGGAAATCCGCTTTTTCACTGGGCAGGATCAGGATCAGCCCGTCGCTGCCGCAGCCGAAGTGCTGGCGGCTCATCCTTATGGCAAGCGCGGGCAGGTCCTGCGGAAGGGTTTCCGTAAAGCCATCAACGTAAAGATAATCGTTGCCGATGCCGTGCATTTTTGTGAAACGAAGCAAAACATCACCTGCTTTCTTCCGCGACAGTATAACAAAAAACCTCCGGTTTGAAAAGCGCCCGATGTTTCGGGCGCGCAAACGGAGGTATGGAAAGGCTTTTTGGAATGCCGTTACTCCATCAGGGCGTAATGCTGGTTGGGGGTCAGGTCGTACACCACGCGGCGCACCTCCGGCAGGTCGGCCATCACGCGTTCGGTTACCCGTTCCAGCAGGTCGTAGGGCAGGCGGGAGGCGCACGCGTCGCCGCCGCAGGGCTGGCTGGCGCGCAGGAGCACCGCGTAGCCGTGGCGCTCGTCCGGGTTTTCGCACAGGTTGGCGTAATACTGCCACAGACGGCGTTCCTGTCCGGCGGCGAGGATTTCCTCGGTAAATATTTCATCCGCTCGGCGCAGGGTGGTAAGCCTTGCCTCGGTCACCACGCCCAGCACCCGCATGGCCAGCCCGCTTGCGGGGAAAGGCTGCCGCTGGCACAGGGTCGGGGGCAGGCCCAGGGACTTGGCGAGACGGCGCACCTCGTCCTTAAACAGGGCGCGGATCGGCTCCACTACCTGCAGCGGACGGCCTTCGATGGTTTCGGGTATATTTTCCGGGCTTACGTCCCCGTAAAGAAGGTCGTTATAGTTGGTGCCCAGCACGAACACGCTGATGTCCGTGTGTTCGGTCAGATACTTGTAAAACACCTGCCGAAGCAGCGACGTGGTGATGCGTTCCTTTTCCGCTGCGGCGCGTACGCCCGCCAGCGCCTTTTGAAAGGTTTCCCGCGCGTCGATCGTTTCCACCGGCAGCCCCAGCGCCTCGCGGTATTCTTCCGCCACATAGCGCGGCTCGCCGCTGCGGAACAGGCCGGTATCCACAAATACGCAGGTGACGCGGTCGCCTGCCGCTTCCTGCGCCAGCCGGGCGCACACGGCGCTGTCCACCCCGCCGGAAACGGCGCACAATACGCGGTTCTCACCCGCCGCCGACCGCAGGGTATCCGACGCCTGCGCGAGGATATACTCGTCGCTCCAGTACGGGTCCATGCCGCAGACCAGACAGGCGAAATTGCGAAGCAGCTGTACGGCGTCCGGGTCGTTGCGTTCGATGGGGTACTGCACGGCATACAGCCTCGTGCCTTCGCGTGTGAAGCCGATGCAGCGCTCCGTTGCCGTGGCAAGGCAGGCAAGCCCTTCTGAAAGGGAGAGGTCCTGTAAATTGTGCAGCACCCGTTCGCCCCGGCTGAGCCCTTCAAAAAGAGGCTGATCGCCGAAGCCGAGGGTGACGTTTTCGTTTTCGCTTTCCCGCCGCAGTACGCCGCCGCCGAAATGCTCGCACAGCGCGGGCACCGCGCCGCCCAGCGCCAGAACAGGCAGATCGCTCTGGATCAGGGGGAGGTCGAAACAGTCCAGACTGACCTCCTGATCCGGTCGTGCGGCGATAATCAGCCCTTTTGCGGAACGCTCCCGTACTTTCGCGAGGGAGATGGAGGCGGGAACGGGCTCGCAGTATAGCTGCTGGCCGCGAAGCGTGCGGGCAATCAGGCCGGACAGCGCCTCGTCCAGATCCAGAATCAGAATTACGTCCTGCATAAACGACCTCCGATGGTCCTTTTCCACAATACTGTGCATTTCCACGCCGGGGAGGAGAAACCCTTTTTTCGGTTGCGGCCAGGGCAAACGGTCAGGAGGCGCTGCTTAAGAACCGATAACGGGGAGACCTTCTAAATCCGTGCGAACCAGAGCCAATTACAGGATAAGTACGTACTAATATTAACATAATGTAAGAAATATACGCAATCGTTCGGTAACGGGTTGACATCCAACAAGCGGTGGGCTATACTCATACCGTTCTTTATAATAAGTGTTGTAATGTTCGGATAATATGGCGAACATTTAATACGAAGAAAGAACAAAACGAACGAATATCCGCGCTATACCAGACGCAAACAGGAGGAACCGTTTTTGAAAAAAGTGGCCGTCGTGATGGGGTCGGACAGCGATCTGCCCACCCTGAAACCCTGCTTCGAACAGCTGAAACAACTGGGCATCCCCTACGAGGCGCATGTGTACAGCGCCCATCGCACACCCGACGAGGCCGCCGCCTTTGCGCAAAGCGCCGCGGAAAATGGCTTCGGCGTGCTGATCGCGGCGGCGGGCAAGGCAGCGCATCTGGCGGGGGCGCTGGCTGCACGCACGGTGCTGCCGGTGATCGGCATCCCGGTGAAGGCTTCCACGCTGGACGGTCTGGACGCGCTGCTTTCCACCGTGCAGATGCCCGCCGGAATCCCCGTGGCGACCGTGGCCATCGACGGCGCGGCCAACGCGGCCCTGCTGGCCGCGCAGATCATCGCCGTGTCGGACGCGGCGCTTCAGGCGCGGCTGCTTGCCGACCGCGAGACCATGCGCCTGAAAGTGCTGGATAAGGATCGCAATCTCGCCGTGGACTAAGCGCCCGGCGAGTATCATTTTCAATTGATTGTAAATAGGAGGCGCCCTTATGGAAAAGCGGGAACAGCTCTACGAAGGAAAAGCCAAGAAGGTATTTGCCACCGACGACCCCACGCTGGTGCTGGTGGATTACAAGGACGACGCGACCGCCTTTAACGGCCTGAAGAAAGGCACCATCGAAGGCAAGGGCGTGATCAACAACCGCGTAACCAATCACCTGATGCGGTTGCTGGAGAAAAACGGCGTGCCCACCCATCTGGTCAAAGAACTGTCCCCCCGCGAAACGCTGGTGAAAAAGGTGCAGATCGTTCCGCTGGAAGTGATTGTGCGTAACGTGGCGGCGGGGTCGCTTTCCAAGCGCCTGGGCCTGCCGGAAGGCACACCGATGGCGAAAACCGTGCTGGAGTTCTGCTATAAAAACGACGAATTGGGCGACCCGATGGTAAACCAGTACCATATCGCCGCCATGGGTTGGGCGACCGACGCGGAAATGGAGACCATCTCCAACTACGCGCTGAAAGTGAATCAGGTGCTTTCGGACTACCTGAAGGACCTGAACATCGAACTGGTGGATTTTAAGCTGGAGTTTGGCCGCGTCGCGGACGGCACCATCGTGCTGGCGGACGAGATCAGCCCCGACACCTGCCGTTTCTGGGATTCGACCACCCATGAGAAGCTGGACAAGGACCGTTTCCGCCGCGATCTGGGCGGCGTGGAAAACGCATATCACGAGATTTTAAAGAGACTGCTGGGCGAGTAACACGGTCGCTAAAGCTCCCTTTGGGCCAGGGGGACTGCGGTCCCCCTCCCATGCCTCCCCCTTAAGTTTCCCCAGAATCTCTTCCTCCCATACTTCCCCCTTTTTGGATAGAGACGAACTTTTTTCTGCCGGTTAAACGATGATCTGCCAGTTAAGGACTTTTTGATAAAGATTATGATCAGCCTGGTTTAGCTTGTTTATTTCGAAAGGACTGTTTATGAGCGATCTTCACGAGGAATGCGGCGTATTCGGCATTTTCCTGCCCAAAGGACAGACCGGCGTGGTGGAACCCGCCTACCACGCGCTGTACGCGCTGCAGCACCGTGGACAGGAAAGCTGCGGCATCGCCGTAAACAGCGACGGGGTGATTACCTGCCATAAGGACGTGGGGCTGGTGGGGGACGTGTTTACCCACGACGCGCTCGCCAAGCTCCCGGAGGGGTCGCTGGCCGTGGGGCACTGCCGCTACGGCACCACCGGCGCGCAGAACCGAAGCAACGCCCAGCCCCTGCTGGTGAACCACCTCAAGGGCGGCATGGCGCTTTGCCACAACGGCAACCTCGTCAACGCCCGGGAACTGCGCGAGGAGCTGGAGCTGAACGGCGCGATTTTCCACACCACCAGCGACAGCGAAGTGATCGCCTATATTATTACACAGGAACGGTTGAAGGCTGACAGCATCGAACAGGCGGTGCTGGGGGCGATGCAGCGCATCAAGGGCGCGTATTCGCTGGTGGTGATGAGCCCCACCAAGCTGATCGCCGCGCGCGACCCGCACGGCTTC
>DAOPZG010000013.1:0-14736 GCA_035353235.1 Candidatus Limiplasma sp.
GGTATACGCTGCCCAGCAGTTCCGCGCTCAGGTCTGCCGTCGCGTCCACATACACCTTTTGCAGGGGCTGTGCCTGGTTGAAGTAGTAGCTTACATCGCCGTTAAAACCAGAAGCGTCAGTGGCATTCGCGGTTTTATACTTTTCCACAATCTCGTCGGAAGCGTTCATCAGGTAGGTGGGCACAAAAGAGGCTACGGTGTGAATACGATCCATGGCGCCGCCCACCAGCACCATCCCGGCGATACGGGTGATGTAGTCGAAGTTGCTGGCGATGTAGTTGTTCACGAACGTAGCGCCGCCGCCGATCCCGATGAGGTAACGGTAGGTCAGGCCGCCGTAGTAAGCGTTATCCGCATACCAGGTGCTGGCGTCACCGTTCTTCACGGAATAGTTCATGTTGCACATAGCGGCTTGCAGCTGATAATAAGCGTACTGGTCGGCCATGCCGAAGCCCGCCTTGGGATCGGCCGGAGTCACCAGCACGGCGCTGCCGTGGGCTTCGTCCACCAGGGCGGGAATGCCCAGGCCCTTGAGGTAGGCAAGGGCCTCGTCCTTATTGGCGAAAGCCTGATCGGTATATACCAGCAGGTTCGTGTTCATGCGGGAACCGGCGGTCAGACAGGTGTACGTTTTCGCCGACCGGTAAATGTATGTCGTGTTTGCCGGGTAGGTATCCAGCGCGGGATCAGGCACATAATCCCGGCCCGTGGCGTCGCTCAGAAATTTACATTCATTAGCACGCGCCTCTTCCAGCGTTTCAAAGGTCGCCTCATTGTTCAGCTGCGAGTGATAATCCAGCGCCAGCGCGCTGCTGCCAAACAACATGCAAAGCGTCAGAGCGAAGCATAGCAACTTCTTCATATCTTTTCTCCTCCTGTTAGTCTGCAAGCTGAATTTGTCTCTCTCCTCATTATGAAGGTTTTGCGCAGGATTTTTACGGGGTACTCTCTTTCGGTTCGCAGGGGATGGATGACCTCTCCGGATTGTTGGTCGGCATCCTCCTTTCCTTTCATCCGACGGGGTTTGATCCGATTTGGTATTATATTGTACGTACAACTCCGCGATTCGTTTTTCTCCTCCTCGTTGAAAAACAAAAGGCTTCTGCGTAATAGTTTATCGGTTTTCCGTCCGTTTTCAAGGCATTATTTTCTCGCGAATGTTAGAATTATTACTCTTTTCTACCATTTATCCCCTTTGTCATTTTTGATTCACCGAATAAGTGGTCCTTTTTTTATCAGTCAAATTGATCTTCCTGAAGGCCTCTCTCCCTGCATTGTTACAGCCCGGGTCCCTAATTTGTATGGTCAACAACGGCTATTGCGCCAATCCATCAAAATTCCCTCCTTCAGGGATAAGCCCTGCTCTCGGTTCTGACGATAGGGTATGCCTCCGCACTTTCCACAAACGTCACTTTCGGCTGCCGGAGCCAGCCCGAAAATCCCCCTCGTATCGATAAAAAACGAAAGAACGGCCAACGCGCCGGCATCAGCCCAATGATACGCACCCGTTGATTATCAAGGCTTTTCTCTTTCTCAATAACACCAGTGCCCGCCTGTTTTCTATTTGCATACTCGGAAACGGGAAGGTTCCCTCCGTTCCGCCTCGTGTCGCTTCCCGAAGCGTATGTCCGTAACGTCGCGCTTTGCTGCCTTCGCCGCGAACCCGAAGCGGCGTTTCTTGTTGTCTGTTATTATCGGACATCTTGACAGCAAAGCAAATAGATCCACTATTTTTCGCACAGGAACGCCTTCTCTTTTCCCTTGGATCTTACGCTCTTTCTGTTTCAAAACAGAACAATTTTACCGGAATAAAGTCAAACGATATAAGAATTTCTAAGTATATCCCGTTTTACGAAAACGATTGCAGTAAATTATTCTACAAAAATCATAAGATTGTGTATTTTTTTCAAAGGCTAAGTTGTCTATACTATTTTACAGATTGGAAGATTTCACGCAGCAGAATACAGTCGACCCTAACCGTATGGCAGTTTTGGCGACGATGAACAAAAGGGAGGGATCAGCTTCGGTGGCTCGCTCACGCAGGAGCGGGATCGTTCAGCCGTTTCCGGGCAGTGCATACGGGATGTAAATATGCAGGGATGCAGGGTTAACGTTAACCACGGGAACATTGAGGAGGAGGAAACCCATGTTCAAAAAACTGACCAGTATCATGGTCGCGCTCTGTATGACCACCGCTTTGTTCGGCGGCGCTTTGGCGCTGAATTCCACGTGCCAGCCCGGGAACGAGGCGACGTTTGAAACGCTTCAGGAAGCCATCCAGAACGCGCCCGAGATCGTGAAAACCTACGAAGGCAACGATCTGGACACGATGACGAAAACAGCCAAGGTATTCGGTCCCCATCCGGCGCTGGCGAACTATCCGGAGGGAACCACGTTCGTCTACCGCTCGCCCGATATGTTTGGCGGGCGCGCGGCCGCAAGGCTTAACACCAACCTGATCGTGTACGCCGAGCAGCATTTTGCCTCCAAGGACGAGGCGTTCGCTTACCTGAAATCCGCCGGGCTGATTGACATCATTGACCAGGCAGTGGGCAGCATCGTGCTGGTCACCCCCATAGGAGACACGTTCGGCAGCGCGGACATTGCGCCTTACTATGCGTTGCAAACAGCGATGTGCGCGCAAAAAGCCTCCGGCGTTCAGGCGGACGGCAGCAACCTGTACTACGCCGACGCGGAATACTTCGGCGGCTACGGCTACCGTTATTTCATCGGCGTCGACGGCGGCGCTACGTTCTTCAACAACAATATCGCCACCACGCTCGATTTCGTCAGCCGCCTCGCGGGCGTTCTGCTGGTCGGCGGCGATGTGGACGAAGTCCGCACGGTTGCAACGTTCGTGCCCGTATATCTGGTGAACGCTACGGACCGGACGATTGAGAAGTACAAGGCCGCCAACGCGGTGAACGCGCAAAAAGGCGAAAAAGACCTTGTTACTTATTACAATCAGGCGCAACCTTTGCAGCAGGTTGTGCTCCGCACCGAAGAGACCGTCGACCTCGCAGCCACGATCAGCGACGCGTATTACGGCCTGTTCCTACAGGCGATGCGGGTTCCTGTGGTATTACAGGGCATGTATACCGCGGGCACCCCGTACAGCGGTTATAACTTCGACGAAGCCCCCTATTCCCTGTGCGAGCGTAACGCGCTGATCAACGGCGTATCCAAGAACGGCATCCATATGATCGCGCATCAGGGCGAGGACCGCTTCGCGGATATCAAGACCGACGCGGGCGAATATCTGGATACCTGGTATGAGTACCTGCCGGAAGAAGTGCTCAACAACACCGCGCCCGCAGGTTCCGTGCCGCTGATTCTGGGCAACCACGGCGGCGGGGACGACCCGCGCCTGTACGTGGATGAAATGGGCCTGCTGGCGCTGGCGGGCGACGAGCGCGTGGCTGTTGTGGCCGCGGACCACCAGAACATCGGCGATATTCGCGGCAAAGCGTTTACCGCGCTGGTGGAATACATGCTCAAGACTTATCCCGCGCTGGATCCCTCCCGCGTGTACGCGGTCGGCTATTCCATGGGCGGTGGAGCCACATATTCCGCCGGTTACTCCAACCCGAAGCTTTACGCGGCGATTGCGCCGGTCGCTGGCACCAACATCGAGCCGACCGACGACGAAGTGAAAAACTTCGCGGATTGCCAGCTGCCCATCTATCTGTCCACCTCCGATTACGACGTACGCCGCCTGCAGGCTGCCTGCAGCCGCATCAACGACAATCTGGCCAACCAGATCGTGCGCTGGTCCGGTTTCAACGGCGTCGCGCCGGTTACCTTCGATTTCGACACCTATCCGCTTTCCGGTTTCCAGGGGGACGAGTGGACTGTGGAGACGCTGAACAACGAGCATCTCTCCTACACATGGTACCTCAACAATCAGGACGGCGTGCCGATGGTGGCGCTTAACTACGTTAAGGACCTGATTCACGCGCTGTATCCCGAATACGCCAAGACCACCTGGAACTATATGAAGCATTTCTCCCGTAATCAGGAGACAGGCGCGATCATCTACAACCCGTATGTGAAGTAATGGTTACGGAAGGGGTCGCCCGACGGGCGGCCCCTTCCGTACGCGGTGCGCCGCAAGAACGGCGCGCCGTAACCCCCAACGGATGAAAGGAGATTTTCCATGGATCGTAAGCATTTCCGCCTGGGCGTTTCTCTGCTGCTGGCCGTAAGCCTGCTTGTTACCGGCGCGTTCGCCGCCGGGTACAACGGCGGCACGCAGGGCAACCCGGCCACGTTTGAAACCCTTCAGGAAGCCCGCACAAACGGCCCCGCAGCAGTCGCAACGCTGGAAACCAACGATGGCAAAACCTTCAAATCCCATCCGGTGCTGGATAATTATCCCGAAGGCACCACATTCGTCTACCGCTCCGCCAACCTGTACGGCGGCCGCGCGGCGGCGCGGCTGAACACCGATATTCTGGTGTTTTCCGACCAGTCCTTCGCGGATAAGGATGCGGCGCTTGCCTACCTCAAGGGCTTGGGCGTAACCGACATCGTCGATAAGGCCATCGGCAGCGTCGTGCTGGTAACGCCTTCCGACCCGAAAGCCGGTTTCACCTCCGCCGACCAGAAGTACTACTACGCACTGCAAACCGCCATGTTCGCCCAAAAGGCGCTGGAAGTGAACGGCGACACGAAAACCTATTATTGCGACGCCGAATACTTCGGCGGCTTCGGCTACACCTACGTTATCGGCATCGACGGCGGCGCAAGCTTCCTGAACGACTATGTCGCCAACACCGTGGATTACGTGGGCCGTATCGCCGGGATGCTGCTGATCGGCGGCAGCATGGACCCCATCCGCAAAGTAGCGACGGTTGTGCCCACCTATCTGGTGAACGCGCCGGATGCTGTGATCGCCAAGTATCAGGCGGCCAACGCGACCAACGCAAGCCTGACCGCCAACGGCACTGTGACTTACTTTAACCAGACCTTCCCGCTGCAAAAGGTTGTTGTCGCTTCCGTGGCTCAACCCGACGCAAAAGCGCTGATTCAGGATGCGTACGACAACCTTTTCAGCCAGGCGATGCGTATTCCCGTGCTGGAGAAGGGCCTGTACAGCGCCTCCTCCCCCTATCAGGGATACAGCCTTGATCAGGCGCCCTATTCCCTGTGCGCCCGCAACGCGGTTGTCGACGGCGTTACGAAGGATGGCATCCATGTGGTCGCGCATACCGAGGACCGTTTTCAGGAGTTTAAAACGGACGAGGGCGAATACCTGAAAACGTGGTTTGAATACCTGCCGGACGAAGTGCTGAACAACACCGCGGCGGCCGGTACGGTCCCGCTCGTGCTGGCCAACCACGGCAGCGGCGACGACCCGCGCGTGCTGGTGGACGAGTTCGGCCTGCTGGAACTGGCCGGGCAGGAACGCTTCGCCATCGTCGCGCCGGAACACCAGTACATCAGCGGCGAAAACCGCACGGTGGAGCTGCAGGCCCTGCCCGCGCTGGTCAAGTACATGCTGGCGACCTATCCTTCGCTGGATGCGTCCCGCGTATACGTAATGGGCTACTCGATGGGCGCGGGCGCAACGCTGAAGGCCATCTACGGCGATCCGTCGCTGTTTGCCGCCGCAGCCCCGATGTCCCCCATTCCCGGTTTCGGCGACCCCTATGTGCCGGACGCGGACGCGCTGGCCAAGGCCTATGACGGCGTAACCATCCCCGTGCTGTTCGCCACTTCCGGCTGCGACCTTACCCCGACCTTCGACCAGAAAGTATACGGCATTACCCCCGCCTATCAGACGATCCTGCAACGCTTCATCGGTCTTGACGGCCTTACTGCCAGCCAGACGTTTGATTTCAATACCTACCCGGTTTTCGGCCTCAAGGCGGATCGCACGGTCTCCGTAACGCTGAACAACGAGCATCAAAACACTACCTTCTACCTGAAAGACCAGAACGGCGTGCCGATGGTCGGCCTCACCTTCACGGAGGGGCTTGTGCACGCACTGTATCCCGAATACGGCAAACTGGCCTGGAACTTTGTAAAACAGTACTCCCGCAACCCCGAAACCGGCGCCATTACCTACAACCCCTACGCGGAATAACCTTCGTACCGTCAATAAAAAGAAAGGGTGCAATTCCATGATGAAAAAGTTTCTCAGTTTTCTGGTTACCCTCGCGATGGTGAGCAGTCTGCTGTTTACCGGCGCGTTTGCCGATGGCTACAACGCCGGTTCGCTTGGCAACGACGCGACGTTTGAAACCCTTCAGGAAGCCCGCGTAAGCGGCCCCGCCGCGGTGGCGCAGTTTACCGGCAACGAAGGGAAAACGTATGTGTCCCATCCCGTGCTGGACGGATACCCGGAAGGCACCACGTTCGTGTACCGTTCCGCCAACCTGTACGGCGGCCGCGCCGCGGCGCGGATGAACACCAACATTCTGGTTTACTCCGATCAGTCCTTCGCGGATAAGGACGCGGCGCTTGCCTATCTGCAATCCCTCGGCCTGATCGACATCATTACCGAAGCCCGTGGCAGCGTTGTGCTCGTAACGCCGTCCGACCCGGAGGCCGGTTTCTCCGCCGCCGACCAGAAGTGCTACTACGCGCTGCAAACCGCCATGCTCTCGCAAAAGGCCTCTGTTAAAAACGGCGATACGACCGTATCGTACGCCGACGGGGAATACTTTGGCGGGTTTGGCTATCTCTACGTCGTCGGCATCGGCGGCGGCGCAACCTTCCTGAACAACTACGTTGCCGGCACCGTCGATTACGCAAGCCGTATCGCGGGCATGCTGCTGATCGACGGCCAGATGGACGCGATCCGCACCGTGGCTTCTCTGGTACCCGTTTATCTGGTCAACGCGACGGATGACGTGGTGGCGAAATACAAAGCCGCCGACAAAACCGACGCCAGCATCACCGATAACGACGTAACCACCTACTTTAACCAGGCGCTGCCGCTGCAGCGGGTAATGGTCGCCAGCACGGAAACCCCGGATACCGCGGCCTTTGTGAAAGACGCCTACTACAACCTGTTCATCAAGGCCATGCGCGTGCCGGTTGGCAAGGCGGGCCTGTACAGCGCGGGCACCCCTTACCAAAACTACAACTTTGACGAAGCGCCCTACTCCCTGTGCGACCGGGACGCGGTGATCAACGGCGTTACGGCGGACGGTATCCACGTCGCCTATCAGCACGACGACCGCTTCAGCGACCTGAAAACCGAAGACGGCGCCTATCTGCAGGATTGGGTGGAATACCTGCCGGACGAAGTGCTCAGCGGCAAAGCGGCCAAAGGTTCCGTGCCGCTGGTGCTCGCGCTGCACGGCGGCGGGGACGACGCGGCCCAGTTTGTGGATGAGATCGGCCTGTTAAGCCTTGCGGGCAAAGAACGGCTCGCCATCGTCGCGCCCGACCATACCAGCATCGGCGGAACGCTGAAAGGGATGGAAATCGTCGGCGGCATCCTGTGCGACATTCTGCCCCGGCTGGTGAACTACATGGTGGAAACCTACCCGGCGCTGGACGCTTCCCGCGTGTATGTAACCGGCTACTCCATGGGCGGCTCCGCCACCCTGAAAGCCGCCAACGGCGGCCCGTCGGTTTTCGCGGCGGCGATCCCCATGGCAGCGGCTGGCTATACGCCGACCGACGAGCAGATTGCCCAGTTTAAGACCCTCGACCTGCCCGTGATGTTCACCACTTCCACCTACGACCTGCCCGGCGCCTTCAACCAGGCGAACGGCACCCTCGCGGAAGGGTATCAGGGCCAGCTGAACCTGTTCCTTGGTTACAACGAAATGAAGCCGATTGATACGTTTGATTTCACCACTTATCCGATTAACGGCTTCGCGGCGGACAGCGTGCGGGTGATCACGCTCAACGGCGAATATCAGAACACTACCTGGACGCTTAACAACGACAAGGGCGTTCCGATGGTCGCGCTGAGCTACACGAAGGGTCTTACCCACGCGCTCTATCCCGAGTACGCCAAACTCGGCTGGGATTTTGCCAAGCATTTCTCCCGTGATCAGCAGACAAAGGAAATTATCTATCAGGCAAACGTAAAGTAACCACCCCTACCCTTCCCTCCCGGGCGTGCATGCGCATGACCCGGGAGGGATTGCTACGGAAAGGAGCATCCCATGCTTAGAAAAATCCTGTGCGCGGCGCTGTGCCTGTGTCTGACGCTGGGCAGCAGCTCCGCCTCCGCCTTGAATTACTCGCAGCATTTCGATAACGACTCGACCTTTGAAACACTGGAAGAAGCCCGGGCCAACGAAGTGGCTTATCTGAACAGCGCGACGGGCAGAACCTACGTGACCGATCCGGCCATGGATACCTATCCGCAGGGAACGACCTACGTATACCGTTCCGCGAAGATGTACACTTCCTTAAGCGCGGCCAACCGGATGAATACCAACATCCTGATTTATACCGACCAGTCCTTTGCCGATAAGGCGGAAGCGCTGGCCTATCTGCAGGGGTTGGGGCTGACCAGCCAGATTGATGAAGCCAGCGGCAGTGTTGTGCTGGTAACGCCCATCGATAAGGAAAACGGCTTCGGGACTGCCGATCAGTACGCATATTACCAGATGCAGTCCGCCATGTTTAACATCGGCTACAGCCAGAAGGTCGACGACACGACCACCAATTACTATGCCGACAGCGCCTATTACGGCGGCCTGACCTACCGTTACTTAATCGGCGTCGGGGCCGGCGCGACTTTCCTGAACGACTATATCGCCAGCACCCTGGACTATATTTCCCGCGTGGCGGGGATGCTGCTGGTGAACGGCGGCATGGAAAAAATCCGTCAGGTTGCCGCCCCCGTACCCGTTTATCTGGTCAACGCCAGCGACGCGATCATCGAGAAGTACAAATCCGCCAACGACGCGGAAGCCTCCGGATACGAAAACGGGTATCAGTACTACTACAATCAGGCGAAACCCCAGCAAAAGGTTGTAGTCAACCAGACCGCCGAGCTGAACGCGGCACTGATCGACGATGTTTATCACAACTTCTTCATCAAAGCGCTTCGCGTTCCCGTGCTCAAAGCCGGGTTATACAGCGCGTCTACCCTGTACAGCGCCTATAACTGGAATCAGGCTCCCTATTCGCTGGGGGTGCGCAACGCCATTATCAACGGAAAAACCAAAGACGGCATCAATGTGATTGAGCATCAGGAAGACCGGTTTAAAGACATTGTGACCGACAAGGGCGAGTACATCCAGACCTGGTATGAGATGCTGCCCGACGAAATGCTGGACGGCACGGCAAAAGACGGCAGCATCCCGCTGATCCTGATGTGCCACGGCGGCGGGGACGACCCTGTACAGGCCGCGGATGATCTGGGCTGGCTTACGCTGGCCGGACAAAAACACTTTGCGATCGTCGCGCCGCTGCACACCGCCGCTTACGACGTTCTGTCCAGCGCCCTGCCCGCGCTGGTGAAATATATGCTGGATACGTATCCGCAGCTGGATCGTTCCCGCGTATACGCCACCGGTTACTCCATGGGCGGCGGCGCAACCAACCGCGCACTCTATGGCGACGCCAGCCTGTTCGCGGCGGCGGTTCCCATGTCCGCCACGCCCTACAAACATCTGGACGATCAGACCGCGCAGTTTGCCAGGGTGGATATTCCCGTGCTGTTTACCACCTGCACTTATGATACCAGCACGCACTTTGATTCCAAAAACGGGATCATCGCGGAAGACTACCAGATGAACATCAACGATTACCTGAGCTATAACGAAATGCCCACCGTCACCTACGATTTCCAGAAATATCCCATCAGTGGCTTCCAGGCGGACACCTACAAGGCGACCGTGCTTAACGGGGAATACCCGAACTACACCTGGATGTTCCTGAATCAAGCGGGCGTTCCGATGGTGGGGCTGAGCGTGACCGAGTTCCTGCCGCACGGCCTGTATGAGGGGTATGCGGAACTTGCCTGGAACTTTATGAAACACTATACCCGTAACCCGCAAAGCGGCGCCGTACAGTACAACGCCTACGCCGACTGATCTCTGCCCCGGCGGGAAGCGCGCCCATGCGTGCTTCCCGCACCTTCTGCGCTGCTCCGGCAACCGCCGGTAACATAAGGACCCCATTGGGAAAGGAAGAATACTCCATGATGAAAAAGCGGCTCAGTCTGGCGCTCGTATTCACTCTGCTGTTCACCTTCACGCTCGTTCCGGGCGCGTTCGCGCTGAACTACTCCAGCCGGCAGGGGAACGAAGCAACTTTCGAAACTTTGCAGGAAACCCGCCTTACCAGCCCCACCGCGGCGCTGGCGCTGGAAACGGACAAAACCAAGACCTATGTATCCAACCCCGCGCTGGACGGGTATCCCGAAAACACCACGTTCGTTTACCGTTCCGCAGACCTCTACGGCAGCTTCCGCGCGGCGGCAAGGATGAACACCAATCTGGTCGTGTTCTCGGACCAGACCTTTGCCGATAAGGACGCGGCGCTTGCCTATCTGAAGGGTCTCGGTCTGGTGGATATGATTGAGGAAGCCAAGGGGAGCATCGTGCTCGTGACCCCCGCGGACCCCAAAGCGGGCTTCGGCACGGCCGATCAGAGCGCCTTCCAGACCCTGCAAACCGTGATGCTTGCCCAGAAAGCGTCGGTAAAAACCGGCGACGCAACCACCTGCTATTCCGACGCGGAGTACTTCGGCGGTTACGGATACGAGTACTACATCGGTATCAACGGCGGCGCTACCTTCCTGAACAACTTCGTCGCCCCCGTGACCGCCAGCGTCGGCCGGGTCGCGGGCATGCTGCTGATCAACGGTGATATGCAGTGCTACCGCAGCGTAGCTACCAGCGTGCCAGTCTATCTGGTGAACGCGAAAGAAGACGTTGTGGCAAAATACCGGCAAGCCAACGGCACCGACGCGTCCACCTTCACGGGCGACGTCGTAACCTACTACAATCAGGCGCTTCCGCTTCGCAAAGTGGTTGTCGCGCAGGACGACATGCCCGACGCGGCCAAATACATTAAAGACGCTTATTACAACCTGTTTATCAAAGCCATGCGCTGCAGCGCCACAGGGGGAACCCTCCCGTTCTCGCTGTGCGAGCGCGACGCGATTTTGAACGGGGAAACGCCGGATGGCGTGAACGTCACCTTCCACTCCGAGGATCGCTTCAGCGACGTAAAGACCCAGGACGGCGAATACCTGCAATCCTGGTATGAGATCCTTCCGGACGAAGTGCTGAACAACACCGCTCCCGCGGGCAGCGTGCCGCTGATTCTGGCGTTGCACGGCATGGGCGACGATCCCCTGATGTTCGCGGATGAAAACGGGTATATCAAACTGGCGGGCGACAAGCGCGTCGCCGTGGTATCCCCCCAGCATCAGGAAGTGTTCTGGACGATGAAGGACGGTCAATTCGTGGAAGGCATCGAGTGCGAAATCATGCCCAAGTTTGTACGCTCCCTGCTGGAAACCTATCCCGCGCTGGACGCGTCCCGCGTGTACGTAACCGGTTATTCCATGGGCGGCTTCGCCACGATGAAGACCATCCACGGCGACCCCGCGCTGTTCGCCGCTGCCGTACCCATGTCCGGTATGGGCTATACGCCGACCGACGAGCAGGCCGCGCAGTTTGACAAGGTGGACCTGCCCATTCTGTTCACCACCTCCACACGCGACCTGAGCGTTGTGTTCGACGAGGCGGCAGGGCATATCGGCACCAGCCACCAGACGCAGATTCAGCTGTTCCTGAAATACAACGGCATGAACAACTTCACGGCGTATGATTTCGACCAATATCCGATGGCGGGTTTCAAAGCCGACAGCGGCCTGACCGTTACGCTCAACGGCGAGTTTGTGAACCACCGCTGGTTCCTCAACAACGCTGACGGCGTGCCGATGGTGGGTCTTGGGATTACCGAGGGCTTCGTACATTCCCTCTATCCCGAATTCGCGAAAATCATGTGGGACTTTGCCAGCCATTATTCCCGCAACACCGAAACCGGCGCGGTGGTATATCATCCGTAACCAAACTCACGAAAAGCGCCGACGGCTCTCAGCCGTCGGCGCTTCTTGCGCGCACTCTGTCGATGAAAACATCGGCAGAGAAAAGGTTCCCGCGTCAAACATGTTCGTTTCAATCGCTATTTCAGGCGAATACTTTCTGCCAGTCGTGCGTTTCACAGCCCCTCATTGGGATAAACAAGGCCCCACTGGGCGCGCAGCGCGTCCATCTGGCGCATGATGCGAACGGTTTCGGCATGAGGCATGGCTTCGCATTCCGTTTGGCCACGCTCAATCGCGTCCACCGCCGCCTGCGCCTCGTACTCAAACCCGGTAATCTGCGGGGGAACGGTGTAGGTACGAACCGCGTCGGGTTTGTTGTGCTGAGTCACTACAATTTCCATGGGGTTGTTGATGTTATCCACAGTCAGCGTGCCGGTCGTGCCGTACACCACCCCGCGCCGGTCGCCCGTGCATGTGAAGGCGGCGCAAAGGATGGCCATTTTGCCGTCGCGGTACGTAAGCGTAATGGAATCCTGAGCGTCCACGCCGGTTTCAAACTTCTGCGATACGCTGTGCATCTCCGCTATGTCATCGCCAAACACCATGGAAGCAAAATTGAGCGCGTATACGCCCAAATCCAGCAGCGCGCCGCCCGCCAGCTCCGGTTTCAGCATCCGTTCCACCTGCTCCAGCGGATAAGCCAGGTTGGCGGTCAGCACCCGGGGCGTGCCGATGGCGCCTGAGGCAATCAGCTCGTCAATGATCTTCCGGGAAGGCAGGTAGCGCGTCCAGATCGCTTCCGCCACGTACAGCCCCTTTTCACGCGCCATTGTCGTAATGGCCTCGGCCTGCGACGCATTCACGGTAAACGCCTTTTCGCAGAGCACATTTTTACCGTGTGCCAGGCAAAGCCGCATATGCTCGTAGTGGTGCGAATGCGGTGTGGCGACGTACACCAGCTTCACGTCCGGGTCGGCCAGCATCTCCTCATAAGAGCCGTATGCTTTTTGAAAACCGTAGTCGCGGGCAAACTGCTGCGCGCGCGCTTCGTCGCGGGCGGCCACCGCGTAAGGGGTAAGGCTGTGGTTGCCCGCCGCAACCATACCGTTGATCGTACGGGCCATTTTCACCGCAATGTTGCCCGCCCCCAGAATGGCGATATTCACCATTGTTCGCACTCCTTTTTCACCGGTTGTTTTCAGAAATTTTCTTCTCTGATCCGTTGGAACTATCCTACCCAATTCAAGAGAATTTCGCAATGGGTTTTCTGGATTTTTCCGGAAAAGCGCATTGCCTGCCACACCGTGGAGAAGTTGACGGAACCGCGTGAAAATGTTAATATGTGGAACGATACTCCGGGGCAGCCGGGGAACAACCGCCGCCGCCTGCCTAACGACCGAGGACATGAAACGATGAAAGAACCGCTGTACGGACAGCCCGCCATCGCCCCGGAAGACCGGGACCGGCTTATCAGGAAAAAAGGGATTGATAACCTTCGCCGCGGCGGATTGCTGGCAAAAGTAATCATCGGGTTTGAGTTGCTGTTGATGGCCGCCGACGTGTTGACGGCGCTGCTGCGGGTTGATAACCGCTTTCAGTTTGGCGGCTATTTTTTCATGTACGCGCTGTTAACGGCGCTTAACATCGGCTTTTTGCTGGGCGCAAACGCGCTGAATAAATCCGGCAGCCTTACCCCCCGCCGCCTGAAACAATTGAACCGAGGCATCCTCGTTTACCTGACCCTGACCATGACCTGGGGAAGCGTGATGGCGCTGATGGATCAGAAACTATATGGCCAGCTGACGGCTTTTATGGTACCGCTGATGATCTCCTCCATCCTCTTTATTCTGGAGGACCGTGAGCGCTGGATTCCCTTTGGTGTTTCGGTGCTTACGCTGGCCGTTGGGTTACCGTTCTTTCAGCCCTCTCAGGACATCCTGATCGGAGATTTTGTCAATCTGGCGATTTTTGTAATCACCGCGTGGGTCGCTTCCCGGGTTGTTTACCATCATTACCTTCGGGATTTCAGCGTTACCCTGCTGCTGGAAGCCTCCAACGCGCAGTTGGAACACGAGATTGACGAGAATCAGGAAATGAACCGCCAGTTAGTGCTTGCCAACCGGCAGCTGAAAAACATGGCGCTTCTGGACGAGCTGACCGGCGCGCCAAACCGCCGCGCCTTCCGTAATTACATCGATATCGCCTTTGACGCCTGCGGGGACGCGCCTCAGGCGCTGGCCGTACTGCTGATCGATATTGACCACTTTAAACAGTATAACGACCATTGCGGCCACGATGTGGGCGACCGGGTGCTTGTAAAGGTCGCCGGTCTGATCGACACGCTGCCCAAGGGCACCGACCGATTCTTCTGCCGCTGGGGCGGAGACGAATTTGTGATTCTCCAGATGAACGCCTCACAGGAGAAAACGCATGCGCTGGCGGAATCCATTCGTTGCAGCGTGAGGGAAACACAGCTACCCAGCGAGCTGTCGGAAGTGGATCATTATGTGTCCGTCAGCATCGGCGTCGGCGTTGTAAAGGCTGCTGTTAAGAAAGACGTAAGCCGGGTACTGCGGCTGGCCGACGAAGCGCTGATCCGCGCCAAGAACGACGGGCGTGACCGCATCGAATGCGTCGTGCAGTAACACCAGCCCAGGGAAACAGATTGATCTGCCAACAGCAATTTTCCAAACCCCTGTACGCCCCGCTATCTGTATCCCCGCCACCCCGGACGGCAAATGCTGAACGTCACGCAT
>DAOPZG010000013.1:14836-33423 GCA_035353235.1 Candidatus Limiplasma sp.
GCCCCGCTATCTGTATCCCCGCCACCCCGGACGGCAAATGCTGAACGTCACGCATTCTCCCAGCGCACTCCGGTACTTATTTTGTTGTATCTCACCGTAATGGGCAGGCAAACAACGGGGCTGTCGCGTATGCGACAGCCCCGTTGCGATTTTAACCCGTTATTTATGGATTGTTTCTTCGGCCTCCAGCCGCCAGATGGCGGGATCGGCGCGAAACGGCAGGCACGACAGCGCCCCGAACACGCCCAGCGCAAAGAACAGGAACGCCGCGCCGGAGCCTTTGCCCGCGCCGAAGACCATCACCAGAAGGCTTTGCGCCCCCTGCGAAGCCATCAGCGGTTCAAACACGCGGTCCACCAGCACGCCGCCCAGCAGATACCCCACCGGAATGGTGAAAAACTGGAAGGTATTGCGCGCCGCGTACACACGCCCCTGCATCTCCGTGGGGATGTGCAGCCGCAGCAGCGCGTCCAGGTTGGCGCCCATCATGGGGATCACGATCCAACCCAGCACCACGCCCGCGCACCAGACCGGCACGCTGCGCCCGAACGCGAGGAAAAAGTTTTCCGTACTCATGGAAAACAGCAACGTATTCAGTATGGTACGTACCCGGCTTTTCGGCGCGGGCAGCAGCGTAACCAGCACGCTCCCCAGCAGGGTCGTTAAGCCGGTTGCGGTGTTGACCACGCCCAGCGCGATTTCACCCCCGCCTACACGGGACAGGAGCATCGCGGGCAGCGCCGCGTTGTACATGGAGGCGGTCAGGTTGATGACCGCCAGAAAGAGGATCAGGTGAAAGATGCCGGGGTTGCTCTTTAAAAAGGTCAGCCCGGCTTTGGCGGAGCGAAGCGCCGTTTCCCGCGGTTTTCCCGGTTCTTCCTCAGGCCTGGGGATACGGATCCAGCACGCCAGCGCGAGAAAGGCGACCCCGAAGGTGAAAAGATCAAACCACAGCACGGCGCGCAGCCCGGCCAGCGCCAGCACCGCCGTTGCCAACGCGGGGGTAAGCATGGTGACCAGCGAATTGGAGAAGTACCGCATCCCGGCAATCCGCTGATAATATCGGCGCGGGGTCAGCAAACTGGTCGCCACGTCGGAGGCGGGCTGCTGCACGGTATTCATCAGGCCGTTCAGGGCATTGATCACGTACAGGTGGGACAGTTTCAACTGCCCCGCGCTCAACAGCCACAGCACCGCGACCGTCGTGAGCGCCGCGAAACTGTCGCTTACCAGCATGGTGATTTTTTTGTCCCACCGGTCGCACAGGGTACCCGCGAAAATGCTGAACACCACATACGGCGCGTAAGAACATACCGCCAGCAGCGCGGTACTGAGTGCCGAACCCTGCTGTTCGTAGCTCCAGACAATCAAAGCGAAACCCGTCATGGCGCTGCCCAGCGAGGACAGCGACTGGGTACTCCAGAGGATCAGAAACGCGCGCAGTTCCTTCAGCGCGTCTTTAACGGAAAAAATATGAAACATCGGCTTTGCTTTCCTTTCAGGTTTTGGTGTCACAAAACGGGAAAGCGCAAAGCCCGATGGGGACATTCAGGCAGGTGTATCGGTTGGCTCCGTGCAGGCTCGTCCCTTATCAGGCCTTGCGCGGAGCGGAAGCAATGCAGAGAATCACAGAGGATCATCCTTTGCAAAAATTGATCAGGAGTATGAAACGTAATGATCCTATCACAGAATCTGGCAAGGTTCAACGGTAAAAAAACGCCCGCGCCCCGTTTCCGGGGCGCGGGCAGTATGTTTTCGGTTGATCGGGGTCAGGCGACCTGTTCAAACTGGCTGTTATACAGGTCGGCATAGAAGCCGCCGTTCTTCAGCAGTTCCGCGTGCGTGCCGCTCTCCACGATGTCGCCGTCCCGCATCACGAGGATCAGATCCGCGTTCTTGATGGTGGACAGACGGTGGGCGATCACGAAGGAAGTCCGCCCCTCGGTCAGTTTGTCCATGGCGCGCTGCACAATGCGTTCGGTACGGGTATCCACGGAACTGGTCGCTTCGTCCAAAATCAGCAGCGGCGCGTTCTGGATCATCGCGCGGGCAATGGTAATCAGCTGTTTCTGTCCTTCGGACAGGCTGGCCTGCGCGTTGAGCACCGTATCGTAGCCCCCCGGCAGGGTGCGGATAAAGTGGTGCAGGCCCACCGCCTTACTGGCGGCAATCACCTGCTCGTCGGTTACGTCCGGCTTGCCGTAAGCAATGTTATCCCGGATGGTGCCCTCAAACAGCCACGTATCCTGCAGCACCATGCCGAACTGCTCGTGCACGTTATGGCGCGGCAGATCGTTGATGGGGGTGCCGTCCAGCAGAATCCGGCCGCCGTCCAGCTCGTAAAACCGCATCACAAGGTTGACGATGGTGGTTTTGCCCGCGCCGGTGGGGCCTACGATGGCCACCTTCTGCCCGGCTTTCACTTTAGCGGAGAAATCGTGGATAATGGTCTTGTCCGGATCATAGCCGAACTTGACGTGCTGGAATTCCACATCGCCGTTCACTTTGCTTAAACAAAGTTTCTTGTCGCTCTCGTCGGACAGTTCTTTTTCGTCCAGGAAGCCCAGCACCCGCTCGCCCGCGGCGGCGGTGCGCTGCAGGTTGTTAAAGGCCTGTGCGATCTGGGACAACGGTTGGGTAAACAGGCGAACGTACATCATAAACGCCACGATCACACCGAAGGTGATCACGCCGTTCATCGCCAGCACCGCGCCCACCACGCAAACGGCCACATAGCCAAGGTTGCCCACAAAGGTCATCAGCGGCATCATCAGCCCCGAGAGGAACTGCGATTTCCACGCGCTTACATACAGCTGCCCGTTGATGTTCTCAAAGGTGCCGCGCGCCTCCCGGCTGCCGTTGTACACTTTCACCACGTTATGGCCGGTGTACACTTCCTCGATGTGGCCGTTGATGGCGCCCAGAGCGTTTTGCTGCTGGGTAAAATACTTCTGCGATTTGGTCATAATCAGCATCATCAGCACAAATCCGAGAATGCTGGTACCGATCGCGGTCAGGGCCAGAATCCAGCTGTTGATAAACATCATCACCAGCGAGCCGACCAGCATGGTAACGGAAGTTACCAGCGTAGCTACGCTCTGGTTCAGCGTTTGGCCGATCGCGTCCACGTCGTTGGTAACGCGGCTTAAAATATCGCCGTGGCTGGTGCTGTCGAAATATTTCAGCGGCAGACGGTTGATCTTATCGGCAATGTCGGTGCGCATCCGCTTGGAGATGATCTGCGTAACCGTCGCCATGATATAGCTTTGCGTAAAGTTCAACAGCATCGCGCTCGCGTAGAAAAACACCAGCACCCAGGCGATGGAGCCCACCGCGTTCAGGTCTATGGCGCCCATCACCGGTTTGCCCTGCAGCATCTGGGGCAGGCCCTTGGCAATTTCGTTGGTCAGGTTTTTCAGTTGATCCGGGCCCAGTATCTGCAGCAGGGTTCCCGCGATGGCGGCCACCAGGGCCACAACAATCACAGGCAGGTCTTTTTTACAATAGCGGATCAGCTTTTTCATGGTCCCTTTAAAACTTTTCGGCTTTTCCACAGGGCCCATCATTCCACCGCCGCCCATGGGCCCGCGGCCACCGCCCATAGGCCCGCGGCCCCCTGCCGGGCCGCGCCCGGCTGCCGGCGCACGATTTTGCGAATGATTTTCACTCATAGGGCAAGTTCCTCCTCACTAAGCTGCGACATGGCAATTTCACGGTATACATCGCAGCTGGAAAGCAGTTCCCGGTGCGTACCCTGGCCGACGACACTGCCTTCGTCCAGCACCACAATCCGGTCCGCGTTCATAATGGTGCCGATACGCTGGGCCACGATCAGGCTGGTAACGCCCGCCGTTTCCTTTTTCAGCGCCGCGCGCAGGTCGCGGTCGGTCTGGTAATCCAGCGCGGAAAAGCTGTCGTCAAAGATATAGATTTCCGGCTTGCGGCACACGGCGCGCGCAATGGAAAGGCGCTGTTTCTGCCCGCCGGATACATTGGTTCCCCCCTGAGCGATCTCCTCGTTGTAAGCGCCGTCCATCTTTTCCACAAAGTCTTTGCCCTGCGCAATCTCAACGGCGCGTTTCACATCTTCTTCGGTCGCGGGGGCTTTGCCGTTATCGCCGTAGGCTACGTTGCTGGTAACCGTGCCCATAAACAGCACGGCTTTTTGCGGCACATAACCGATCTTATTGTTCAGTGCATCCTGCGCGTATTCCCTCACGTTCACGCCGTCTACCGTTACCGTGCCCTCCGTGGCGTCGAAGAAACGCGGTATCAGGTTGATCACCGTACTTTTACCGCTGCCGGTGGAGCCGATAAAGGCCACAGTTTCTCCCTTGTGCGCGGTAAAGCTCACATCGTGCAGCACATCCTCGGACGCGCCGGGATAACGGAAGCTCACGTGGTCAAACACCACTTCGCCGCTTTGCCCGGGCAGGCCTTCGGTTTTTTTACCTTCCACAATCGCGGGTTCGGTTTCCAGCACCTCGTTAATACGTTTGGCGGAAACCATGGCACGGGGCAGCAGGAAGAAGATCATTACCAGCATCATCAGCGACATGATCACCTGCATGGCATAAGCGGAGAATACCACCATGTTGGAGAACAGGGTCAGCTTATCCATCAGCTGCGCGCTGTTGATCAGGTATGCGCCGATCCAGTAGATGGCGAGGGTAAGCCCGCTCATAATGGCGAACAGCAGAGGCATCAGCACCGCCATGCCGCGGCTGGTAAAGAGCTGGTTCTTCGTCAGTTCCTCGTTCGCCGTTTCAAACTTGCCGTTCTGGTAGGCTTCGGCGTTGTAGGCACGCACTACGCGCACGCCGGACAGATTTTCCATCGTAACGCGGTTCAGGTTGTCGGTCAGCACCTGCATTTTCTGGAACTTGGGCAGTACCAGCAGCAGCAGCACCGTCATCACAATCATGATCACGACTACCGCAACGCCCGTGGCCATCGTCCACTCCATACCCTTGCCCGCAATCTTGGTAATCGCCCAGATGGCGGTAATCGGGGCTTTGATAATCAGCTGCAGCCCCATCGTAATCAAAATTTGAATCTGGGTGATGTCGTTGGTGGAACGGGTAATCAGGCTCGCGGTAGAAAAGCGGCTGATCTCCTCCATGGAGAAGCTGTCCACCTTGTTAAACAGCAGGGTGCGAAGCCGCTGGGAAAACGAGGCGGCGATCCGCGCGGCAAAGAAACCCACGATGGTAGCGGCAGCGAAGCTGCCCAGCGCGCACAACAGCATATAGCCGCCCTGCTGCCAGATCTCCGCCAGATCACTCCCCGGCGTCTGCGTTAACACCGTAATGCGGCTCATGTAATCCGGCAGTTTCAAATCCAGCCAGACCTGCGCCACGATAAACACCAGGCTCGCGGCTGCCTGCAGCCACTCGACAAGGCTTAAGCGCTTTAAAATCTTTAACATACGTCTATCCTTTCCAAACTATCTGACCGGTACTGCCTCAGTGCCGGTGCCAGAGGTGGCGGCCCTGGGCAAACGGGTCGTCCATCGCGTTTTTATTCTGCCCGTCCGGATTCTGGTGCAACTCGTTCGTAATCTCCGCCACACGGCCCAGAATGCGAACCAGCTCGGTCGAGTCCTGCTCGCCCAGCCTTTCCAGCATACGGATCATATGGTTGAGCATAGCACCGCGCTGCGCATCCGCAAGTTCCTTCCCTTCCGGCGTCAGTTCCACTAAAATCCTGCGCCGGTCGCTTGGGTCGATGCGGCGGGTAACAAATCCCTTGCGCTCCAGGCTGTTCAGCGCCGCGGCGATCCGCGCGGTGCTGATGTTCATAAAGCTGCTGATCTCGTTGGGCTGCACCGGCCCTTCATGAAAGATTACATATTGCAGCACAAACCCTTCCCCACGCATGCAGTCGTTGAGTTTCCGTTGTGGTCTGCCCTTATTGATCACATAGATTTTTCGGAGCAGTTCGTTTGCTAATACGTGATAATCCATGATAAGGCTCCCTTCGTGTCTTGTTCGCGAACACAGTTAGCAATATAATACCGTTAGATACTAATGTCAATAGGTTTATCAAATTCTAATCTTCCCGGGTGGAAACCGCCAAGAGCTTGAGTTTACTCTCTTTTTGTGGGATAATCAAACAAGGCAAAAAAAGTGGATTGTAACAAATGGTCCATCTAACCGCCATACAGAGGGAAATGTACGGAATGACAGAGGAAAAACGGGTTTACCTGATTGCCCATCTGGATGATGTCGCTAACCGAAAACTGGACGAGCTGTACGACCTGCTCCGCACGGCGGGCCTGACCGGCGCGCAGAAAGCGGATTTTCCGCATCATATTACCCTGGGCGAATATGATCTTTCGCAGGAGGCACAGGCGCTGGCGCTTACAAAGGCGGTATGCGCCCGCACCGCGCCTTTCACCGTGGAGTTGAACCACCTCGGTCTTTTTGGAACCAGCGTGCTGTTTGCGGGACTGTCCGTTAACCACGAGCTGCTTACGCTGCACGAAGCGCTGATGGGTACCGTCCTCTGGAAGGGCGGCGTGGAATGGGTAGCGCACGCCACCCTGCTGATGGACGAACCCGAAGCGGTGCTGCGCGCTGTGCCAATCGCGGCACATGCCTTTTCCCCGCTGCGCGCCACCATCGACAGCGTCGGCGTATTCGAATACGCCCCATCGAAATTGCTGGCACGCTACCCTTTATCGGGAGCGCGCTGAATCCCACGGCCGGGTACCGCGTAAAAAGCGCTTCTCCGCCCGTGAGGGGACAACCGAACGATACCTACAGTCGCAACCGTAAGGATAATGAGCGAAGGGGGAACCCTGCTTTGAGGATACTGGTGGACGCCGACGGCTGCCCTGTGGTAGACCGGACCATTGCCATTGCGAAAAAGGCAAACGTGCCGGTGCTGCTGGTTTGCGACACGGCGCATGTGCTGGAGCGCGAAGGCGCGGAAACCCTGACCGTGGATCAGGGCCCGGACAGCGCGGATTTTCGGCTGGTGAACCTGCTCAAGCCGGGCGATCTTGTGGTAACGCAGGATTACGGGCTGGCCGCAATGGCGCTCGCCCGCGCCGCCCTCGTGCTGGATCAGAACGGAATGCGTTATACCGCCGAAAATATTGATTCGCTGCTGCTGGCCCGGCACACCGCGCGCAAAATTCGCATGGGCGGCGGTCGGCTGAAAGGCCCCGCAAAGCGCACCCGCGAGCAGGACGACGCGTTTGAGCGGAGCTTGACAGCATTGCTTGAACCGACCGCCGGCGTGGCAGACCCGGCGGATTCCCCCGCGCGCTGATCCCGGCGAAAAGCGGAGCCAACCTAACAAATCATGTGATGCGATCAACGGCAGGCTTCTGCTCCACCCTTCGCATGTAAAATATCACACAAAACGCGCGGGGCCTGCGTTTCATCGCAAACCCCGCGCGTTTCTGCCGTATTCCGTTCACTTCATCAGCTTGACCAGCACAGCCTTCTGCGCGTGCAGGCGGTTTTCGGCCTCGTCGAAGATTTCGTCGGCGTGGGCTTCCAGCACCTTTTCGGTGATCTCCTCGCCGCGGTGCGCGGGCAGGCAGTGCTGCACCATCGCGTCCGGCTTGGCCACGGCCATCACCGCGTCGTTCACCTGATAGCCCGCGAACGCCTTTTTACGCTGTTCCGCTTCGCCTTC
This sequence comes from Candidatus Limiplasma sp., assembly GCA_035353235.1. Classification (GTDB taxonomy): domain Bacteria; phylum Bacillota; class Clostridia; order Christensenellales; family Aristaeellaceae; genus CAXXOK01. The sequence continues at coordinate 22,487 of DAOPZG010000013.1, forward strand.
CTCGCCCATGCTGGCCCACACGTCGGTATACAGCACGTCGGCGTCTTTCGCCATGGCGGGGATGTCCGGGCCGATCTCGAAGCGGCCGGTCTCCTTCGCCCAGGCCAGGATGCCCGCGTCCGGCTGGTACGCGTCCGGGCAGGCGATGGAAACGCTCATGCCCACCTTGAGGCAGCCCACGATCAGGCTGTTGGCCATGTTGTTGCCGTCGCCCACAAAGCAGAGCTTCAGCCCCTTAAAACTGCCCTTGCGCTCGCGGATGGTCATCAAATCCGCCAGCACCTGGCAGGGATGCGCGTAATCCGTCAGCCCGTTGATGATGGGGATGCTGCCGTATTGCGCCAGATCCTCCACCTCCTGCTGAGCGAAGGTGCGGATCATGATGCCGTCCAGATAGCGGCTCAGCACCCGGGCGGTATCCTGCACGGGTTCACCCCGGCCGATCTGCAAATCGCGGCTGCTTAAAAACAGCGCGTGGCCCCCCAACTGATACATGCCCGTTTCAAACGAAACGCGCGTACGGGTGCTGGATTTTTGAAAAATCATCCCCAGCGTTTTGCCCGCCAGCACCGGGTGGGCGATGCCGTGTTTCTGCTCGTATTTCAGCTGGTCGGCCAGGTTCAGGATGCTCAAAATCTGCTCGCCGGTCAGGTCGCCCAATTTCAGCAGGTGTTTCATCGGTTCGCTCATTTGGCCAGTTCCTCCTTGATGATTTCTACGGCTTCTTCCAGCGCGTCCCACGGAATCGTGAGCGGCGGTAAAAGGCGCAGTTTGTTCTTCGCAGTCAGGCACACCACGCCGCGCGCAAGCAGCGCCTTGACCAGCGTTTTGGGGTCTTTGTCGCTCTCCACGCCCAGCATCAGCCCGCGGCCGGAGACGCTTTTCACATTGTCCAGCTCGCTCAGTTCCGCGGCGATATACTTGCCCTTGCGTTTCACCTCGGCAAGCAGGTCGTCGGTCAGTTGTTTTTGTACCGCCAGCGCCGCCGCCGCGCACACCGGGTTGCCGCCGAAAGTGGAACCGTGGCTGCCGGGGCCCAGCGTGTCCTTCACCTTTTCGCCCAGCAGGCAAACGCCCATGGGCAGACCGCCCGCCAGCCCCTTGGCGGTGGTGGCGATGTCCGGCAGCCAGTCGTACCGCTGGTAGCTGAAAAGCGTACCCGTGCGGCCGTTGCCGGTCTGCACCTCGTCCACGATCATCAGCATATCTCGCTCGGCAGTCATGTCCCGTACCGCCTGCAGGTATTCGCGGGTCAGCGGTTCCACGCCGCCCTCGCCCTGCACGGTTTCCAGCATCACGGCGCAGACCGGCAACGTGTCCAGCAGGGTTTTCAGCCCCTCCGTGTCGCCCGGTTCCGCATAGGCAAACCCTTCCGGGAACGGCCCGAAATCGTGGTGGAACACATCCTGCCCGGTAGCGGCCAGCGTAGCCAGCGTGCGCCCATGGAAGCTGTTGTTAAGCGTAACGATCACGGGGCGCACGTTTTCACCGTGCCTGTCGGCGCTGTACTTGCGCGCCGCCTTGATGGCGCACTCGTTGGCTTCCGCGCCGGAATTGCCGAAGAATACGCGTTTCATGCCGCTTTTTTCGCACAGCAGTTTTGCCAGCTCCGCCTGCGGCGTGGTGTAATACAGGTTGCTTACATGGGCCAGCGCGTGCGCCTGCTCGCACACGGCCTTTTCCCATGCGGCGTTGCCATACCCCAGCACGTTCACCGCGATGCCGCTGCCCATGTCGATATACTTTTTACCCGCATCGTCATACAGGTACGCCCCTTCGCCGCGCACGAACGTTACGTCAAAGCGTGAATAGGAGTTGGCAATGTACTCCGCATACATTTTCCCGACCTTGTTCATGGCTTTCCCTCCCGGCGGCCCGTCCGGGCCTTCCGATACAATTTTCCCTCCATCAGAGGCGGATTATCCCTGAATAAACATGGTGCCAGCGCCCTCGTCGGTAAGGCACTCAATCAGGATGGCGTGCGGCACACGCCCGTCCAGAATAAACACGCGGTTTACTCCCCGGCGGATGGCCTCGATGCAGCAATCCACCTTGGGGATCATCCCGCCGGATATGATGCCCTCTCGGATCAGCTCCGGCGCTTCGCTGGCCTTCACAACGCTGATCAGCGTGCTGTCGTCCTTCGGGTCGCGCAGGATGCCGCGGATGTCCGTCATGCTGATAAAGCTTTCCGCTTTTAGCTCCGCGGCGATGCGGGCGGCGGCGGTATCAGCGTTGATGTTGTAGGCATGCCCGGCGCTGTCGCACCCCACGGTGGAAATGACCGGGATATAGCCCTTCTCCAGCACGTCCAGAATGGGAGCCGTGTTGATTTTGGTAATCTCGCCCACGTACCCGTGCACGTCATCCAGCTTCGTCACTTCGATCATGCGGCCGTCCATACCGCTCAGCCCGATCGCCTTGCCCCCGACCGTCTGGATGAGGCTCACCAGGCTTTTGCCCACCTTGCCCGCCAACACCATCTGCACTACGTCGGCGGTTTCCTCGTCGGTCACGCGCAGGCCGTCGATAAATTCGCTCTTCTTGCCCAGCTTTTTCAACAGATCGCTGATCTCCGGGCCGCCGCCGTGCACCAGCACCACGCGCACGCCCACCAATTGCAAAAGCAACAGGTCGCCCATCACGGCGCGCTTCAGGTCCTCGTTGATCATGGCGTTGCCGCCGTACTTGATGACCACGATTTTTCCGTTGTATTTGCGGATGTAGGGCAGGGCCTGAATCAGCACCTCCGCGCGCTCGTTGATGGTCACGGTTTTGTCCCCTTCCTGCTGCTAATCGCTGCAATCGCGATTAATAATGATAAGGTTTGTTGTCCTCAGCGCCGTTCTTCCCCCAGGGGAAGGTTGGCACCGGAGGGAAGCGCGTGCCCAGCGGGCACCACGGCGCAGCCGTGAGCGACCAACAGGATCGGCGCCCGTTCTTTCCCAAGGGGGAAGGTATGGGAGGGGGATCGCAATCCCCCGGCCCAAAGGGAGCTTTAGCGACCGTTCCCCAGGGGGAGGCATGGCACCAGAGGGAAGCGCGTGCCCGGTGGGCACCACGGCGCAGCCGTGAGCGACCAACCGGATCAGCGCCCGTTCTTTCCCAAGGGGGAAGGTTGGGGAGGGGATCGCAATCCCTTCCCCAAAGGGAGCTTTAGCGACCGTCAGGTTCTGTAATCTCCGTTGATCTTCACGTAATCGTACGTCAGATCGCAACCCCACGCAACCGCCTGTTCAGTACCCGCATTGAGCTGAACGGCAACGTCAATCTCGCTTTCGGAAAGCACCAGCTTCGCGTCCTCCTCGCTGAAGGGCACGCCGCTGCCGCCCGTGCAGACCGACACCACGCCCGCGCGGCTTTGAAACTGCACGTCGATCTTGCCGATGTCCACCGCCGCACCGCTGTAGCCGATAGCGCACAGCACCCGGCCCCAGTTGGCGTCCGCGCCGAAGATAGCCGCCTTAAGCAGGGTAGAGCACACCACGGACTTGGCTACCAGCTTGGCGTTCGCCTTGTCCGGCGCGCCGGTTACGGTGCAGGTCATCAGCTTCGTGGCGCCTTCGCCGTCTTTGGCCATGATGCGGCAAAGCTTCGCGCACACCTGATACAGCGCCGCTTTGAACGTGCCGTATTCCGGCCCGTCGCAGGCGGCAATTTCCGGGTTGCCCGCCAGCCCGCCGGCCAGAACGGTAACCATGTCGTTGGTGGAGGTGTCCCCGTCTACGGACAGCATGTTGAAGGTGTCCTTCACCACACCGGAAAGCGCGGTTTGCAGACAATCCGGCGCAATGGCCGCGTCGGTGGTGATAAAGCACAGCATGGTCGCCATGTTGGGGTGGATCATGCCGCTGCCCTTGCTGATACCGCCCATGCGGCACAGCCTGCCGCCCAGTGTAAACTCCACGGCCACTTCCTTGGCCACGGTGTCGGTTGTCATAATCGCTTCGGCGGCGTCGTGCCCGCCGTTGTGCCGCAGCGCGACCGCCAGCCTGCGCATCCCCTTCTCAAACGGGTCCAGCGACATGGGCTGACCGATCACGCCGGTGGAGGCCACCACCACGTCGCCCGCGGGCACACCGGTATGCTGCGTAACCAGCGCGCACATCCCCTCGGCAATTTCTTTGCCGTTGGCGTTGCAGGTGTTGGCGTTGCCGCTGTTGCACAGAATCGCCCGGGCGTGCCCGTCGGCCACATGGGCCTTCGTAACGGCGATGGGTGCGCCCTGCACCAGATTTTGCGTGTAGCAGCACGCCGCCGTGCACAGCGTATCGCTCACGATCAGCGCGGTATCCCGCTTGTCGCGGTTTTTCCGAATGCCCAGATGTTCGCCGGATGCCTTGAACCCCTTTGCGGCGGTTACGCCGCCATCAATAAACACAAACTGTTCAGCCATGTTCCTATTGCCTCCGCGCCCGGCCGGAGGCCCCGCAGGCCGACAGCCGAGGAATATTTCAAGTAAAAGAACCGTTCAGGCCCGTTTGCGCAGACAGCCCCAGCATCAGGTTCATACACTGGATCGCCGCGCCGCTCGCGCCCTTGCCGAGGTTGTCGAACCGGGCGCAAACCATCGCGCGCTCGTCGGTGCCGGTCGCAAAAAGCTCCATCCCATCGCTGCCCGCCATCGCGTTGGCCGCCAGATACGCTTCGGGGTTCGCGTCCCGAACACGGATCAGCGGCTGCCCCGCGTAGTGCGCGCGATAAAGCTCCGTAAGCCCGCCAAGCGTAAGCGGCTTTCGCAGCCGGTTGGGCCGCAGGGGGAGCGATACCAGCATCCCCGCGTAGTAATCGCCAAGCACCGGCTGAAAGATCGGCGTTTCCGCAAGCCCGCACACGTGCACAATCTCCGGCAGGTGCTTGTGATGCTGCGTTACGGCGTAGGAGCGCAGGCTTCGCAGCGCTCCGTCGCGGCCGGGGGTTTCGTACTCCGCGATCATCTTTTTTCCGCCGCCGCTGTACCCGGTAAGCGACGTCAGCATCAGTTCTGCATCCGGCGAAATCGCGCCCGCCTGCACCAGCGGATAGAGCAGCGCGATCGCGCCGCTGGCGTGGCAGCCGGGCACCGCGACGCGGTTTGCCTGCTTCACCGCCGCCTCATGTGCCGGGGACAGCTCCGGAAAGCCGTAGGCAAAGCGCGCATCGGTCCGGAAAGCGGTACTGGTGTCCAGCACCCGGCCCTTTGTGTCGCCCAGCGCCGCGATCAGCGCGCGGCTGGCGTCGTCCGGCAGACACAGAAAGGTGATGTCCGCCTGTTCGGCCAGCTCCGCCTGTGCGGCGGGGTCCTTGCGCAGTTCTTCCGGCAGGGAAACCAGCTCAATGTCGGCGCGCGCGGAGAGCCGCTCCACAATGCGCAGGCCCGTGGTGCCGCTGCCGCCGCTAATAAATACCTTTGTCATCGCGAATCCCTGCCTTGTATAGCGTTAGCACGGCGTCGCCGCGCGGAGGTTCGCGCCGCCGCACCGGAGGCTTTGGGGCGGTCCGATGCGGCGCGCGGAAAAGATCAGAGCTTCTTTTGCAGTTTGGCCTGCACCGCCACGGGCAGCCCGAACAGGGTGATAAAGCCCGCGGAGTTCTTCTGGTCGTATACCTGATCCTGCCCGAAGGTGGCGATTTCCTCGCTGTACAGGCTGTACGGGCTGGTTACGCCCGCGTTGATGACGTTGCCCTTGTACAGTTTCAGCGTCACGTCGCCGGTTACGTGCTCCTGCGTTTTGGTTACGAAGGCGGAAAGCGCCTCGCGCAGGGGCGTGAACCACTGGCCGAAATACACCAGTTCCGCAAACCGGTTGGCCACCAGCTCTTTATAGTGCTGGGTGTCACGGTCCAGGCACAGGGTTTCCAGCACCTGATGCGCGCGGTAGAGCAGGGTGCCGCCGGGGGTTTCGTACACGCCGCGGCTCTTCATGCCCACCAGCCGGTTTTCCACCAGGTCCACCAGCCCCACGCCGTTTTCGCCACCGAGCTTGTTCAGCTTCTCCAGCAGCGCCACGGGGGCCAGCTTCTCGCCGTCCACCGCCACAGGAATGCCTTTTTCAAAGGTAATTTTCACGTAGGCGGGCTTGTCGGGGGCCTGCTCGGGGCTTACGCCCATTTCGAGGAAACCGGGCTTGTTGTACTGCGGCTCGTTGGCGGGGTTTTCCAGATCGAGGCCCTCATGGGAGAGGTGCCACAGGTTTTTATCCTTGCTGTAATTCGTATCCCGGTTAATTTTAAGCGGGATATGGTGCGCCTCGGCATAGTCGATTTCCTCATCGCGGCTCTTGATGTCCCACTCCCGCCACGGAGCGATGACCGCCATGTCCGGCGCGAAAGCCTTGATGGTCAGCTCGAAACGCACCTGATCGTTGCCCTTACCGGTGCAGCCGTGGCAGATTGCGTCCGCCCCTTCCTTGAGGGCGATTTCCACGATGCGTTTGGCAATAATGGGACGCGCGAAGCTGGTGCCCAGCAGATATTCGCCTTCGTACACCGCGCCCGCCTGCAGGGTGGGGTAGATGTAATCGGTGATAAATTCCTCTTTCAGGTCCTCAATATAGAGCTTGCTCGCGCCGGTTTTTTTGGCCTTTTCCTCCAGCCCGTCCAGCTCGGTGCCCTGTCCCACGTCGCCCGAAACGGCGATTACTTCGCAATTGTTATAGTTCTCCTTCAGCCACGGAATAATAATGGAAGTATCAAGCCCGCCGGAATAAGCGAGCACGACCTTTTTGATTTCCTGCTTGGACTTCACAGCCATGGTGGTTGCCTCCTTGAATATTTATGCACGTATTATGTATTATATGCAGCTTTTTGTCAAGGGGTTTTCTTGCGATTTTTGTCTGCTTTGCGGTCAATATGTACATTTTTGTTTGAACTTCAGCGGCAATACTCTCACAGTGCAAGCTTTTACGCCGCGTCGGCCTGCTGGCCCGCTATAAGCAACGCAACCGAAAAACTATGCAACCCCATCATGAAAAGCCCACGCATCCGGCAAGAGCCGTTTGCGTGGGCTTTTAAACTGTATGGTGGCTGGTTCCGGTACGTCCGGCAGACCTGCGGGCGCTGCGTTACCGCTCCAGTCTGCGCGCTTCCAGATAGTAGCGCTTCTCATTCGCTTCACCCATGCTGAAGGTTTTGCGCGGCAGCGATCCCAGCTTTTCCACCATCGGAAACAGTTGGTTTTTCGGCAGCGCGGGCAGCAGGAACGCCACGGCCTTTTCTCCCTCCGCCAGCGCGCGCACGGCAGCGTCGCCGTGAATATAATCCAGTTTTGTGCCGGGGTGGGCAGGCATCCAGTCGTCCAGAAAGCGCTGCAGCGTGCCCACGGCCAGCGGATGGGACGAACCGCCGATATTCAGGCGCACTTCCTTCCCCTCAAACGCCACCACGATTTCCTGCGTGTTCTCCCCGCCGGTCAGCGACCAGCCTTTTTCCACGGCGTAACGGGCCAGTTCGTCCAACAGCGTGTCGCCGTCGTAGCCGAACAGCACCCGGTGGATCGGCTCGAAGATCAGCGCGTCGTCGTGGATGTTTTCCAGCTCCACCATCGCAAAGCGCGCGGGGTGGTCGGCCTGTTCGGCCGGGGTCAGCGTTGGTTTGATTTCCTCCCAGTAGGCTTTGGCGGTCGCAAGACTATGGTTGCCGTCGCCTACGGCATACAGCAGGTTGCTCGAAAGCCGGGATCTCAGCGCTTCCAGCGCGGCGTTTACCCCGGCGATGTCCGCCGGGTCGGTCACGGCATAGCCCACCACATGGCCGCCGTTCATCATCAGCGGGAAATCATACAGTTTTGTAAGCGTATTGCGGCGCTCAAACAGCGGTTCCGCCACGCTCATCATAGGATCGTCAATCAGCATCAGCACATGGCTCAGTTCCAGCGCCGCGCCGCGCCTTACCGCCAGCCGCGGGGGAATCCTTTCCAATATTGTTCCTTCGGTGGCGCGCACGGGGGTGCGGCTGCCGGGGTGATAATCATACCCTTCCAGATCCATCAGCGCCACCAGACCGACGCGCGCGCCGCTTGAGGTGTTGCGCTCGGTCAGGATAAAACCGTTTTTTACGCCGGGCGTCAGCACGCCGCGGGCGAGATAATCCCGCATGGCGCGGTGAATTTCCGGCACGCGCACGTCGGCTTCGGGCAGAAAAATTTCCGGCAGAATCAGCCGCAGCGTGCTTGGCTGTCCGTCCACCAGCGCCTCAACCTCTTTCCAGTATTCCGGCTGAGAGGTGTACTGGTCGCAGGCGACGCATGCCCACGCGGTTGGGTTTACCTCCGGGGCCGGTAAAAGCAGTTCTCCGGGATGTAGATACAGGTCTTGCATGAAAATCCTCCTTGGCGCGGCAGTGCGCGCGGGTTCGTTGATTGGGTTTACACGGTGTTTACTCCGCCTGGATATGGGCGGCGGTCTCGCCGCTGCGAAGCATCCGGCAGAGAAGCACCCAGCAGGTCGTATCCCCGTTTTCCGGAAGGGTCGCCAGCGTCAGCAGCCGGTCGCTTGCCTGCACGCCTACCGCGATGGGATACAGGCTGCGGCTTCTCGCGTTCTGTACATAGGCAAGCATCTGTTCATCGGTCTGGAAAGACAGGTAACCCGCATAATTGAAGTAGTTGGCGGACGTGGTATCGCTGTCCGCACGGATCACGGCAAACACCACATAATCCGCCTGCTCGTACAGCGTGTGGCAGGTGACGATGCCGTGGCTTTGCACAAACGCCTTTCCTGCCAAACCATACTGCGCGAGCGGTTGCAGCAATTTCCCCTCGTCGGTTGCCTGTCCGCGGATCAGCAGGTTTTCCGGCGGCTTTTTAAGCAGGATTCCCTCATCCACAAACACCGCGCCGCCGTACCCCATCACGTTGCGAGCGTTATGGGTAAGGTAATACGTGTTGTTGCGCTGCACCAGCGTTTCGTCCAGCACGCCGTCAATGGTTAGCCTTCCCACCACATCCGCGTTTTGCTGGCGCAGGGTGGTAAACTCATCACTGACGTTCAGCAGCGGGTTGTTCGGGTAAGCGGTCAGTCTGGTACGCGCGGGGGAGGTGACGGCAGGCTGTACCGTTTGTATATCCCCCGCCGCGCCGCCGCTGTCCAGCACGCCGATCAGCGGGTCGTTCTGTGCGATGCGGGGCTCCGGCGTCGGGGTACGGACGGGCAGGGGTGTATTCGTAGGGGCGTAGGTTTGCCCCGCGGGCAGCAGATCCACCGCTTCGGCGGTCGTGTTGGGGTCCACGCCCGCCAGCTCGGACAGCTCCTGCCGGTCCGATTGCAGGTCCTGCTGGTTCACCATCAGGCTTTGCGCCATCCGGGCAATTTCCACCACGCAGAACAGCACGGCCAGAGAACCCACGATCAACAGCGCCAGCTGCCATTTCTGCTTTAAAAACTGTCGGGCAGGTTTGCGCGGCGCGGGGGACCCCGACGGCCCGGCAGGGGTTTTCGGCGGTTTCGCGGGCGGCGGAGTAACCGCTTGGCGACGTGCGGAAGAAAACTGCGAAATCCTCTCCGTGTCGGACGCGGCGGGCGGGTATCCTGTTCCCGTCACCGCGTCGTAAGGCGCCGAATAGCGGCCCGAAACAGAGGCATCCCCTTCATTTACCGTTGCAGGCGGATACCGTGACGATTGCATCGCAACCATCGGCGGCAGAAAATCATTCAGCAGGGCGCTATCAGCGGAACGATCCGCCGCAAACGGAGGGAATGCCCCGGAATCCGCAGGCGTTTCGGTTTCCCGCGGTCCGGTCCATTTAAACCCACCTTCTGCCGCTCTTGGCACCACCGGGGCCTTCCAGCCCAACGTGATCCACGGATCGACCGTCTGTTGTTGCGGTGTCGGCGGCGCATCGGCGGCCACGCCTCCATGTTTGGGAACATAGTCCGGGTGTTTCGGCGCGGACACCGAGGGCCTTGCCGCCGAAAACGCGTCCGTCGCACTTGCGCCGGGCACGGCATACGGTTCGCCTGAACGGTACGGTACGGGCGCGGACACCGAGGGCCTTGCCGCTGAAAACGCGTCCGTCGCATTCGTACCGGGCACGGGATACGGCGCGCCAGAGTGGAACGGCACGGGCGCGGACACAGAGGGCCTTGCCGCTGAAAACGTGTCCGTCGCACTTGCGCCGGGCACGGCATACGGTTCGCCTGAACGGTACGGTACGGGCGCGGACACGGAGGGCCTTACTGCCGAAAACGCGTCCGTCGCATTCGTACCGGGCATGGTATACGGCGCGCCAGATTGGAACGGCACAGGCGCGGACACGGAGGGCCTTACTGCCGAAAACGCGTCCGTCGCACTCGCGCCGGGCACGGCATACGGTTCGCCCGAACGGTACGGCACGGGCGTGGAAACCGAGGGCCTTACTGCCGAAAACGCGTCCGTCGCACTTGCGCCGGGCACGGCATACGGTTCGCCCGGACGGTACGGTACGGGTGTTGTTTCTCCGGCAGGTTGCCCGGCCCGGGGTGGCAGTGAAGATGCTTTTTTCAGATACAACGGCACAGTAGGGGAGCGTACTTCTTCCCGACCGAAATCATAACTGCTCCCGGGCATGGGCGCAGCCTGTGCGCGGCGGCGGCTGCCCTCTCCGGTAATTCTGTTTTCGATGGATACAGGCCGGAACAAGTTCGGCGATTCTTCCCCATAAGGCGGGTCGTCCGTCCGGGCAGGCTCGGAGGGCGGCATGGCGCGACGTTCGTCACCCGATGTCATGCTCCCGACCTCCCACCGACGGGAAACCCGTCCTTTAATCGATGCAATCCGTATTCGATGCATTGTAAATTAAAAAAGAAAATGGGCTGAAATCACTATACCGCGGGTTGCCCGGTTTGTCAATTTTCCAAAGGCGCCACAGCATTTTTCCCCGCCTGTTCATTTAGCAGGTTCGCTAAAAAAACCAGCCCCGGAAAAAAATGAACTGCACCCCCAGAGTTAGACAGTATGGTATACTGAAATAACTTTGGGGG
>DAOPZG010000014.1:0-32716 GCA_035353235.1 Candidatus Limiplasma sp.
TAAACATTAGTAACGCTCCTTTGCATTTGAGATCAGTTGAATACTGCGCGGACTACCGTCGTACGCTAAGGTGACTTCTTCGCTGCCCGCCACGCGCAGGGTCAAGTCGATGTGTCCGGGCATGCCGGGATACGTGCCTTCCCGTGCGCCGATGCTCAGTTCTCCGCGCGCGTCGTTCCACTGAAGCGCGATCCGGGCGCATTCGCCCTTTTCATAATCGTAGCTGTCGCCTTCGTCGTCGTAGAGCGTAAAGGCGCCATCCGCGCCGGGATAGACGGTAATCGTCAGTGGCGGATGCGCGACTTCGCCCGTATACTGAAGCACCGGCTGTGTCGGTATCACGCTGCCCGCGCGCACGAAAACCGGAATCCGATCCAGCGGCGCGTCCACTGTGATCGTCTGCCCGCCGGGATAGCGCTCCTCCGTATCCAGCGCATACCAGCAGGAGCCTTCCGGCAGGGTGACCGTTTCGGTATCGTCCGTGGGGGCGACCGGCGTGGATTCCGGCCCGTAAAGCATCGGGTGGGTTACAGGTTTCACCAGCAACGCGCTCCCCAGCATCATCTGGTCGTCGATCTGCCGCAGGGCCGTATCCCGTGGAAATTCCAGCGCCGGGGCACGGAGAAGGGGCATGCCTGTATCGGCGCACTGCGCCGCGAGCGAATACAGGTAGGGCAGCAGGGCGTAACGGAGGCGGATCGTTTTTTCGATCGCGTCATAAAAAGGAGTTCCCTTTTCGCCGAAACGCCAGATTTCGCGGGGGGTTCCCGTGCCGTGAGAACGCATCATGGGGAGAAACGCGGCGTATTGCAGCCAGCGCACGTACAACTCCCGATATCCCAGGTCGGCAACCCCGGTGTTGTAATCGCCAGACCCGAACCACGCACCGCCCCCCATCGGGAAGAAGCCGCCCACGTCGGTCGTCCAGTAGGGCTCGCCCGTTGCGCAGAAGTTGACGCCCTCCGGAACGTGCCGCCGCAGGACTTCCCAGGTGGAGGAGACGTCTCCGGACCACGTGATCGTCGCGTACCGATGCTGTCCCGCGTAGGAGGACCGCGTGAGGTTAACCACCCGTTTGCGATCGGTTACCGCGCGCTGGCCCGTATAAAGCCCCTCGGAATGCATCAGACTGTAGGCGTTTATCTGCGTGGGATCAAGGTACTTTTTCGCTTCGTCGGTATTGATGCGCACGCGCTCGTGCGGTTCCGGCTTGATCTGTCCGTGCCAGTCGGCCTCGAACGGTTCGCTGCAATCGCACCACCACGCGTCCACCCCGTACTGGAAAAGCCCTTCGTTGGCCTGTTTCCAATACAGTTTGCGCGCTTCCGGATTAAAGGCGTCGTATACGGCGCGGTTGCCGAGCATCCCCCCGATACGCAGCATTTCCGTGCGGTTTACGTTTTCGTCTCCGCGCATGGAAGGCCAGATGGAGATCATCATCTTCGCGCCCAGCGCGTGCAGTGCGTCCGTAAGCGCCTTTGGGTCAGGGAAACGCGAGCGGTCGAACACCTTATATCCCCATAACCCTTCCGGCCAGCTGCACCAGTCCAGAACGATCATATCCAGCGGCACACCCCGGCGGCGGTACTCCTTCACGACGGCGACCAGCTCGTCCGCGTCTTGATACCGCTCTTTAGACTGGATGTAGCCAAAGGCGTATTTGGGAAGCATCGGCGTCTGCCCCGTCAGGCGGGCATAGCTTGCCATCACCGCAGGATATCCCCCGCCGCTCAGGTAGTAGTAATCCAACTCGTCGGCGCAGTCCGCCCACAGATAAGAACCTTCCGCGTCGTCATGGAACACCATCAGGCAACTGGCGTCAAACAGCAGCCCCCAGCCTTTGGTGGATACCAGCACAGGCACGACGGCTTTCATGTTTTGCTGGTACAGGGCACGCATACGGCCCCGCAGATTACCGTAGCCTTCCTCGTGAGAACCCAGGCCGTACAGCGCCTCGTCTTTGTCAAAAACGAACGACTGCTTCCATTCGTACGCCGTGCGGTCCACATAGGTTTCGTATGCTTCCGCGGAGGCGCGGATTCCGTCCACGCTCTGCGTGAGCGTAACCTCCGCGTCGCTTTGAAAGCGATTGCGGAGCACCTGTTTTTCAACCAGCAGGTAGGGCTGCTTTTCCGGCTCCCGTAAAAGCAGTTGGTGATCGCGATTATAGAATGCCAGAGCGCCCTTCGCGCGGCCGATCTCCACGACGGTATCTCCGCAGTCCATGCAAATCCGGTCCGCGGTTTCGGTCAGCGAATAACGGCCGGGTTTCGCACCGGTAACAATGGCGCTGGGCGTATCCAGAAAGGTCTCCCGGGCGGTGCGGGTTACGCGCACGGCGCCCCCTTCCAGCGCGGTCAGGCGCAGCCGGTGCGTCACAGGCGGTTGAAACGGCCCTTCCGGCATCCGGTATTCGCAGATCAGGGTATGTTCCCCTTTGGAAATTACTTCAATCGGCATAATTGATAAGTCCTTCCCGGTTCCGCCTCAAAACGGAAGCCGTATTCAGTTTTTTCACTGGCAACGGGTTGCCCGGCCTGCTCCACGCGGAGCGTTTCGGCACAGCGTACCTCGATGCCGCCGACACGGGCGGGCGTCAGCGACGCGGCGGTCAGCCGCCCTTCCGCCCACTGTATATCCACCGTAACCCCATCACGTGCCGCCAATCCATGAACCGAGCCTTCCTGCCAGGCGGGGGGCAGAGCGGGCAGAAGATGGACGATTCCGAGATGGCTTTGCAGCAGGGCTTCCGCGATACCCGCCGTCGCCCCCAGATTGCCGTCAATCTGGAAGATGCGGCGGCCGTTCAGGAAGCTGTTGGTTGCCTGCGAAACCATTTTGTCCACCGCGTGGCCCACCTTTTCCGCATCCATCAGGCGGGCATACTGGCACATCCGCCAGGCCAGCGGCCAACCGCCGCCGTCGGTGTGGTTGGCTTCTCGCAGCTCCAGCGAGCGCTTCACCGCGGCCATCAGGTCGGGCGTATCGCGCCAGTTGATCTGGCTGCTGGGATAGGAGCCGTACAGGTGGGAGATGTGGCCCATTCCCGGCGTTTTCTCCGGCACCTCTTCACGCCACTCCAATAATTGGCCTTTGGAGCCGATCCGGTCCTCCGGCAAGAGCGCGCGTTTCTGCTCAAACGCATCCGTCCACTCGTCCCGCGTGTTCAGCAGCGTGTCCGCTTCCATACAGGCGGCAAACAGGTCGCGCAGAATCTGGTTATCCATCGCCGGTCCCGCACAGATGGGCGTATCGTATCCGTCCGGCAGAATGTAGCGGTTTTCGGGCGACAGCGAGGGGCAGGTGACCTGCTTGCCCGTCCCGTCATCGGTCAGGAAATCGACGAAGAAGATGGCAAACTCGCGCATCACCGGCCGCCATTCCCGCAGAAAATCCAGATCGCGCGTATACAGGTAATGCTCCCACAGGTGCATCGCCATCCACGCGCCGCCCATGGTCCAGCTGGTGGAGGCCATATACTGGTCCTGCGGCGCGCAGTCGCCGTAATAATCCGTGTTGTGGTGGCACACCGAGCCGCGCATGCCGTACATCACGCGGGCGGTTTCGCGGCCCCGTTCGCAGACCGTGCGGATCAGTGAAAACAGGGAATACTGGGTTTCGCCGAGCTGCACGGTTTCCGCCGGCCAGTAGTTCATTTGCAGGTTGATATTAGTGGTGTATTTACTGTCCCACATCGGCGCGAAATCGCGGCACCAGATACCCTGCAGGTTGAGCGCGGAGGAGTCCTCGCGCCCTCCGGCGACCAGCAGATACCGCCCGTAGGCAAAGTAAAGCGCCTCCAGCGCCGGATCGGGGATGCCCTGCCGGAGACTCGCAAGGCGTTCGTCCACCGGCTGTTCGCTCTGCTTTCCAAGGTTCAGTTCGCAGCGGCGCATCAACGGTTCAAAGTCGGCCAGATGACGGGCCAGTAGCGCTTCAAACCCGATTCGGGAAGCTCTGCGCACACAGGCCAGCGCTGCGGCAGCGGGGTCGGCTTCCCGGTTGTCCGTGGTTGCCGACAGGAAGATGCACACGCAGCTCGCGCCGGAGGTGTACAGCTGGGTATAGGGGTCGTCCACAGCGCCGTCCGAGGTCATCATCACCGCCGTAGCGAAACGCGTGCCGCCAGCGTTGCCTGTGGCTAACAGCGTGTTTGCATCCAGCGTATGGTTCTGCTCCATAAACATACTGCCCCAGCCGCCCGCGCGGATCATTTTTCCGGGGCGGCGGGGATCGGGCACCATTCCTTCAAAGATCAGGCTGCGGTCAAACCGCGCGCTGAGTTGGAGGGCCTGCGGGCGATCGGCGCGAACCCGGATGCACAGGGCCTGATCGGGATGGCTGATAAAGGTTTCCCGCACAAAATGAACGCCGTTCTCCTCCCAGTCCAGCCGGTGTACGCCGCGCATCAGGTCCAGTTCCTGCCGGTAGCCGGTTACGCCGTCGCTGTTGGGCGCGCTGCCCGCAGCGAATGGGGAAAGCCGGTTCACGCCGATGTCCAGCTCGCCCAGCGATTCATAATGGCCCATCGAATACGGCGCGCCCAGCATGTAGCGTTGAATCAGGTCCTCGGCCAGCTGAATTTCCCCGGCAAAAACATGCCTGCGAATTTCAGGAAGCGCGTCCTTCAGGCGCGGATTATTCCGGTCCATCGCTTTACCGTACCACAGGCTGTCCTCGTTAAGCTGAATGCGCTCCACCGATGTGTGCCCGTACACCATGGCGCCCAAACGGCCGTTGCCCAGCGGAAGCGCGTCGCTCCATTCGTCCGCCGGATGGTGGGTAATCATTTTATAATCCATACCAAAAACCTCCCCGGTTTTATTGCGCGTTGGCCAGCGTACCGTTGTATGCTGCCTGCAGCAGTGCCTGATACCCCTTCTGGTCCAGCCCGTTCAACACGGACAGGTAAGATTCCCAGTCCGTATCGATGTTCAGACTGCCGGTAATAAACTGCACGGTTGCCTGCGCGACGTAGCTGTTGATGGTTGCCGTATACAGCGAAACCTTGTTGAGCTGCTCCTCTGTATAGGCGATGTTGGGGAACACGGAATCCTCGCCCGGGCTGTAGGGCTGGTATAGCTCGGCCCAGTCCCACAGCGCCTTTTCGCCGTTAAATTCCTCTTTTTTCAGCAGCATCGCGTTGCGGAAGGCTAAAAAGGCCGAACCGATTTCCACATCGGGGGGCCAGCCCTGCAAAGCGGTTGCTTTGCCGATGTACTGGTACAGCGGCACGGTGTTATTCATCGCTTCTCCGTCGGCAGCGGTGCAATAGGCCCAATCCACATTCTGTTCGCCATAGCTTTGCACCAGCGTGCCTTCCGTGCTGGCCAGCAGATCAAAAAGCCGAACGGCCACCTCGGGGTACTGGCAATCCCGTGTGACAAGGCCGTTACAGTTATAGAAATAATCGTAGTTCGCCTGATAGCTGAGGCGGGTTCCGTCCGGGCCGGCCAGCGGCGGCAGACAGGTCCAGTTTTTCCAGTTGTCCTTGCCGTCGGAGATGAAAGCGTACGTCGCTTCCGGCATCAGGCCACCCGGAGCCGCGCCCACCAGATGCGGTTCCGCTTCCAGCCGCGCTTTCATCTGCTCCCCGTTTTGCGTAAAGGCCTGGCTGTCCAGCAGACCCTCCGCATAGAGCCGGTTTACATACCGAAGCGCGTTCCGGTACCCGTCCTCCACCCAATTGCAGTGCACCACGCCGCCCGGGGCCACGTAACAGCCCGGGGCGATCACCTGATTGGCGGAGCCCAGAATGTTATTGTTATGCACGAACGCGTTGCTTAAAAAGGTGAAGGGATCGGTCGCCCAGCCGGAATCAATCTGCCCGGTCAGCGGCACTTCGTCGGCAATTCCGTTTCCGTTGGGGTCCATCGTCGCGACCTTGCGCAGGTAATCGTAAAACTCCTCGGTGGTTTCCGGCAGCTTCCCCCCGCAGAGCTGATCAATCCACGGCTGATAAACCCACATGCGGGCCTGATGGGTGAGATGGTAGCATTCGTTAACAGAACCATAGCAATAGATGCTTCCATCCGACATGGTCAGGTCGCTCACGTGCTGTTCCCCGCAGATTTCGTTCAGGCGGTTCCAGTTGGGGCAGTCGGCCAGATAGTTTTGCAGGGGGATCACCAGCCCCTGCGCGCCATACAGCGAGCATTCGGCCTTGCTCCAACGGGTGCACAGCAGGATGTCCGGCAGGGGGTTTTCGGAGGCCATCATCAGGCGAAGCTGCATCTCCCCGTCGTCATCGTACAGCTCGTTTACTATCTCAAGGTCGATATTCGTCTTTTCTTTGATCCAGCGGAGAACGTAACTGTTGGACGCGCTCACCTGGCTTGCGGTGTTGATCACCAGCGCCGTCAGTTTCAGCGGTTCCTTCAAGGGGAAATAGTCGCCGAGGCCCAGAATGGGGCACTCCGTTTTTTCGGCGTGGGCCGAACTGTATGAAAACAGCGCCGAAACCGCCAGCAGGAACGTAAGAAGAAAGGAAAGGATACGTTTCAACAGGGTTCCCCCTCTTTATCCTATTTAGTTTGTCTGTCCGTGCCGCTTCGATTACAAAGACATGATACATCACGATTTCCGGTCTGTATATATTCACAATTTGATTTGGGATATTCATTTCATTTGGTGGACAAAGCAGGTATTCAATTCTTGATATTGGTCATAAAATATGTTAAATCGTCCCAAATCAGACTTGTTCTATGCTATAGTGGGCTCACTTTGAACGCGTGAACTGAAAGGAGACCCCCTCCGATGTGTTACCATAACCTTTCTCTGCCCTTTGAGGCGCGCGCCGCGCAGCTGGTGAGCCTGTTGACGCTGGAAGAAAAGGCGCTTCAGCTTTCGCACGACGCGCCTGCCATCCCCCGGCTGGGGATTCGCTCGTGGAACTGGTGGAACGAAGCCTCCCACGGCGTTACCCCCGCGGTTGTGCAGGAGTTTAAACAGGCCACCTGCTTCCCCACCTGTCTTGCGATGAGCCAGACCTGGAACCCCGAACTGATCGAATCGGTGACCACTGCCATCTCGGATGAGATTCGCGCGCTGCGAAACACCATCGGCAAGGAGCTGGACTACTGGTGCCCCACGGTGAATATGGGCCGCGACCCCCGCTGGGGTCGCAACGACGAAAATTTCGGCGAGGACCCGTATCTGGCGGGCAAGCTGGCGGCCGCGTATGTGCGCGGGTTGCAGGGGCAGGACCCGAAATACCTTAAGGCAATCTCCACCCCCAAGCACTTTGCCGCCAACAACTCGGAATACAACCGCTGCAACGGCTCCTCCAACATGGACGAGGCGACGCTTCGGGAGTATTATCTGCCCGTGTTCGAACGCTGCATCCGGGAGGGCGGAGCGTACTCGATCATGACCTCCTATAACCGTATCAACGGCGTGCCTTCCTCCGCAAACCACCACCTGATCCGGGAAATTCTCCGCGAAGAATGGGGTTTTAAGGGGTACATCGTATCCGACGACGGAGCGGTGGGCGACGTGGGGCCGAATACGTCCCTGATGTTTGGCATGCTGCGCGGGCATTTTTACGGTAAGACCATGCCGGAGGCCTCGGCCCTCTGCGTGGAAGCAGGCACGGACATCTGCACCGGAATCGAGCACGACCTGTACCTGATGGACGCCGTTCGTCAGGGCCTGATTACGGAGGACCGACTGGACCGCGCGCTGATCCGCATTTTTACGGCGCGCTTTAAACTGGGCGAATTCGACGACCCGCGCCCCTTCGCGGGATACGGCGAAGCGCAGCTGTGCGCCGACCGTAACGCCGCGCTGGCCCGGCAGGCGGCGACCGAATCGCTGACCCTGCTTAAGAACGAGGGGAACCTGCTGCCGATTGAACCGAAAAAAGTGCGCTCCATCGCGGTGATCGGCCCCAACGCGATCTACCGCCAGTTCGGCAGCTATTCCATCGGCGGGAACCCCCATATGGACTGCGACACCCGCGTTTCCATCCCGCCGCTCGCGGGGATTTGCATCGAGGCGGAAAAACAGGGGATGCAGGTGACCTACCGGAAGGGCTGGAATCAGGCGAAGCATGAGTTTGAGCGGCCGGAGCCTACGGCGGTGCTGCTCCGGGCGGCCGCGGACGCGGGCCTGACGCCGGAAGAATACCTGAAACAGCGCGTTCCCGAGAGCGAACGGGCACTGCGCCACGCGAAATTCGCTCCGTTCATGGAGTTTATGAACCGCCCGGAGGTAGCGCCACGCCACCCGGTTACGGATGCGGACCTGAACCGCCCGGATGAAGAACTGATGGCGGAAGCGCTGGAAGCCGCCGCACAGGCCGATCTGGTGATTGTGGTCGCCGGGACCGACCCGAGCGTGACCCGCGAGGGCGCCGACCGTCAGTCCCTCGATCTGCCCTACGATCAGGACGATAAAATCCGAAAAATTCTGAAGGTTAATCCCAACACCGTCGTGGTATGCGTCACTTCCGGCCCCGTAACGGGCGCGTTCCTTAACGACGTGCCCGCGCTGCTGAACGCTACCTACGCGGGCGAATCCCAGGGCGCGGCGATTGCCGATGTGTTGTTTGGCAATGTCTGCCCGAGTGGGCGGCTGTCCGAAACATGGTTTTTCGATGGAAACGACCTGCCGCATATCAGCGAATACGGGCTGCGCCCGTTTGACACGTCCACCGAGCGGGGCCGTACCTACCTGTACTATCTGGGTAAGGTTCGGTTTCCCTTCGGATACGGCTTGTCTTACACGAATTTCTCATATTCCCATTTCCGCTTGAACCGGGAGCAGTACGACGCGAACGATACGGTAACCGTGGCGGCGGAGGTATGCAACACGGGGAGTCGCGCGGGCGCCGAGGTGGTGCAGCTGTACTGCCGTAAACGGAGCCTGTACGACAACAAACCCCTCCAGCAGCTGGTCGGTTTTCAAAAAGTATTTTTACAGCCGGGGGAGAAGAAAACGGTCGTGCTGTCCGTGCCGGTTCACGAGTTGAAGTTCTGGAATGCCTGGCGCGAGCGCTTCGAGGTGGAGGAAGGCGATTACGCTTTCTGGCTTGGCAGGGGCAGCGGTGAGGAAGCCGTGCTGGCGCGGGCGGCGGCGAAGATCAGCGGACAATGGAACGCGCCGCTCTCCGCCGTTACGATGCTGGCGGATCGCTATCTGCTCCAGTCCGGCGAAGAGACGTCTGTCCATCTGACCGCGGCCCGGGAAGACGCCGCGCATCTGAACGTTTCCGATCTGCCGTTTACATTCCAGTCCTCCGACGAAACCGTCGCGAAGATTGAAAACGGCAAAATCATCGCGCTCCAGCCCGGGGCAGTGACGCTGACCGCGTCGCTGACGATGGGGGGAGAAACGAAAACCGATTCTATCGGCGTGTGTGTAACCGAATAAAAACCTGCCGTGCCGCGTTCCGCTTTCGCGGGGCGCGGCACGGAATTTGAAGAAAGGGGTATATCCATGCAATATGTAGACGAGAGCGATCGCTTTGCCAGCCTGTCGGATTGTCCTTTCGGACGGCGCGGCAGTTATCTGACCGTTCATCTCGCGCCCGGGGCGACCGACGCGTTCGGACGCGCGTATGTTTATCTGGGCACCTGTCACGGGGCCGCGACGGTATTGGGTCAGCATCGGCTGTTTGCCATGCAGCCGGTCTATCAGGGGGAACGGGTACCGTTTGCCGCCGTGATGAAACCCGCAGAGCTGGTACTGCGCACGCTTTACGGAGAGATTCACCTGTGCATCGCCGAGGCGCGGCTGCTTTTGATCCGCGCGGAGAACGGCCTTGGGCTGCGTTTCGCCACGACCGGCGAACTGGACCGCGAAACCAAACCCCGTGGGAAAACCGCCTGGGAAACGGTGTTTAACCGCGCCTGCCTGACCACGGTTATCCACCCCATTATCGGGCGCGCGGAGGTGGACGCTCCGTGGGATTGGGATCAGCTGCGCTGCGGACGCTGCAAGATCGACCTGCTGCCGGATGAGAACGGCCGGATGCTCGCCTCGCTGGAGGAGTTCAGCCATTCGGGTACCGTGCGGGCGCAATATCCCACCTACGAGCAGGCGCTGGCCGGTGTGCAGGCGGATTTCGACATTTTTCTGGCCAACATTCCGCCGCTGAAAGCACCTTACGAAAGCCTGCGGATCAAGGCGGCGTGGAATTTGTGGTCGTTTCTGGTCGGCCCCTGCGGGCTGGTCAAACGCAATATGCTGTACATGTCCCGGCTGGGTCCCGCGTCCCAGTGGCAGCTCAGTTATCAGGTTCTGGCACTGGCCCATAACGCGCAATACGCCTGGGACCAGCTGCTGGTTCCCTTCGATTATCAGAGTGAAACCGGACAACTGCCGGATTATTACGACGACAGCCGCGGTACGTTTGCCAACATCCGGCCGCCGATTCAGGGCTGGACGCTTAAGCAGATGCGCAGGCTGGGTTATTACCAGCAGGTTTCGCTGGAACAGCGGGCGGCGTTGTACCCGAAACTGGCCGCGTGGGCCGACTGGTTTGACGCT
This sequence comes from Candidatus Limiplasma sp., assembly GCA_035353235.1. Classification (GTDB taxonomy): domain Bacteria; phylum Bacillota; class Clostridia; order Christensenellales; family Aristaeellaceae; genus CAXXOK01. The sequence continues at coordinate 10,492 of DAOPZG010000014.1, forward strand.
TACCGGGTGGAGGATGGCGCGGACGGCCTGCCACATTACGAGCGCGGCGACGAAAGCGGCATGGAGGATGGCTCCACGTTCCGGGAAAGCCCGTGCATGGTAACGCCGGACCTGCCCGCCTATCTGGTGCTGCTGTATGAGGAACTGGGCGAGATGTCGCGCGAACTGGGTATGGAGGAAACGGTGCGGGACGGCTGGTATCGCCGCGCGGCCGACCTGCAGCAGCGGCTGATCGACCGCCTTTGGGACGGAAAGCGGTTCATATCCCATACGCTGGAAGGCAAAACGATCGAGAAGGATTACGGCATTCTGGGCTATCTGCCCGTGCTGCTGGGCCATCGCCTGCCGGACGCGATCCTGAGCGCTCTGGTGGTGGACCTGAAAAAGGAAGGCTATATCCTGACCGAATACGGCTTTGACAAGGAGAAGGTGGAGGCGCGGGAACTGTGCGACATTTCCCGCAACGCGGTACGCGGATTCATCTACCAGCCGTTTAACCTGCTGTTGATCTCCGCGCTGCACGACATGGGCGAAACCGACTTTGCTAGCGACGTGGCGAAGCGTTTTTGCGATACGATGCTTGCGCATTACGGGCTGGGCGGAATGCTGAACGCGTACACGGGCGCGGCGCCGGGAGAATGGATGACCTGGACGGCGGGCGCGTACCTGCTGATCGCCGGGATGATTGAATAAGGGAGGGCAGACCCACATGCGAAAACCATATCCGAATCCCTTTCTGGCGGAAGCGTCGTGGAACGAACTGGAACAGTACCGCGAGCCGCTGTGTTACGATCTGGCGGGCAGGTGCTTTCAACTGGTAATGGATAACGGCGTTACTTATGCGCTGCAGTTTGTAAGCGGAGAGATGCTCGCCTGGGGCGAGCGCGGCGGCGCTCTGCGCTGGGACGAATATGAATGCCTGAAGCTGGATGACGAGACCTATTTCGTCAACTGGGAAGTGACCGGCGTACAACCGCGCACCTGTATTACGCTGGCGCTGGATTTGCGGGCGGACCTGATTACGGCGTTGCACGCGAAGATCGGGGCGATTGCGAAGTACCCGTATCTGGTTACGCAGGAGATCATCTTTGGCGCGATCAAACAGCCGGGGAAGCCCCTCAATCCGATGCGGCACGGCTATACCGCCGATCTGGCGGGCCGGAATATCTTCTGGCGCTACTCCTCCAACTTCGGGATTACCCATGCGTTCGTCAGCGAGCATTATCTGCGGGTGCCTATCGGTCAGCCGCCGGAACTGCCCTTCGACGCCACCGAAGAGGAACGGGCTGAACGGGACGCGGAATTTGCGCAGCGGAAAGCCCATCTGTTTGAAATCCCCGCGTTTTTTATCAAGCTCCGCGAAGACGTGTACTTTTTCGGCTTTATCGAGGAAACGGAATGCCGCCTGGATCCCACGCTGTGCGGAAACAGCCTGATCATGGTGGCGGATATGAACAGGGTGCACGATATCGGCAGATGTTTTGCGAGCGATTACCGTAACCATTACGCGCCGCAGAATTTCCTGTTTTCCGCGTTCGGGGCCTTCCACGACACGCCCGACCCGATCGACACTATGCCCAGTCCGTACCGGATTTTTTGAAAGGAGGAACCGTGATGAGTTACAACCATCGGATGATCGGACAGAAAATTTATAATCCCGTATCGCCGAATCCGTCGATCGGCGGGATGAAACAGTATCTGGAACCCCCGACGAACGAGCTGGCGGGGAAAACGCTGGAAGTGCATCTGGACGGGCTGCCTCCGGTGATGATTCGGTTTCTGGATGGAACCAACCTGCAATGGGCAAAACCCGGCGAGGCTTTCCGTTGGGAGCAGTACGAGGCGGCCAAGGGGGATGAAAACCTTTACCTCATCAAGTTCCTGCTGGCGGAACGTAGCCCCGTAACGCACGTTACGCTGGTGTGGGACGCTGTGACCACGCTGGTCACCTGCGTGCTGGCCGTGCTGGGCGCGGACGGGGCCCATCCGAGGCTGGTGGAAAGCACCGCTTATTACGGCGCGCAGAAACTGCCGCGCCAACCGCTGGCTGCCGGGCGCCACGGCCTGACCGACGACCTGGTTGGAAAACGGATTATCTGGCGCTACAACCCGAACGACGAGATTATGCACGTGTACCACGGCAGCGATCATCTGCGCCTCGGCGATTCCGACAAGGTTCTGGCTCCGGACGCGGACGAGGAAGCCCGTAAACATTATCAGGCTTTTCTGGATCGCGAGGGGATTTACCCCTGTTACGAGGAACCCACTTACTACATCAAGCTCCGGGAAGGGTTCTATCTTTACTCCGTTACCGAACGCAACATCAACCGGGTTTTACCCAACCAGGGGGGTAATCAGTTGCTGATTTTGCTGAACGCCCTGCGGGTGCGGTATATCGGCCGGGTGTTCGGCTACCGGGGCGACGGCAGCATTGAAAACGACTTCATCGGCGGAATCGGCCGCTTCGGGCCACAACCTGACAAAGTGGAAAGCCTGCAATACCCGATCTACGAACAAAGCGAAATCTGAGCGGCACGGGAACGGGCAAACGGACCGAAAGCCATGCAACAAGGCTAAATCAGAAAAGTAAATCGTTCAGGTAAATCAAGGGTTTCCCGCGACTGTACGCCGTGGGAAACCCTTTTTGGTGCGAAGAACATAAAAGAATGACAATGTACAAAATGAGAAGATATTAACCATTTTTTAGATCATCGTAAAAAGTGAATATAAACCCGCAAAGTGTTTCAGGCGCTCAACTGCATAAGAATCGAATGGTCTGAAAATAAGAAACGAATATTTACATCCCGACGGCTCTCCGGTAGCATAAAACCAATAAAGCACGAGAAATAATAACGGCCGTCCGATTCCGCAAACCGGGTCTGTCGTTGTGTTTTCTGATGGAAGGATGAGCATGGTGGCTAAAAAAATCGTTTTCATCGGCGCGGGCAGTTTCATTTTCACGCGGAACCTTTCGCGCGATATCTTCACGTTCGATGCGCTCCGCGACGCGGAAATCTGGCTGGTGGACATCGACCGGGATCATCTGGAAATGGCGCGCAGAATGGTGCAGCGCTATATCGACGAAGGCGGTTATCCGGCCACGCTGCACTGCACCACGGAGCGCCGCGAGGCGCTGCCCAACGCCGACGGTATCCTGTGCACCATTCAGGTGGGCGGGTATGATGCGATCCGGGACGAGCTGTGCATCCCCTCCAATTACGGTATCGAGGCGGCGATCGGGGATACGCGCGGCTGTTGGGGTATCTTTTGTTACCTGCGTACGATCCAGCCGATCGTGGAGATTGCCGCCGATGTTTCGGAATTGTGCCCCAACGCGGTGTTTTTAAACTACACCAACCCCATGGCGATGATCTGCCGCACTATTCAGACCCTGTATCCCAAACTGCGCTTTATCGGTCTTTGCCACAGCGTTCAGGAAACCGCCATGATGCTGGCCAAATGGCTGGGCGAGGATGTGAAGAATCTCACCTACACCTGCGCCGGCATCAACCACACGGCTTTCTACCTTACGCTTCAGGCAAACGGGGCGGACGTTTATCCCCGGCTGCGCGAGGTGGTGGAGGACCCTGAAATTTACAAAACGGAACGGGTACGCATCGAGATGTTTAAGCACCTGGGGTATTTCGTCACCGAAAGTTCTTACCATAACAGCGAATATAACGCCTGGTTCCGTAAGCGTGACGACCTGATGGAGAAATACTGCCCGCCTGTCAATTATGACGGAACGCCCGGCAAGTTCTTCAGCCAGCGGATGCGGGAAGGCGGCCTGTTTAAAGGCACAAGACAGGAGCGGCTGGAGGACTGGTTTAAAGAAAGCATTACGCTTACGCGCGGGCACGAGTTTGCCAGTTACATCTTCAACGCCTGTTTCGGCGATCATACGCCATTTGAGTTTAACGGCAATGTGCGCAACTACGGCCTGATCGACAATCTGCCCGTGGGCGCCTGCGTGGAAGTGCCCATTCTGGCGGACGCGAACGGGCTGAAGCCGACCCATGTCGGCGCGCTGCCGCCTGAACTGGCGATACTTAACAGCATCGAAAGCCAGACCGAGGAGATGGCGGTGGAGGCGTATCTGCAACGGGACAAGTCGCTGGTGTACAAGGCGATTTATTATGATCCGCTCGCTTCCGCAAAGCTCAGCCTGGACGAGCTTAAGCACATGACGGACGATCTTTTCGCGGCCTGCGGAAAATACCACAGTTTCTGGTAAGCAAAAGGAGATACGAGCGATGGAAATACAAAACAGGGATAGGGTCGCCCCTGCTTTTCCCTATGAGGCGATGACGCTGGAACGGCGCAGGCAGATCCTGCCGGAGCGCAACGTTTGCAGCCTTTACCCTGCGGAAAACGGAAGCGAAGTTTTCGGGACTGGCAACGGCACACAGCGCGCGGAGATGACCGGCGACCCTTACGAGGAAAAGATCAGCTTTACGCACGAGATGCTGTATGAGCCCAAATGAAAGAACGCGCCCGAACCGCCGGACCTGACCCCGGTAATGCCTGAGGTGCGCCGCCTGCTGCGCGAAGGGAAGTTTGTGGAAGCGGCCGACCTGGTGGAAAAACGCCAGCTGGAAGCCGGTTTTGGTTCCAAAATGCGCCACGTGGGCACCATTGACTGCGGCGACATCGTAGACCCGCCCATGCCGCCCTTTCCCCACACGGCGTTCTGGTTAAAGCTGCAAAGCGGGAAAGCGCAGCGCACCTTTGATTACCTGCGCTGGCTGGACCTGCTTTCCGGCGTGCTGACCACCCAGTGGCAGACCGAAGAAGGCGCTTTCTGCAGGGAACTGTTTTCTTCTTTCCGGGACCCTGTGGTGGTCATGCGTCTGCGCGCGCCGAAGGGAAAGCTGAACCTCCGGCTGGACTTTGTGAAGCCGGACGACGACGCCCGGGCGCCGTTTGGCGCAAAAATGTTTGCCGGTAACACCTCCGAGCTGGAAACGCACGACGATCTGATTGCCCTGAAATGGGCGTACCTGCCGGAATATGGGCAGAAGGGGTACGTTTCCGTCGTGCGGCTGATCCGGGAAGGCGGTTCGTCGGAAGCGTCCGGAAACGGCATACGGATCAGCGGGGCCGATCAGCTTACGGTGATCGCGCAAACGGTCAAGTTTGAAGATGATTTCACTTTTGCCTGCGCCGAGCCGGTCATCGCCGCGGTGCGCGCGTATCAGCCGGATGTGGATGCGCTGATCCGGGCCAACCGCGAATATCTGGGCGGGCGGATGAAACTGTCGCGTTTACGGCTGGGCAAGCCGGAGGATTTCGCCCTGTCCTCGGAAGAACTGCTGCGCCGCACGCATTCTGAGGTGGAATTTGACGGTACGCTGCTGGATAAGTTGTATGACATGGGCCGCTTTTTCCAGATTACCGATACGGGAGAACTGCCCCCGCTTTACGGCCAGCACAATATTAATACCAACCTGCAGGTATGCGCGGGATGCAACACCGGCCTGCTTACGGAAATGGACGTTTACTTCCGTTATTACGAAACGAAGTTTGACGATTTCCGCACCAACGCCCGCAAGCTTTTCGGCGCGCGCGGCCTGCTGTGCAGTATTCATTGCGATTACGACAGCGGTCTGTTCTATCATTTCTCCAAAACCTACCCGCATTATTGCTGGACGGGCTGCCTGGGCTGGATTTACAACGAGTTCTGGAATGATTACCTCGTGACCGGCGACCGGACTTTCCTGCGTGACCGGATCGTGCCGGCGCTCAAGGAAATCGCGTTGTTCTTTGAGGATTACGCGTGCGACCGCGGGCCGGATGGCCGGGTGATTTTCTATCCCTCCTTCTCACCTGAAAATCCCACCCCGAATTACGCGGTGAACGGCGTTTACTCCACCAGCATCAACTCCGTGATGGATATTATGATCTGCCGCGAAGTGCTGGATAACCTGATCGAAGCCTGCACGGAACTGAACATCGAGCAGGAAAACATCCCGCACTGGAAAGCGCAGGAAGCCACCCTGCCACGTTACCTGCTGGACGAGGAGGGCGGGCTGAAAGAATGGGCATGGCCTACCGTGAAAGAGAATTACGATCATCGCCACGTGTCGCACCATTACGAGGTGTGGCCGGGACACAGGGTCACCTGGGAGGAAGAGCCGGAACTGGCCCGCGCAATCCAGATTTCCAACCGTAAGCGCGCGCATCAGAACGATTCCGCCCACGGGATCATCCACCGGCTTTTCACCGCGATCCGCCTGAAAGATATGCCGGAGACGGTTCAAAACCTGTATCACCTGATGAACCACGGCTATGTGACGCGCGCTTTGCAAACCCGCCACAATCCGTATCAGCACCATATGCCGGACCTGCAGGGCGCGATGCCCGCAATCCTGCTGGAAATGTGCGTGTACTCCAAACCGGGCGTAGTGGAGTTTCTGCCAGCCATGCCGGCCTCGCTGGACCGGGGCGGTATTGACGGCGTGTGGCTGTACACTTTTGCCAAGCTGGAGCGGATGGATTGGAACCCGAAGGGGCTGAAAGCGACCCTGACTTCCCGCCGGGAGCAGACGCTTACCCTGCGGTGCCGTCGTCCGGGGGCGCGGTTCCGCGTAAACGGACAGAGCTTACCCACTCAGGGCAATTTCGTAACCTGCCCCATCCGCCCGGAAGAAACCCTCGAAGTGGAAATTGAGTTTTAAGGAGGCCGGAAGATGAACCGGGATGATGTTTTACACAATCAGGCGCTGAACCAGCACGCGCTCTTTTTCGACCCGCTGAACAAGAAAGTCGTTGCCGATCTGGTGAACGGGCGGCGGGAACTCCATTATATAGAAGAGAAGCAGGGCATAAAGGTGCTGGACTTCGGCGTTGCGGAGTTCAACTTCCACGCGGAGGACGCACACAGCGTGCGTGTGGCAGGCTGGGGCGGTTCCATGCCGGATAGCTACGATCTGCACCCCGTTGGCGACGGTTACTGGCAGTGCGTCGCCAGCGGCATCAGCGGCGGTTTCCACTACTGCGATTTCTTCGTGGACGGCGTACGTACGATCAATACGCTTGCGCCGGTCGGGTACGGCGGTTTCCGCCCGGTCAACTATTTTGAAATGCCCGGCGACCCGGACGCGGAGTTTTACCTGCTGCAAAACGTTCCGCACGGCACGGTGCACATGGAGCTGTATCCCTGCCGCCTCACGGGACGCACGCGCTGCTGCTACGTTTACACCCCGCCCGCTTACGACGAAAACCCTGACCGGCGGTATCCGGTATTATACCTGCAGCATGGCGGCGGGGAGAACGAAACCGGCTGGCTGTGGCAGGGCAAGATCAACTATATCTGCGATAACCTGCTGGCTCAGGGCAAGATGAAAGAAATGCTCGTGGTGATGAACGACGGTTACGCCTTCCGCCCCGACGGAACGGGCGACCCGGCGGCCGGAAGCATCGACGACGTTCTGGCGGAGGAATGCACCGTTTTTATCGAAAGCAGGTACCGTGCCATAGCCAACCGCCATGGCCGGGCGCTGGCCGGGCTGTCCATGGGCGGTATGCAGACCAACGCGGGTGTAATCCGGCACAGCGAACGTTTCGCGAACGCCGGGATATTCAGCGGCGGTTTCCGGGAAAGCGGCTTCGGGTTTGACGGAACGGAACTGTTCCGGGACCCGGAGAGATTCGCCAGGGCGTTCGACCTGCTGTTTGTTTCCGCGGGAGAACAGGAGCCGATGTGCGGAGAGCTGGAGGAACGCATGGCGGAATACCGCAGCCGGGGGCTAGCCATTCACTGGTTCACCTGCCCGGGATACCACGAATGGGATGTCTGGCGGCGCTCGGCGCGGGCGCTGCTGCAATTGCTTTTTAGAAAGGGAGAAACCAACAATGAATGAGGCAGTGGAATTTTTGAAGGGGTGCGGCACTTTCTACGTGGCAACCTGCGAGGGCGACCAGCCCAGAGTGCGCCCTTTCGGCGCGCTGGATGTTTTTGAGGACAAGCTCTACATCGTTACGAACAACCGGAAGAAAGTGTATGCGCAGCTTCTGGCCGACCCGAAACTGGAACTTTGCGCCATGAACAGTGACGGAAGGTGGATCCGCGTAGCCGCGCAGTCGGTGGTGGACCATCGCCCGGAAGCCCGCGAACACATGCTGGAAAGCAATCCGGGCCTGAGGCGGATGTACGCGGCGGACGACGGATTGATGGAAGTGGCCTACCTGAAAGATGTCGTTGCGACGATCGAGTCTTTCGGGGGAACGCCGCAGGTAATCCGCTTCTGAACGTAGCCGCACCCAGGCGGGAGCGGGATTATCTTAAGATTCCATGAAGGGGGAGGAGCCAATTGACCAGCAACGGAGCGATCCCTGCCCAGCGGTTTCACAAACGGCTCACCAGGGACCTGAGAAGGAACAGAATCATCTATGCCATGGGCTTCCTGTGCCTGGCCTACTATATCATCTTCTGCTATCTGCCGATGGGCGGTATCGTGATCGCCTTTAAAAACTTCCGCGCGGCACGCGGCATCTTCGGCAGCGCCTGGGCCGATCCCTGGTATAAATACTTCGATCAGTTCTTTGGCAGCTACTATTTCTGGCGGCTGTTGCGCAATACGCTGCTGATTAATTTCTACGATCTGCTATTCGGCTTTCCGGCTCCGATCCTGCTGGCGCTGCTGCTTAACGAGCTGCGTTCCAACCGCTACAAACGCGTGGTGCAGACCGTTACCTATATGCCGCACTTTATTTCGCAGGTGGTTGTGTGCGGTATTATTCTGGACTTTTTCTCCTCCAACGGTCTGGTGAACCAGATCATCCAATTGCTGGGCGGACAGATGACCATTTTTATGCAGGACCCCAAGTATTTCCGGGGGATCTATGTCGGCAGCAACATCTGGCAGGAGGTCGGCTACAGCTCCATCATCTATCTGTCCGCCCTGAGCGCCGTGGATATGGAACTGTACGATGCGGCGGCCATCGACGGCTGTAACCGTTTCAAGCGCGTTTTGCATGTGACGCTGCCGGGCATTATGCCGACGATTGTGATTATGCTGATCCTGCGCATGGGCAGTATGATGAGCCTCGGCTTTGAAAAAATCATCCTGCTCTATAACGAATCCATCTATGAAACATCGGATGTGATCGCGTCGTTTGTGTACCGTTACGGCATGCAAAAGGGGAATTACAGCTACGCTACGGCGGTTGGGCTGTTTAACTCGCTGTTCAATTTCCTGCTGCTCATTCTGGTGAATGGGATCAGCCGAAAAGTGAACGAAACGTCGCTTTGGTAAAGGAGACGATACGAATGAACACAACCGTCCGCGCGAAAACCCGTAAAAAAGTATGGTATTATGGCAATCCATCCACGGGGAGCAAGGTATTCGACATCGTAAACATCGTGTTTATGCTGTTTCTGGTTGCCATTACGCTCTACCCCTTCCTGTACGTATTGTTTGCGTCGCTGAGCGATCCGCTCCGGCTGTTCGCCCATTCCGGCGTGCTGCTGGCCCCGCTGGGTTTTTCCCTGAAGGGGTATGCGTACGTATTCAACTATTCGGCCATTTGGAACGGCTACCTCGTCACTCTGTTTCTGGCGACGGTCGGCACGGCCTGCAACATGATGGCGTCGCTGCTGTTTGCCTATGTGCTGTCCCGGAGAGGTACCATGCTGCATGGTTTCTTTACCGTCGCGGCAGTCTTTACGATGTACTTTAACGGCGGCATGGTGCCCACCTACCTGATTGTGAAGGCCGTTGGCCTGATCGACAGTGTCTGGGCGCTGATCGTTCCGGGTCTGATCAACACGTTTTACGTCATCATCCTGCGCACCGCGATTTCCGGCGTGCCGCAGGAGATGATTGAATCGGCGGCGCTGGATGGCGCGGGAGAACTGCGCATCCTGATCCGGATCATGATTCCGCTGATCGTTCCCACCATCGTCGCGATTTCCCTGTTTGTGATGGTCGGCTATTGGAACAGCTGGACGAGCGCCCTGCTGTATATTCAGGATTCTAAAAAATACCCGCTGCAGATGGTGCTTCGCCAGATTCTCATTATCAACGACGCTTCCGCTTCGTCGGGCGCCGGCACCACTTACCAGACCGGCGAGGACAGCGCGACGCGTATGTTACTGAAGTACGCGACGATCATCGTTTCGGTCGTTCCGATCATCTGTGTGTATATCCCCCTGCAGAAGTACTTTACCAAAGGCATCATGATCGGCGCCCTGAAGGGCTGACATTCCGGAACGCTACATGGCGGAAGCCATGGAAGTGAATATAAAGGAGGAAGAACCATGAAAAAACTGGTATCCCTGATTTGCGCGCTCGCCCTGTTGCTGTGCCTGGTACCCAGCAGTTTCGCTGAGACCACAAGCAGCGAAGCCCCCGTGGAAATCACCTATTTCCGGCAGGACCTAGCCCGGAACTCCATCGCTTATTACAGCGACGCCGCGTGGTTCCAGGAGCTTGAAAAACGGCTGAACGTAAAAATCAAAATCATCGGCCCCGCCAGCACCGACGATTACAACACGGCCGTGAACATCATGCTGGTTTCCGGCGATTATCCGGACCTGCTGTTCTTCGACTGGAACAACTACAACGGCGGTGCCGAAGCGGGCGTAGAGGATGGCATCATCCTGCCCATCAGCACGAACCCGGATTACAAGGCCAAGGTACCCAACTGGTTTAACATCATTGATTCCAACGAAAACATCCGCCGCGCCGTAACGCTGGACGATGGCTCCATCGATTTCTTCTGCCACTATGAAACGAACATCGCCCGTTCCGCCTACTGGGGCTATGCCATCCGCAAGGACTGGCTGGATCGCCTGAACCTGGCGGTGCCCACCACGATCGACGAGCTCTACACGGTGCTGAAGGCTTTCAAAGAGCAGGATGCCAACGGCAACGGCGACCCGAACGACGAAATCCCGCTTACCTCCTGCAACTGGTGGACAACCGTCCATCCGATGATGGACAGCCTCTCCGCCGCCTTCGGCCTGAAGGTAAACACCATGTACCGCGATCCGCAGACCGGCAAGATGACCTACTGGACCGAATACAACGACGGTAAAAATTTCAAAGACTACGTAACCACCATGCGCAAGTGGTATTCGGAAGGCCTGATCGATCCCGAATACGTATCCCAGAAGTACGAAGCCTGCTCCGCCAAGATCACGGGCGACAAGGCCGGCGTGTTCTTCTGCTTCCCGGACAGCGTGCTGAATTATAAGAAGGCGCTGAAAGCCACGATGACCGAGGCTGGCTACGCCAACCCCGATGACGTAATGATTTACGGCCTTGTGCCGCTTGCCGGTTCCGATGGCGTGCCTTACGCCTACGACGCCGACAACGCCATGGTCAGCTATGCCGGTTCCGGCCAGCCGACCGTTATCACCACGGCGGCTGTGAAGCACGGCACGGTGGACAAGTGCCTGGAACTGATCAACTATCTGTATTCCGACGAAGGCTCCGATCTGATCAACTGGGGCGTTGAAGGCGTATCCTACACCAAGGATGCGGACGGCACCAAACACTGGACCGATCTGGTCACCAAGGACCCGGATTACTCCATGTCCGACGCCGTGTTTAAGTACGCGCTGCCCACGCTGGGCGCATGGCCCAAGGCGATGAGCTACGAAGCCTGGGCGTCCCTGAACCTGATTGATCCCGATGCGGTGATCCTGCATCAGAATTATGCCAAGGGCGATCCCGGCCTGCTGAAGCCCACGTTCTCCCTGACCGCCGATGAGGCCGAGACCTACAACCGGATTATCACCGATGTGAATACGGCGGTTTCCGAAGTGTACCTCGCCGTGATTACCGGCACCCGTCCGCTGGAAGACCTGGACACGCTGCTGACGCAGGTGGACGAGATGGGCATCCAGGAAGCGATTGACTGCTACCAGACTGCCTACGAGCGTTACCTCGCCAAGTAAAGTTTCTCCCCAATCGTCCGGGGACGCCTTCGGGCGCCCCCGGACAGGATTGTCCATGAAAGGAAAACCTTATGATCGATTATGCTGCTTACCGATACCCGATTGATTTTATCCCCGCAGAAAAACGGTACGGAATCCTTCCTGAGCACAGTATCTGCTCCATCGCCCCCGCCACCAGTTCCGACGATGATTTTATCACGGGCAACGGCTCGCAGCGTATCCATGCTTCCGGCCGCCCGTATGACGATGAAATGTCCTTTACGCAGGAGATGCTGTATGAACCGCTCTGGGCCAAAACGCCCGAACCGCCGGACTTAAGCGGCGTGCTGCCCCGCATCCGCCAGCTGCTGCTGGAGGGTAAACCCGAGGAAACGGACGCCCTGCTGGACGAGGCCCAGAAAGCGGCTGGTTTCGGGAAATACATGAATTTTGACAACAAGGTGGTGTACCCCACCGGTTCGCCCCGGCTGCACACCGCTTTCTGGCTTACGTTCCGGCAGCCGGAACAGCCCAAAACGTGGGATTATCTGCGCTGGCTGGATATGCAGACCGGGTTGATCACATCCGCGTGGACGAACGAGCGCGGCGCTTACCGCACGGAGAGCTTCGCGGCCTACGACGGCGATGTGACCGTAACCCGTTTCAGCGCCCTCGCCGGGCAGCTGGATGTGGATGTGGCGCTGCAACTGCCCAACCGCCCCATCCAATACGGAAACCATTTCATGGAGCAGAAGTTTACGGGCAGCACTCACCAGCTTTCGATTACCGATCAACTGATCACTCTGGCCTGGGCGTATAACCCGGATTTTGGCCATAAGGGGTACGTTTCCGCCATCCGTTTCCTGCCGGTAAACGGCAAGATCACCAAAACGGAAAAGGGCGTCAGCGTTCGCGGTGCGGACGGCTTGATCGTGCTGACCAAAACCGTGAAGTTCGAGGATCACTTCACGTTTGACTGCGCTAAGCAGGTGACCGACGCGCTGATGGCGATGAAGCCGGATTTCGACGCGCTGCTGAAAGGCAACGAAGCGCATATCGGCGAGCGGATGGACCGTTCCCGTATCCGTTTGGGCAAACCGGAAGATGATGTGCTTTCCGGCGAGGAACTGCTGGAGCGTACCCATTCCGTAAACGAGCTGGACCCCACCCTGCTGGATAAGCTGTACGATATGGGCCGGTTCTTCCAGATTTACGATACTGGCGCGCTGCCGCCCATGATGGGGCAGCACAACATCAACACCAACCTGCAGGTTTGCGCGGGCAACAATACCGGCCTCTTTGACGAGATGGACGTATACTTCCGTTTTTATGAAACGAAGTTTGACGACTTCCGGACCAACGCAAAGCTGCTTTTCGGCGCGCGCGGCCTGCTGGCAAGCGTGCACTGCGATCCGGATTCCGGTTTGTATTACCATTTCTCCCACACCTACCCGCACTATTGCTGGACGGGGTGCCTGGGCTGGATCTATAACGAGCTGTGGGGTTATTATCTGGTGACGGGCGATCAAACCTTCCTGCGGGAACGGCTGATCCCGGCGCTGAAGGAAATGGCGCTGTTCTTTGAGGATTATGCCTGCGACCGCGGCCCGGACGGAAAAACGATCTTCTATCCATCGTTCTCTCCGGAAGACCCCACGCCGAACCCCGGCTATGAAACGGTCACCTGCAAAAGCATCAACCCCACGCGCATCAACTCCGTCATGGATATCGCCATCTGCCGCGAGGTGCTCAACAACCTGATTGACGGTTGCCGCACACTGGGGGTGGAGACGGAAAACATCCCACACTGGGAGGCGCAACTTGCGTCGCTGCCCACCTACCTGTTTGACGCCGAGGGCGCGTTAAAGGAATGGGCATGGGCGGACATCGAAGAAAACTACAACCACCGCCACGTATCTCATCATTACGATGTGTGGCCGGGCCGCGCCATTACGCCCGAAACGGAGCCGGAACTGACCCACGCGATCATCATCTCCAACCGGAAACGCGGCCAGCAGGATGATTCTGCGCATGGCATTATCCATCGCGCCTTCACCGCCATCCGCCTGAAGGATATGGAGGAGGCCGAACAGAACCTGTCGCAACTTTTAAACCATGGCTTTGTCCGCCGCACGCTGCAAACCAGCCACTTCCCGTACCGTGGCGTGTTCCCGGATCTGCAGGGGGCTGTGCCGGCGCTGCTGGTGGAAATGTGCGTGTTCTCCATGCCGGGCGTGGTCGAACTTCTGCCTGCCATGCCGGAGACCCTGCCGGAAGGCGCCATCGACGGCGTATGGCTGTACACGTTTGCCAAGCTTGATCATATGGAATGGAATGCGTCGGGCATCAAGGCGACGATCACATCCAATAAGGCGCAGACGCTTACGCTGCGCTGCCGCCGCACGGGATGCCGCATCTTCGTGAACGGAGCGGAAATGCCGATGCAGGGCGACCATACGGAGTTCGCTTTTAGCAAGGGCGAAACAGTGACGGTCGAAATCAAATACTGATTCTGTAAAGATTCCCCGAAAACGGTTCGCACGCGCCGCCGTGCGAACCGTTTTCACACGGGTCCCCGACAGGTGGGCAACGGCGCACACGTTGTGCGATAACGGTACTGTATGCGGAAAGGATGATCCGAATGAAAAAAGCGAAAATCACAATCCACCCTTCCTACCGGATCGGCGAGATTTCACCGCGGCTTTTCGGCGCGTTCCTGGAACCGATCGGTTCCATGGTCAACGGCAGCATGTATAACCCCAAACATCCCACGGCGGACGACCTGGGTTTTCGCCGGGATTATATGGACGGGTTGCGCCAGGCGGGGCTGCCGTGCGTGCGCCTGCCGGGCGGCAACTTTGTTTCCGGCTGGAGCTGGAAAGATTCCATTGGGCCGCGCGCCTCGCGGAAAACGCGGCTTGACCTGGCGTGGCATCAGTACATCCCCAACGATGTGGGCCACGATGAATATCTGCAATGGGCCGAGCGGATCGGTACGGAGCCGCTGTACACCCTCAATCTGGGTACCGGCAGCCTGAACGACGCGGTTGATCTGGTGGAATACACCAACTTCGAGGGGGGCACGTACTGGTCCGACCTGCGCGCCGCCAACGGCCACAAAGCGCCTTACAACGTGAAAACCTGGTACCTGGGCAACGAAATGGACGGGCCGTGGCAGGTCGCCTCGTGGGAAAAAGACCCGCGGGGATACGGCGTGCTGGCGCACGAGACCTCCAAGGCGATCAAGTGGGTGGACCCGAAAAGCGAAACTATTGCCTGCGTATCCTCCTCGCCTTTCCTCAACCATTATCCCGACTGGGACCGGCAGGTGCTGCAGGAATGCTACGAAACTGTAGACTACATTTCAATGCACCACTACCACTCCGCGCCGACGGGCAATCTGCCGGGGCTGATGGCCGGGTACAAAGCCTTTGAGGATTACATCCAAACGGAGACAGCGCTGTGCGATTACCTCAAAACCAAACTCCGCGTTCGGAAAACGATGATGCTGTCGTTGGACGAATACGGAAGCTTCATGCGCCCGGAGGGGGTTTCCCATCACGGGCTGGGAGGCTGCCAGCCTGCCGATACCTTCTATCAGATTGACCCCGATCAGAAATATGTACGCCATGACCCGGATAACTGGTCCGGCCGCCGCATGCCGCCCGAAAGCGGCGAAATGGCGCGCACACTGGCCGCCATGACGACGCCCCTTACGCTGCTGCGCCATGCCGACCGCGTGAAAATCGGATGCGCGACCGGCGGATTGGGCGACCTGTGCATGACCGACCGCGACCATGCGTGGAAGGGCGCGACGTATTATCCCTTTACGCAGCTCATCCGTTACGCACGCGGCGTATCGCTGGATACCCTGGTGGAGTGCGAGCGTTACCATGTGGACGGATACGTGATCGACGATATGAACCAGTACGGTGATTTTGACGACGTAAATTACGTGCAGGCCGCCGCGGCGCTCAACGAGGAAGACGGCGAACTGGCCGTGTTCGTCATCAACGCGGACTGGGAGGATGCGCAGGCGTTTACGCTGGACGCGCGCGGCTTTGAAGGCTGGCGCTTCGCGGAACACCTGACCATGGCTACGGCGGATGAGAACGCGCGCAACACCTACGAAAACCCCAACGCGATTCTGCCGAAAGCCGATCCGGATACGCGCTGTGAAAAGGGCATTGTAACGGCGACGCTGCCCAAACTTTCCTGGAACCTGTTCCGGTTTACCCGGTAAAGATCGTCTGTCTGCCGACGTGGGCCCGCCGGAAACGGCGGGCCTCGCTGACGGGCGGAGCCCCTGCGCCGGAACGACCCGCCAGAAAGGATGATTGGTTTGAAAATACGAAAAAGCAGCGCGCTGGCCAGGCTGTATCAGGGGCCGCAGCACCCGATCCGCGACGATTTCGCGGAGCTGCGGCTGCTGCGGGCGGCCTGCGCACGCGATACGGAAACCGCGCTTTCTCTTTTTTGCGAGCACAAACTCTTTGGCGGCACGCTATGCGCCATCGATACGCCTTACCGGCGGTACGAGGGACTGGCAGGCGTTCGCGCATTCGTGGAAGAATGGCTGGATGTTTTTCACGCCGAATCGGCGGAGGTGCTCCCCGTAATGCAGACGCGGGCCAACGGCCGCTCCGTTACGGAGGCGCAGGTACGCTTTGTTGTGGACGGAGAAGCGGAGGAAACGCCGTTTTTCGTCGTGGCCGACCTGCGTACCCCGACGATGCTGGACGAGGTGCGGATTTACACGCATTGCTCTTTCGTGCCGGGGTTGCAGGCCTACCGCAAACCGATCTTCCAGTCGGCGCATCTGGAGATGGGCGATCCGGGGCTGCTGACCGGCGCGGTGCGCGAGTATTACGAGGCGCTGCACTGCGTGCCCCGGGCGGATGTGGACCGGATTATGGACAGCATCGGGGACGATTGCCGGTTTGGGGGGTACGAACCGGACGACGGCGCTCACCCGCCCGCGCTGACCCGCGAGGAAATTCGCGCGAAGTATGAAATGATGGCGAATTATATCCCGCGCTGCGTGGGCATGCGGTATGAAACGATCATCGACGACGGGCGCACCTGTGTGATCGAATGGGTGCATATCGTATCGAGGGCAGGCAGGGAGGAACGCGGACGGATCGCGCTTTCCGGCATCGCCGCTTACGAGCGTGGAAGCGACGGGCGGCTCTGCTCCATCCGTATCTGCGATTACGCGGGTCTGGAACGGACGATTGACTGGTCGAAACTGCCAATCACCCTTGAGGAGGCGCAGGCTGTGAATTTCGTGGAAACCTTTCCGCGGGGAGTCGGCCGGAAAGCATGAACCGAGCCTGCGGCGCAAACAGAAACGGAGGAGAGAATGAATGCCGGTTGTGAACGGTTTCTATTTTGAAAACGACGATAAGTATATCCACCGGTTGGAATATGATCTGGCAGGGCGGGGGATGCACCTGCAATACGATAACGGCGAGGAGGAACTGTACTCTTTTGTGACCGGGGAGGACCTGATCCGGTTTGACAGCGCGCGGCAACCTCAATGGCTGCGCTATGGCTGCCTGAAAATGCGGGAAACGGTTCGTTTCATCACCTATGATGTGCCGGGGAAACCGCACTATGAGTGCGTCACCCTGGTGATCGACGAGGAGAACGGGCTGGTTACGCGCGTGACGACGGTCTTTGGCGAACAGCCTTCCCGGCCGGTTCTGGCGACTACCCGGTACGAATTTGGCGCCGTGAAACGCGACGGCGAGCCGCTGCCATGGAAACGGCACTGCGAAACGACCGAGCTGACCGGGAAGAAAATCGCGTGGACCTATTCCGGCGGGTTTGTGAACGTGCATATCTATCTGGATCACTTCTGCCGGGCACAGGCGCTGCAGCGCCCCGAAGGGGATCATAGCCCGCTGATCGACGACCCGATTTACGAGGAACAGGCCCATTATATTAAGATTCGGGAGCATCTTTATCTCTTCAGCAATACGGAGGTGCATATCAACCGGCGCGACCCGATGGCCGGCGGGAACAACCTGCTTCTCCTGATCGATACGGATTCCATGATGGACATCGGCCGCAATTTCCGCCACCTGGACGCGACCCGGCGCGAGTGGGGAATGCTGCATGCTTTCGGCCGCTGGTACGACCAGCCGTTGGAGACCGAGGCCGCCCCCAGCCCAAACCATATCTGAACGGGCTGGATACGCCGCCTGCCGGGAAATGAACGCAGAAAGTTTGATGGAATGAAAAAACGACAACCGCATCCGCTGTTTTTCACCGCGCTGGCAATCGCGCTGCCCGTGGCGGGCCAGCGACTGATCGACATCGCTGTGAACCTCGCGGATACCATGATGCTCGCTTCCTATGGGGACGCCGCGCTGTCGGCGTCCTCTCTCGCGAATCAGTACTACAGCCTGTTTTCCATCTTTTGCATGGGGGTCAGCGGCGGCGCCTGCGTGCTGGCCAATCAATACTGGGGCGCGGGAAATAAAGCCGCCTATAAAATGGTGATGAACCTGATGCTTCGCATCTGCATGGGCGGAGCGATACTGTTTATGGCGGTCACGGCGCTGTGGCCGCGGCAGATCATGTCGCTGTACTCCACGGACGCGGAGGTGATTGAGCAGGGCGTGCTCTATCTGCGGGTCATCGTCTGGGTGTTTTTCTTCCACGGCGTTACCACCTGCCTGTCCAACATCCTCCGTTCGGCCAACATGGCGTGGCTGCCGCTGGCGGTTTCCTGCGTGTCGCTGTTTTCCAATGTGTTTTTCAACTGGGTGTTTATCTTCGGCAATCTGGGCGCGCCGGAATTGCGCATTCAGGGCGCCGCGCTGGGAACGTTTCTGGCGCGCGTGATCGAGTTTGCGATTGTGACGATTTACCTGCTTGCGAAGGATCAGTCCATCCGCTTCCGCCTGCCGGATTTGCGAATGCGCGTGGAGCGCGGCATGGCGCGCAGCTATTGGAAAATTGGCATTCCCGTGCTGGTGGGCGACGTGTTTCTGGCGGTGGGGAACAATCTGGTGGCTATGGTGATCGGCAATCTGGGGGTGGAGATGTCCGCCGCCAACTCGGTCTGCTCCATGGTGGTGCAGTTAACGACGGTCATCAACATGGGGCTGGCGATGGCCGGAAGCGTTACGGTGGGGCAGTCCATCGGCATGGGCGATCCGGAGATGGCCAAACGCATCGGCCGAACGTTCTTCTGGATGTCGGTTGTGCTTGGCCTGGCGGCGGGTGGGATTGTGGTGGTACTGACGCCGTGGGTGCTCACGTTTTATGCCATCTCTCAACAGACGCTTCTGTATGCCGATCAGCTGATGTATTCGTTCGCCATTCTGCTGCCGTTTCAGACCGTGGGGAGCGTGCTGGCCAAAGGCGTGCTGCGCGGCGGAGGCGATACGCGCTTTCTGATGGTTGCGGACGTGATCTTTCTCTGGTGCGCGTCGGTGCCGCTGGGCTACTGCGCGGGTTTTGTGTGGGGCTTCAGCCCGTTTTGGATTCAATTTTTCCTGCGGATCGATTCGGTAATCAAGTCGGTCTGGTGCGCGGCCCGACTGTTTGGCGGCAACTGGATCAAACAGCTGGAAAGCCCAGCGACCGTACAAAGCCCGGAAATACAGTCCCTGGACTAGGCGGTCTGCGGCATGGGGTGAAAACTTGTCTTTTCACTCCGATTATTTTCTGCAACCTGTCACTTTTTTCATTTCGGTGTAACAAGACAACCCCCAATTGCATCTATATATTGGAGAGCAATCAGGGGAGGTACCGAAATGAAAAGAGCGACAGGTCTTCTTTACGCCTTGCTGGCGTTGGCGGCGCTCATACTC
Organism: Candidatus Limiplasma sp.; assembly: GCA_035353235.1. Classification (GTDB taxonomy): domain Bacteria; phylum Bacillota; class Clostridia; order Christensenellales; family Aristaeellaceae; genus CAXXOK01. Next base: position 30,202 of record DAOPZG010000014.1, read on the forward strand.
TGCTTGTCAACAGGTAAAAACCTGGGCAAAACGGAAGGAACTGAATTATCAAAAGGAGAAACCCTTGCCGAACAATCTTCAGCGTATCGCTATACCTCCGGCATCTCGGCGGAACTGACTTTTATCGAAAATCGTGCCAGTTGCCGGGGGGCAGTATTGCCTGTCGGCGCTTATCCGGCTTCCCTGACCGTATCGCTCCATCAGCAGTGCGGAAAGGGCTGGAAGCGTGTAGCCACATGGTACGGCAGCGCGATTGCGGGGAATACGGCCTCCGCTGGCGGTACGGTCGCCGTTGGCGCGGGGGTCTACAGGGTTTCGGTTTCCGCAAACGTCGGCGGGGGATTGGAACGTGCCGTTCAAACGGTTGTTAAAGAAAAAGAACCGACCTGCCGCGACAGGTAAACCGCACGGGAGGCATATCGCGTGAAGATCAGGTGGAATCCGCGGGGCGAAATCGCCCTGCTGCTTTGTGTTTTGCTGATGAAGCTAATGTTGCCCGCGTGGGGAGAAACCGCCGGAAGGCTGCAGGAAACCGACGGGGTGATGACCTGTGTCTGGAAAGGGTTTTATTAACCAATCACAGCAAACGGTCTTTCAGAGCCGCTGTCGTATTTTTGGGGGGTTCTGCAATCAGCCGCGCCGCGTTCTTCACTGCCGATCACGGCGGAGAAGAACGCGGCGCAACGTTATCGAGAGGGTTTTCGGTCGCCTAAATCGCGACCCCCTCGAACTGGCTGTTGTACAGCTGGGCGTAGAAACCGTTCCGGGCCAGCAGCGCGTCGTGCGTACCCTTTTCCACAATCTGCCCGTCACGCATCACCAGAATCACATCCGCTTCCCGGATGGTGGACAGGCGGTGGGCGACGATAAAGCTGGTGCGGCCCCGCATCATCGTGGCGAATGCCTTTTGAATACGGATTTCCGTGCGCGTGTCGATGCTGGAGGTGGCCTCGTCCAATATCAGCATGGGCGGCAGGCACAGCATCACCCGCGCGATGCACAGCAATTGCTTCTGCCCCTGGCTGATGTTGTCTCCATCCTCGCCGATCACGGTATCGTACCCCTGCGGCAGGCGGCTGATAAAGCCGTGGGCATGCGCGGCCTTCGCGGCCGCGATCACTTCGTCGCGGGTAGCGTCCGGCTTGCCGTAGGCGATATTATCGTGTACTGTGCCACTCCGGAGCCACGTATCCTGCAGCACCATCCCGTAGCTTTGCCGCAGGCTCCTGCGGGTGATCTGCCGGATGTCCGTGCCCGATACGGCGATGCAGCCCCCGTTTACGTCGTAAAAACGCATCAGCAGGTTGATCAGCGTGGTTTTTCCGCAGCCGGTGGGGCCTACGATGGCCACGCGCTGGCCCGGCTGAACGGTTAATGAGAAATCGCGGATCAGCTCTTTTTCCGGCACGTACTGAAAGCGCACATCCTGAAGGGTTACGCGGCCGTCCACCGCTTCCGGCCGAAGCGTAAGGGCGGTTTCCGCGTCCGGGCTCTGATCCTCCGCGTCCAGAAAATCAAACACCCGCGCGGCACAGGACAGGGCGTTTTGCATTTCGGTCACTACGCCGGTGATTTCGTTAAACGGTTTGGCAAACTGCGTCGCGTAGGTAAGCAGGCAGCTTAATTCCCCAACGGTTACGCCGCCGCCGATGGCCGCCAGCGCGCTCGCCAGCGCCACCCCCGCGTAGACGACGTTATTGATAAAACGGGTCGAAGGGTTGACAATGCTCGAATAAAAAATCGCTTTCAGGCTGGCCCGGCTCAGACGCCGGTTGGTTTCGTCAAAATCATTCAGGTTGGCCTGCTCGTGGCCGAAGGCCTGCACCACGCGCACGCCCTCGATCCGCTCGTTGATCAGCGCGGTCTGGCTCCCGCGCGCGGCAGTCTGCTCGTTAAAATAGCGATAGGTCCGGCGGGCGATGAACGCGGCGGCGGCAAGGCTGAGCGGCGTTACGCAGCAAACGATCAGCGCGATGGTCAGGTTGACCGAAATCATGAACGCAAGAGTGCCCAGGATCATCAGCACCCCGGAAAAAAACTGGGTAAAGCCCATCAGCAGTCCGTCCGAAAATAAATCCACGTCGGCGACGACCCGGCTGAGCAGGTCGCCTGCGGGATGCGAATCCAGATAGGAGAGCGGCAGCAGCTGGATTTTTCGGATGGCCGTGTCCCGCAGGTTCCGGCTGACGGAATAGGTGATGCGGTTGTTGCACACGCCGGACAGCCACTGCCCCAGCGCGGAAATGCCTGTGAGCGCCGCAATCTGAAGCAGCACCGTCCATACCCCGGGGAAATCCACCCGCCCCGCGCCGATCATCGCGTCGATGGCGCGGCCTGCCAGAATGGGAATTCCCAGTTGACCGGCCACGGAAACCGCTGAAGCGAGAATACTTAGCATCATGTAGAGCCGGTTGGGTGCCGTAAGCCGCAGCACGCGGGAGAACGTAGTACTTTGCCCATTGCCCTTTGCGGAGAAATTCGGCTTTTTCATGCGGACACCTCCGGTTTCTGGAAC
>DAOPZG010000015.1:0-30903 GCA_035353235.1 Candidatus Limiplasma sp.
GCTTAATTCATGAGCGGAGTACCTCGAAATTGCGAACATCGCTTGACACTATCATCTCTATTCATTCCAAATCATCGGATAATGATGAATCATTGTATGTTTTGATGGATTAGGCAGTAAACTGAGGAGGCTTATGCAACTGAGACCGTAAAGCAGTTTACGAGATCGTCGGGCCTACCGCATGCGGGCGGAATATGGTATAATACCTACGCATCAAAACAACCAAAGCCAAGGCGATACGGCAGGGTTTTTTACCCGGCCGTTGTGCTTCCGGGCTGCGGAGAAAGCGCGAACCGTTCCGCATGTAACGGGGAATCCCATCGATACGTCGCTTTAACGTTTTGCGGAACTCGCTGGTGGATAAAACCTGTCGGGACGGCATAACGAACACGTTTCCACAGAAATGATCGGCTTACAGGTGATGATTACCCAGTGCAACCTGGCATGGAAGAATTCGCTATTAACAGCAGGGAGATAGAGGAACAGACATGAGCAACCGTAAGGGGATTCTGCGCAACGAACGTTTTATGGCTTATCTACAGATCACTGTGGGCTGCGTGCTCGCCGCAATGGCTTATCCCATGTTTTTAGTGCCGAACTCGATTGCGCCGGGCGGACTGACCGGTATCGCGACCATTCTGAATTATCTGTTCGGCACTCCGGTAGGCACGATCAGCCTTCTGTTGAACATACCGTTGTTCCTGATCGGTTATCGTTCGATGGGGCGGGTGTTTGCGTTCCGTTCGTTGGTAGCGACGATCCTTTTTTCGTTATTAATCGACTGGCTGCCCCTGCGCGCCGTAACAAACGATATGCTTTTGGGTTCTTTATTCGGCGGTGTTTTAATGGGCCTCGGGCTTGGGCTGATCCTGCGCGGCGGCGCTACGACCGGGGGAAGTGACATGGTGGCGCGGATGGTGCATGCCCGCTTCCAGCATATCACAGTGGGTGCGTTTCTGTTTTTTATTGATTTTTGCGTGGTGCTCGCTGCCGGATTCTTTATCCGCGTGGAGTATGCCCTGTACGCATTTATCAGCATATTTGCCGGGTCCCGTGTAATCGACATGGTCGTGCAGGGTTTTACGCGCCAGAAGGCTTGCTATGTTATCACTTCCCGTACGGAAACCGTGAAGGAACATTTGATGAATGGGTTGGGCCGGGGGCTGACGATTCTGGATGCGCATGGTGGATTCCGGGGTGAGGAAAGACCGGTGATCCTTTGTATTGTGGGTGCACAGGAGGTAACAAGGCTTAAAAATATCGTCCGTACGGATGATGAGCGCGCTTTTGTGTTTATCACCGACGCATATGAGGTGCTTGGCGAAGGTTTCCGCGACCTGAAAGACGCGGAAAATAAACTGTAATATTCGTAGGGACGGACTGCCGTTATCTACAGGGCAGGGCTGTCCGTACTTTTTTTGTGCGAGCGATTGTGAAAAAATGAATTTCATGATATGATAGCGACAAAATACGGGGTGTTCAGGATGTCCGACACGAACCGTACAGGGGGAGAAGCGTATGGAACCGAAGTACCAGTACGTCGCTGAAATCCTGCGGCATGATATAGCCAGCGGTCATTATAAAGACGGCGAAGCGCTGCTTACGGAAGCGGAATTGAAGCAAAAGTTTGGGGTCAGCCGGCAGACGGTGCGGCAGGCCATATCGCTACTGGAAAACGACGGACTCGTGATCCGCCGTCGCGGAAGCGGAACCTATGTTAACCACGGTGCGCGCAAGCACAGCGGAATGCTCAACGTGGGTGTAATCACCACATATATTACGGACTACATTTTCCCCAGTATCGTTCGTGGCATCGAGAGCGCGCTCTCTGCGGAAAGTTGTATTATGAGCCTGTCTGCCACCTACAATCGCACGGATCATGAACGTTCTCTGCTGCAAAGGGTTCTGGAAACCCCGCTGGACGGCCTGATTGTGGAAGGAACCAAAACGGCGCTGCCCAACCCGAATACCGCCCTGTATGAAAAACTGTGGGAGCGTAACATCCCCGTGGTCTTCATTAACGGATATTACCCCCAGCTGCCAAACGCGATTTCCGTTGTGACAGACGATCTGCAGGGCGGGCGGATGGCTGCCGCCTATCTGGCGGATCGCGGCTACACACGGATCGGCGGGATATTTAAGAGCGACGATATGCAGGGGCATCTGCGCTACCAGGGTTTTTCCGACGAACTGCAAAGCCGCGGCCTGCGTGTGCGTGATGAAGCGGTTTGCTGGTTTACTACCGAGAATAAACGGCGTTTTCTGTCTGACGAAACCGGCGCGGAGTTTGTGAGAAGCCTGGAAGAAAATGTAGAAGCCGTAGTTTGCTACAACGATGAGATCGCGCTGGAGTTGCTGAAACTACTGGATGAAAAGGGGATTCTGGTTCCCGCAGATCTTTCCATCGTGAGCTTCGACAACAGCGCGTATGCGGGCGTGTGTCACCCAAAACTTACGTCGCTTTCCCATCCCAAGGATGAGTTTGGTCGCATTGCCGCTGAAAAACTGATTCATATGATCAATGGCAAACGTGAAGCCAGTTCGATATTACCGTGGGTTATGGTAGAGCGGGACAGCGTAAAGTAAACTATCGTATTCGATATAGCCGCTTAAACAAGGCGTTTGAGTACGTGGCAAATGGCATGGTTCTGGTGGAAATATCATCAACAACGCTTGCCAGATACATGGTTTTATGGTATAGTAAAAACATTATTGGTACGTACAACTTCGGGGCATAGCCCCTGCAGTTCGAAGGAGGATGTTTAATATGAGTAAATATACCATTGGGGTCGATTACGGTACGCTCAGTGGCCGAGCTGTATTGGTTGAGGTCGGCACAGGGAAGGAAGTCGCGTCTGCTGTATACGAATATCCTCACGCGGTGATGGATACCCAGTTGCCCTGCGGAAAAAAGCTGGGGCAGGACTGGGCTTTGCAGTATCCACAGGATTATGTAGATGTTTTATACCATACCGTACCTGAAGTGATGAAACAGTCCGGCGTGAAACCGGATGATGTAATTGGCATGGGTACGGACTTTACCGCCTGTACAGTGCTGCCTGTGAAACACGACGGAACCCCGCTGTGCGACTTACCAGAGTTTGCGGAGAACCCGCACGCGTATGTGAAACTGTGGAAACATCACGCCGCGCAGGATAAGGCGAATCAACTGAACGAAATCGCGGCGGCACGCGGTGAAAAATGGCTGAAGAACTACGGCGGCAAAATCAGCAGCGAATGGCTCTTCCCCAAACTGTGGCAGATACTGGACGAAGCGCCGGAAGTATACGCCGCAATGGACGATTTTGTGGAAGCGGCGGACTGGATCGTATGGCAGTTGACCGGCGTACAGACTCGCAACTCCTGCTGTGCCGGATACAAGGCGATGTATAACAAAACCACCGGTTACCCGGACAAGGGGTTCTTTAAAGCGTTGGATCCGCGGATGGAAAACGTGATTGCTGAAAAACTCTCCTGCCCGGTAACACCTCTTGGGCAAAAAGCGGGCGGGTTAACGGAAGCGATGGCGGCCAAACTGGGATTGAAAGCGGGTACTGCCGTATCCATTGGCAATGTGGACGCACATGTATGCGTACCTGCCGTAGGGATCGACGCTCCAGGCAAAATGCTGGCTATTATCGGAACCTCTACCTGTCACATGATGATGGGCACCGCAGAACATCAGGTACCCGGAATGTGCGGTGTGGTACAGGATGGCATCATGCCCGGTTTCGCTGGCTACGAGGCGGGCCAGAGCTGTGTGGGCGACCACTTTGCGTGGTTCGTGGATAACTGCTGTCCGGCCAGCTATCTGGAAGCGGCGAAGGCAAAGGGATTGAATGCGCACCAATACCTGACGGAGCTTGCCGCTAAACAAAAGGTTGGAGAGCACGGTCTGGTTGCGCTGGACTGGTGGAATGGCAACCGGAGCGTTCTGGTCGATGTGGACCTGACCGGGATGATGCTGGGTATGACCCTGCAGACGAAGCCGGAAGATATGTATCGCGCATTGGTGGAGGCCACGGCTTACGGCACCCGGATGATCATCGAAAACTACCGTGAACACGGTGTGGCGGTCGAAGCTTTCTTCGCAAGCGGCGGCATCAGCCAGAAAAACCCGATGATGATGCAGATTTATGCGGATGTGCTGAACATGGAGATTAAGATCGCCGGAAGCGCGCAGGGCCCGGCACTGGGCAGCGCAATTTTCGGGGCAGTGGCCGCGGGCAAGGCTGCGGGTGGCTATAACGATGTGTTCACCGCTGCGCGCGATATGGGCAAGGTAAAAGACACGGTCTATCGTCCCATCGCCGAGAATGCGAAAATGTATGACAAACTGTTTGCGGAGTACCGTGTTCTGCACGATTACTTTGGTCGTGGTGCGAACGATGTGATGAAGCGCCTGAAGGCGATCAAGGCGCAGGCCTGAAAAAGAAACGGCGGAAAGCCCCAACGTTCAATCTGTTATAAAGGTTCATCTGTATTATCACTCGCGGGTAAGCAGGAAGCTCCATATCCGAACGGGTATGCTAAACATCTTGTTATCCTTGCTTACCGGCACCTGAACCTTTACATGAACTATCAGAAAGATTGTCAGTAGTCTGCTGTTTTCTGCTGAACAAAGGAGAAATTTCATGTTAAAATCCCTGAAAGAAGCCGTTTACGAAGCAAACATGCTGTTGCCCGCACATCAGCTGGTCACGTTCACATGGGGAAATGTGTCCGGCATCGATCGTGAAAAGGGTTTGTTCGTGATAAAGCCTTCCGGTGTACCCTACGAGGAACTGACCCCGGAAGACATGGTGGTAATGGATTTGCAGGGGAATAAGGTGGAGGGGAAGATGAACCCTTCCAGCGACACGCCTACCCATATGGAACTGTACAACCGTTTCTCAGGCGTGGGTGGCATCGTACATACGCACAGCCGTTGGGCAACCATCTGGGCGCAAGCCGGGCGGGAGATACCGCCGTACGGCACAACGCACGCGGATTATATTTACGGGCCTGTGCCGATTACCCGCTCGCTTACAAAGGATGAAGTGGAACGTGCTTACGAGCTGGAAACCGGCAAGGTGATCGCCGCGCATTTTGAACAGGATCATCTGGACCCCAAAGCGGTTCCCTGCGTGCTGGTTCGCAACCACGGTCCCTTTGCCTGGGGGAAGGATGCGATGGAAGCCGTTCATAACGCCGTAGTGCTGGAAGAAGTAGCCATGATGGCCTGGCATGTGGAGGCGCTGCCGATGAACCAGACGCACGAAGACATGCCGGACTATTTAAAAGAAAAGCATTATCAGCGTAAACATGGCCCCAGCGCTTATTACGGGCAGAAAAAGTAAAGCAATTCGCTCCGACTGTTCGTGACATCCGTCCAACTTTCGGAGCAAATTTTATAACCATGGAAGTGCAATAAAGAAAGGGGCGACCTGTTCATGCGGCTTGGCGCGACACTCTACATCCGTAACACAGCCGAAGCGGCGGGGTTTTATCAGGAGGCGTTTGGGTTGACGCTGGGGTATCACGAGAAGAACGAGGATGGCTCCTTTCTGCATGCGGCGCTGGAGAAAGATGGTCACGAGGTTTTCGCCATCAGTGAATGCACCAACGAGCCGTTTGTGAAAATGATGCTGGCTTCCAACCTGAAAACCGCGCGCCCGACAATGAGTTATGGGCTGGATTTTGATTCGCCGGAGGCGGTACGAAAAGCTTACGAAATACTTTCTGTGGACGGAACTGTGCTGCTTCCGATCGGCGCTCTGCCCTGGAGCGCGTGCTGCGCGGAGGTCATAGACCGCTATGGGGTCTACTGGTACCTGACGGTATAATTACTCGCAATACTTGTTTATTTAAAAAGCGAACCATTAACAGGTTCGCTTTTTTGATGAATTTGCCGATCAAAATCACTGCAGCTCATAGTGTTTGCTGCTCAGCCTTTTTCTGTTCGGTCAGTTCCCGTGCGTGGTTGTGCATCTTCGTAAGAAGGTCAATCCCCAGTGCCATTGCCGTTTCAGCAGACATATCCGCCTGACGAAGCAGCATTTCCGGCGGTTGGCGAAGGCTAAACACAAGTCTGGGGTCCGTGTCTGCGGCAGCGGTGTACAATACTATCGGATCGGGCATATATTGATTATCCAACCGCAGATGCAGTCCATCGGGCCGCAGGAACAGATGATTGACCCCGAGTTTTCGGGTTACGGCGCGTAACTGGGCAATGGAGATCAGGTTTTTCACCGGCTCGGGAATATCACCGAAACGGTCAATCAATTCTTCCTCAATGTTTATACGGGAAGTTTGATCCTCAATCATGGCGATCCGTTTATAGATTTCGATCCGCATCTTTTCATCCGGCACGAAATCTGCGGGCAGGAACGCGTTTACGGCAAGCTCCACGCGGGTATCCAGTTCCGGAATTTCTTCGCGTCCCTGCGCTTCGCCCACAGCCTGCTCAATCAGTTTCACGTACATGTCATAGCCTACCGTGCTCAGGTGGCCGTGCTGCTCCGGGCCTAACACGTCGCCCGCACCGCGGATTTCAAGATCTCGCATGGCGATACGGTATCCCGCGCCGAACTCCGTAAACTCCCGTATGGCCGACAGACGCTTCTCCGCGGTTTCGCTGAGCAGTTTGTCGCGCCGGATGGTGAAATAGGCGTATGCCTGTCGGTTGCTGCGACCCACACGCCCGCGAATCTGGTAAAGCTGGCTCAGCCCAAAACGATCCGCGTCAAAGACAATCAGGGTATTCGCCTCAGGCACGTCCAGACCGCTTTCAATGATGGTGGTACAAAGCAGAACGTCAAACGCGCCAGCGTAGAAATCCAGCATCACGTCTTCCAGCGCGTTCTCCCGCATCTGACCGTGCGCTACACCAATCCGCGCTTCCGGCACCAGCGTTTTCAGGCGGTCGAACATTTGTCCGATAGTGCGGACGCGGTTATACAGAAAATACACCTGACCACCACGGTTAATTTCACGGCGGATGGCCTCGGCAATCATCGCTTCATCGTACGGCGCAACATAGGTTTTTACGGGCATCCGTTCTTCCGGCGGGGTTTCCAGTATGCTCATGTCGCGAATGCCGACCATACTCATGTGCAGAGTGCGGGGGATCGGCGTGGCGGACAGCGTAAGCACATCCACTGTAGTTTTGATATGCTTAATGGCTTCCTTGTGATTTACGCCGAAACGCTGTTCCTCATCCACGATTAGCAGACCGAGATTGCGAAACTGTACATCCTTAGCCAGAATGCGGTGCGTGCCGATCAACAGATCAATCTTGCCGTCTTTCAACCTTTGGATAATTTCCTTCTGCTCTTTTGGGCTGCGGAAGCGGCTGAGCATATCAAAGGTAACGGGGAAGCCTGCGAAGCGTTTTTTTACCGTATTCAGATGCTGTTGAACCAGAATGGTCGTAGGCGCAAGAATGGCGACCTGTTTGCCGTCCAGCACAGCCTTGAATGCAGCCCGCAGGGCAACCTCGGTCTTTCCATAACCGACGTCTCCGCACAGCAGACGGTCCATGTTGCGGGGGCTTTCCATATCCGCGAAAATCTGCTCCACGCACTGTTGCTGGTCGGCGGTCAGTTCGTAGGGGAACATGTCCTCAAATTCCCGTTGCCATGGCGTTTCATGGCTGAAAGCGTACCCCGGCGTTCGCTGACGTGCCGCGTACAGTTCAGCCAGATCGAAGGCCAGCTTCTTAAGCCCGGCTTTTACTTTGCTCTTTTGCCGTTCCCATTCGCCGCCGCCTAAGCGATTCAGCTTTGGCGCGCTGTGCTCCGCGCCGATAAACTTCTGCACGCGGTCAAACTGGTCGGTGGGAACGTACAGTTTATCATTGCCAAGATAACGGATCAGCAGATAATCCCGCGTGACCCCTTCAGTGTTGAGCTGCACCACGCCGTCAAAAATGCCTACGCCATGGATATCATGTACCACGAAATCACCGGGTTTAAGGTCGGTAAAGGACGCGATGCGTTCTCCGGCGTTTTGCCGCTTCTTCGCCCGCTGATAACTGGTGCCGAAAAGATCGCTGTCCGCGACCAGACAAAGCCCTGCTTCGGTATTGCGGAAACCCTTGCTGAAGCTGACGGGCAGCAGGATCACTTCTCCGGCAATCAGATTGCCGTCCAGTGTCTCGGCATAGGTCGCGGGGGTTCCCTGTTCGGCCAACGAGCGTAAAAGCCGGCGGCCTCGCGCCTCGCCGCCGGTCAGCAGCACGATCGCCATGCCCTGTTCCTTCCAACCGGCTATATCTTTACACAGTGGCTCCAAACGGCTCTGATAGGGCATCACGGGTTCGCTCTGCCAGGTGAGCGCCGCTTCGGGGTTCAGGCGGCCAAGTCCGCGGGTGAGATCGCTCAGCGCGGTAACGGAACGGTGGGCAAACGAAGCAAGCAGATCATCGTAGGTATACAGCAGATTCCGTTGCGCGTCAAAGCCGTCGCCGCGGCGCGCCGCTTCCTGCCATTCTTCCAGAAAAGCGTCGCGTTTTGTTTTCACGCGAATCTGCAGTTGATCCGGCTGATCCACCAGAACGATGGGATCGGTCAGATAATCCGTCGCAAAACAGGCATCCGGGCAAAGCACATTCATCCACATAGGTGCGGTGCGGATCGGATGGCCGTCCCGCACGCGCTGCACATCGTCAAGATGGCGCTTCAACTGGGCCTCCCGCTCCTGTTCGGCGGACAGCGTATCCACAGGGCGCGGTGCGTGCGTCGGCTTACCTTTGGCTTTCGCGTCGGCATCCAGAATTGCGGTTGCGGCCATTTCTTTTACAGCTTCATTTTCTTCGTCCAGTTGATCCAGCGCAGCTAGAAAAGAATCCGTTGCCGACAGCTCTGTTGGTATCCCCGCTTCCGAAGAGGGACTGATCAGCACAGCGACGGATGCTACGGCACGATAAGCGGCTTCCAGACGATCTGCGGCAGCGGAAGCGTGATCGGGAATACACTCTGTAGCCGGACCGAGGCGAACCTCTTTCACCCGCGCAATGCTCCGCTGGCTGATGCAATCGAAGCGTCGGATCGTATCAACTTCATCGCCGAAGAATTCAATACGGATGGCGTCGGTTTCGTTGGGAGGGAAAACGTCCAAAATGTCACCGCGTATCGCGCACTGACCTTTGCCTTCCACCATGGGAACGCGCTCATAACCGTTTTGCACAAGCCGATCCACAAGCCGGGTTGGGGAAATGGTTTGACTTTCGTTTAAAGACAGCGAAGCGCTGCGGAAACGTTCCACCGGACAGCAACGGTCCAATGCGCCTTCCGCGGATAAACAAAGTATGCGCAGGCGACCCGCGGCGGCTTCCTCAAGCACCCCAAGCCTTTGCCAGGTGCTTTCCTGGCTGGCGGCAGCGCGGCTGAACTGCACGTCCCGTGTGGGGAGCATGGCGGCGCTCTCGCCCGTTAAGCGGGTAATATCCTGCGCCTGTTTTTGGGCGGTCAGTTCCGTTGGAGAGATCAGCACCACCGGGCGACCTGTACGGTGCGCGACAGCAGCGGCGAAAAAGGGGCGTTCCCCTTCGGAAAGCCCGCCGACGGCTACACAGCTGCGGGCCTTTACCCGGGCAAGCAGTTCTTTCCATTGCGGCAGCGCGGAATAGGCGCTGAATAATCCTTCGTTCATTCCGTTGCTCCTGCGGGGTCGGCTGATTTTTCAACCTGCGGTTTAGGCAGCTTGGGCTTGCGGGTATTATAACGGTTCATGGCGGCAGCTGTGCCATTGCGCATCCATTCCAGCGCCGCGTCCGCCGCCTGCTGATACGCCTCATACGCGGCTTTGCGCTCATCCGGAGAATTATAATGGGAAAGTACCCAATCCGCCAGATCATATTCCGGCGGACAACCGCCCGTGCCTACGCGCAGACGGGGGAACCCCTCCGTGCCGATGCAGGAAACAATACTTCTCATGCCGTTGTGCGTACCCGCGCTTCCGTTGGGTCGAATGCGAATCCAACCGGGAGCCAGATCAATATCATCGTATATCACCAGAAAATTTTCCGGCGGCAGCTTATACCAGGCTAAGAGGTCCCGCACGGCTTCACCACTCAGGTTCATATAGGTTTGCGGTTTGCACAGAACTACTTTTTGCCCTTCGAACAGGCCTTCGCCGATCAGCGCATTGCTCTTTTTACGGTTGATCGGGATATTCAGTTTTTCAGACAACATGGTAAGAACATCGAAACCAACGTTATGCCTGGTGTGATCGTACTTGTCTCCGGGGTTTCCCAACCCGACGATTAAAAACATAAACCCTCCCAACGCGCCGTAACACGACGCAAGGCGAGGATGGACGATCCACCCCCGCTTGAATGCCGGAATATATTTCGACGCGTTTTATAACTTTCCCTGCTCCTTGCGGCGCTTTACCCAATCTTCCTTGATGACTCCGCGTGCGCGGGCCACAAACAGCGCGTCCTCCGGTACGTCCTCAACCACGGTGCTTCCGGCGGCGATATAGGCGTTTTTACCCACATGTACGGGTGCAATCATATTGCAGTTACAGCCGATAAATGCGTTGTCATCAATTGTGGAACGGCTTTTCACCTTGCCATCATAGTTTACAAAGACCACACCGCAGCCCAGATTGATATGCTTTCCCAGGTCACTGTCACCTACGTATGTCAGATGGCTTACTTTGGTACCGTCACCGATGCGGCTGTTCTTAATCTCCACAAAATCGCCGATACGGCAGCCCTCGCCGATGGCGGCTTCCGGTCGCAGGTAGGCGAAGGGGCCGACTGTTGTACGTGCCCCGACATGGCAATGGAGCAACACGCTGCTTTCCACCGTTACGCCGTCCCCCAGAACGGCACTGTCCATACGGTTGTTGGGGTAGAGGGTGCAGCCTGTGCCGATCACCGTAGCGCCCTGCAGCAGATTGCCCGGGTAAACCATCGTTCCCGCGCCGATCCGAACATCCGCTTCGATCACGGTACGGTCGGGGTCCGGGATAATTACGCCGCTCGTAATATGCTTCCGTACGATCTCCGTCTGCAGGTATCGGTAGGCGGCGCTGAACCCTTCGGCGTCGGTAACGGACACATAGGCTTCGGGGCTTTGCGCGTGCACGACTTTCACAGCTTCGCCGTGATCATCCAGCGCCGAGGTAAGGCTGTTCAGCGAAAGAGTGTCCTTCAGGGGCAACTGGTTCAGCAACACGGCTGGCAGAGCCATTGCAAGCGGCGTTTTCATATCGGCCAGCAAAACCGCGGCAGGCCGCTTATCCGCCTGCGCGATCAGCGCGCTGTATGTTGCGGCGTTCAGGCAGGGAGCAGATTCTTGCGTAATCAGTACGGTCGCCACGTCTTTTGCCAGCAGGGAGCGCAGGGCCTCCGGATCCGTGGGTTGTCCGGCAGCAGCAGACAGGCCTGCATCCGAAAGCGCCTGCTCCACATGCGCGCGGCATACGCGCCCTAAAAGCGGCATAGAGGAAAAAGGATTACCGGGATTGTTCAGGATAACGCAAAGAATACGTTTCATATCATTTCACCTCAAAAGGCAGATTGATCAGCCTGTGATCATTAAATGGAAAAGGGAGTAAGCATCCGATCAGCTGCTTAGCCAGGCGGCGGGACGGACAGTCAGGGTGGAGGGATCATCCGGGTTCACATCCATCACCATCAGAGCTTTTTCACCCTGAATCCGCTTCTGCGAAGGCGCGGCGGTTGCCATTACGAACGCCATCCCAACGACTTCCACGTTAAATTCACCCATCAGGTCAATCATCCCGCGGGCGGTTCCGCCACCCTTCAGAAAATCGTCAACGATCAAAGCCCGTTGTCCCGCGTGTACCGCGCGCCGACTGAGGCTCATGGTTTCAATCCGATCCGCGGAACCGGTGACATAATTGATATTGACGGCTGACCCTTCAAACACATTGCTGCTGCGCCTTGCGATGACCAGCGGCACCCCCAGCGCGTCCGCAGTCATCAGCGCGACGGGAATCCCTTTGGTTTCCATAGTCAGCACAAAATCCGGCGAGGCTTCGTAATACTGGTCGGCAATAATCACACCCATACCGCGCACTACGGAAGGCGCGCTGAGAATATCCGAGAGATACAGAAAACCGCCTGGTAAAAGACGGGAGGGCTGCATCAGCTCTCCGCAGAGGTCGGCAATCAGTTTCTGCGCGTCCAGCCGTCCCATACTGGGGCGGAAACGTACGCCGCCTGCGGCCCCGGTGACTGTTTCCAGCTTTCCAAGCTGAAAACGGGTCAGTACTTCCTGCAACAGGTCAATGTCTTCGCTCATCGTGGATTTGGCCGCGCCGAACAGGTCGCAAAAATGCGACAGGGTGAAGATCCGATTAGGCGATGCGGTCACGATTTTCATCAGCGCTGCCATGCGCTCGTTCCGTCGGGTTCTATCCAAGGCGGGTTCCTCCCCTTGTGATTCTTTGTAACGAGTATACCATAAAAATGTGAATATTACCAGCCTCTAAATCAGCGAACGTTCGGATGCTGTGCTCTTTGCGAAGGGCGATATGGCATGATATAATCACATCAGTACGGACGGGCGATGCCGCGTCGGGTTTTGGAGGAAGCAATATGCCGTCGGTCACATTGCAGGGTGTGGTACTCCGATATGCAGGATACCGGGAACGGGACCGGATGCTGACGCTGCTTACGCCAGACCATGGGCGCGTGGATGTGTTGTCCCGAGGATGCAAGAGCCCTAAAAGCGCGCTGATGACTGGAAGCGAGCTGTTTGTGCACGGGGAGTTTGTCGTATTCCAGAACCGGGATCGTTTCACCCTTACCTCCTGCGCACCAGCGGATACGTTTTATCCTCTTCGTATGGACCCATACCGCCTGACCTGCGCCACTTACCTGCTCAACCTTGCGCAGGCAGCCGCGCAGCCGGAACAACCAGCCGAAGGGTTGTTTTCGCTACTGCTGAAGGGACTGTATCGACTGGCTTACAGTGACGAGGATGCGCCGCTTGCTGTGGTGAGTGCGTTCTTATTGCTGTATGCCGACGAAATCGGGTACCGGCCAAGGCTGAACCATTGTGTACGTTGCGGCAAGCTGCTGCAGCCCGGGCAAAGTGCCCGGCTGGATATACTGGCGGGAGGCCTATGCTGTGATGCCTGCCAGGCGGAACAGGCATATCCGCTGTCTGCACAGCAGGCAGACTGGATGCGTAAAACGATCGGCGAGGGCTTGAATGGCAGTGTCGGAGACGCTGACAGTGGATTGTTTGCCGCTCTGCGGGCCTATGTGGAAAGCAGACTGGAGACATGCATTAAGTGCAGCCAATTTTTGCCATGAAGCCTGTTGATAATGATCATAATAAAAAACCGCGGCACATATTGTTTGGTGCCGCGGTTCTGCTGTGAATCAAAAAGTGGGTGGTTCAAGCACATTATTAGCAGAATAATCATACTGCCAGCGCGTGGAAAACACAAAGCAGTAAAAACTCAGGCCTGGCTGTCGGCCTGCACGCGATTGCGAATCGCCTGAAAAGTCTCGTCGCTCATATCGTGCTCCAGCTTACAGGCATCCTGCGCGGCTGTTTCCGCGTTCACACCCATCTGTACCAGAAAAGTTGTCAATGTTTTATGCCGGTCGTAAATACGATCCGCAATCGCCATCCCTTTTTCGGTCAGGGTAATCAGACCGTCCTTATCCATGGTGATATATCCGTTCTCACGAAGCCGCTTGGTAGCGTAGCTTACGCTGGGCTTGGTTACGGAAAGCTCTTCGGCGATATCGATGGAACGAATATAACCGTGCCGTTCTTTCATCACCAGCATGGCTTCCAGATAGTCTTCGGACGATTTCAGAATTTCCATATTCTCGCCTCGCTTTACTCGATCAACAGCGTATCACGTTTGCCAGAAAAAAGCAATCCGTTGCGTTGGATTAAGGCTTGCGGGCAACGCCATGCCGGGAAACGGATGCGGTCGAAAATACAGCCTAACGGTTTTGTATGCCGCATGCGGCGTGGCAGTGCGCGCAGTCCCCTCCGCAGGAGCCTTTGCCGTTACGATGATCCCGAATCATTTTCCATATGATACCGGCTACGGTTAAAACCAGCAGTCCGCCAATGATCCATGTTGCCATCCTGTTACACCTCATTCCAGAAAAGAGTCCGTTAAGTTAGATATATCTAACTTAACATGAAAAGTGTACCCCACAGGTTCTGATTTGTCAACAACATATTCGCAACTTCTTTAAAAATTGTGATGCGAAAGAGGAACCTGTCGACCAAGATAAAAAGGATTTATGACAACCAAGGCATTTGTCGATCATATTATTTTAACGATTATGATAGGAGAATCTTAATATTGTTATCGTACAATAAAGATAATCCCGGATCAATTCTTTGAGGAGGAAAAATCATGAAGAAACTTCTGGCACTGCTGCTGGCGGCCGTTCTGGTCGTTGGCTGCACTTCCGCGATGGCCGAAGCCGTCAAAATGGACAAGTTGACCCTCGAGTTCGTTCCCTCCAAGGATGCGGACGTTATTATCACCGGCACTAAAAACCTGCCCGACCTGCTGAAGGCGGAAATGCTCAAACAGGGGTATGATATCGGCGAAGTCGACATCAGCGTAGGCACATCCTACGAAGCGACCGGCGAAGCCATGGCGGCCGGTACCATTGATATCGGCTGGCTGCCCGGCGGTACCTACGCCCTGTACAGCGACGAGGTGGATGTCATCCTTACTGCCACCCGCGCTGGATTGAGCAACGACAGCACCGATCCGAAAACCTGGAACGGCGACGCCAACAAAACGACGCCGACCGACGATCAGGTTACCTTCTACCGTTCGCTGATCTACGCCACGCCTTCCGCTTACGGCAAAGAACTGGCCGCAAAAGTGAACGCGGGTGAAGCGCTGACCTGGGACGATCTCAACAAGGCCAACTGGGCAGTGCTGAAGACCTCCTCTTCCGCCGGATATATCTATCCCACCCTGTGGCTGATGGATAACTACGACGGTAAAAAGCTTTCTGATCTGTCCAACGTTGTTACGCTGAGCGGTTATGGCGAAGCGTTCGCGCAGGCTGCCGCCGAAAGCGTAGACATTATCGTGTGCTATGCCGATGGACGCCGCGATTATGAGGACGCGTGGCAGCTGGCGACCGATAAGCAGGATGCGACAGGCAAAGCCGGCATGGGCCGCACCGATTCCATCTGGAACGAACTGAACGTGATCGGCGTGACCGAGCCCATCTACAACGACACCGTATCCATCACCAAGGCCAATCCCGCGGTGTACAACCCCGAGTTTATCAAGGCGATGCAGACCGCTTTGATCAACATCATCGGCACCGACGAAGGCAAGGCTATCTTCTCCGTATACAGCCACACCGGATATGCTATGGCGACCGACGCTGACTACGATGGCGCTCGCAAGGCTTTGAAGGCTGTGGAATAACCCCTGCATCAGAAAAGAGCAGCTTGCTCAAAAAGGTTCGGATGCGAGGAAGCAAGGGCGGCAAGGGGTTGAGCTTACCGTTTGTAAGTGAACCCCCTTGCCGTCCCGCGGCTGACAACGCAGATGGGCCTTTGTAGGCAAGCTGGGGCGGTACGGTATCTGCCGTGCCGCCCTTTCTTTTGGGCGGAAGGCCTTGTGTTTGCACAGCGCAGATGGTATAGTGGAAGCGCTTATTTTCTGAGTAATGAGGCGCGTTTATGATCGAATTTGTACATGTCGGCAAAACCTACCCCAACGGCGTTCAGGGGCTGAAAGACGTTAATCTGAAAATTGAGCAGGGCGAGTTCGTCGCCATTATCGGGCTTTCCGGCGCCGGTAAATCCACCCTGATCCGCACTATCAACCGTATGATTGATGTGACCGCTGGCAAAGTGATAGTGGACGGCGTGGATGTGATGTCGCTGCATGGCAAGTCTTTGCGCCGCTTTCGCCGCCATATCGGAATGATTTTCCAATCCTTTAACCTTGTTACGCGTTCCACGGTCATTAAGAACGTGCTTACGTCCATGGTACCAGACATGGGCTTTTTTAAAGTTCTTTTCGGCATCTTTTCCAGGCAGCAGGAGTTGGCCGCGCTTGCGGCGCTGGATAAGGTGGGCATACTGGATAAGGCTTACACCCGCTGCGACCAGCTGTCCGGTGGGCAGCAGCAGCGTGTGGCGCTTGCGCGGACGCTGAACCAGAATCCTTCCATCATTCTGGCGGACGAGCCGGTGGCTGCGCTGGACCCCGTGACGGCCAATCAGGTAATGAGCGATTTTAAGCGCATTAACAAAGAAATGAACATCAGTATTCTGATTAATATACACCACGTGGATCTGGCACTGGAATTCGCGGACCGCGTGATTGGCATCCGCGCGGGCGAGATCGTTTACGACGGCCCGGTGGGCGATGTGACACAGGCAGTTCTGGATTCGATCTATAACGGCGCGCCGGTACCCAAGGCAGCCGATGAGGTAACCGCGAAGGATGCGGAGAAAATCGCTGCAGTCAAGGCGGCTCTTTCCAAAGAGGAGGAGATCGGCTGATGGCACAGGCAAATGGTAACGACGCGGTCAGGCCGGCGCTGTACGATCGGGTCTTCAAACCCCGCACGATGACGGTTGGCGGTCACAGCGTGCAAAAACCACGTTCGCGCGCATGGCTGATTTTTCTATTGCTGGTGATCGCCGTATGGGGATCACTGATCGTAACGGAATTTGACTTTGGCATTTTAATACGACGCGGATACCAGTTTACGGTCATTCTGGAGAAAATTTTCAACCCCAAATGGAGTTATTTTGCGAAGGTCTGGGGGCCGTTGCTGGATACGATTAAGATGTCCGTGATCGGCTCGGCGATCGGTTCGCTGTTGGCGTTGCCGTATGCGATTTTTGCGGCGGCCAATATCAACCATAATAAGATTACGGTTGTGGTACTGCGCGTCATCCTGAATATCATACGAACGTTACCGACGCTGGTCATCGCTTCGATCTGCGCGCTGATCTTCAGCCTCGGTACCTTTGCCGGTACGGTTGCGATTGTCATCTTCACCTTCGGCGTGGTGACCCGAATGCTGTATGAAAGCATCGAGACCATCGACATGGGCGCCTTTGAAGCTATGGAAGCGCTGGGCGCGACAAAGTTTCAGGCCTTCTGGAGCGCGTGCTTTCCCCAGATATTACCCACTTATTTGTCCCATTGCCTTTATTCTTTCGAAATTAACATTCGCGCCGCGTCCATCCTGGGTTACGTAGGCGCCGGCGGTCTTGGCATCCTGATTAACGAACGCATCGGCTGGCGGGACTACGAAGGCCTCGGCATGGTGCTGATCGCGCTGTTCGTAGTGGTGCTGATCATTGATAACACCAGCCAGTATCTGCGCCGTAAGCTGAGCTAGGAGGGCCAAGCCATGCAAAAAGTAATCAACCCCATTGAAGCCATGTACGAAACCCGGCCAAAGCACTGGTGGACCTACACGCTTGTTATCTTTCTGATGGTTGCGCTGCTGGGCTGGTCGTCGGGCGCGATCGAGTTTAAAGGGCTGGCCGCGAAAGGCAGCGAAGTTGCCTACGGCATTGTATACGGTCTTTTTCACCCGGATATGTCGCTGCTGTGGAACAGCACGGTGGACGGCGTACCGTATCTGCTGTTCCAGACAGTCGCCATTGCGGTATTGGGCACGCTCTTTGGCGGGGTGCTTGCGATACCGTTCAGCTTTCTTGGCAGCGAGAATCTGGTTCCCAAGTGGGTTGCTTTTATCTCCCGCGCGTTTATCCTGCTGATCCGTACGATTCCCAGTCTGGTGTGGGCATTGGTGTGGATTCGGGTGACTGGCCCCGGCCCGTTCTGCGGCGTGGTTACGCAAAGCATCTGCTCCATCGGCATGATCAGCAAAATGTACATCAACGCCATTGAGGATTTGGATACCCGCATATTGGAAAGCTTGGACGCGGCGGGCTGCACCACCTTCCAGAAAATCCGTTATGGCATTTTGCCGCAATTGTACGCTAATTTCGTTTCCACGTTAATTTACAGGTTTGATATCAATATCAAAGACGCGACTACGCTGGGTATCGTAGGGGCGGGCGGCATCGGCGCGGCGCTGATCCAGTGTATTAACAGCCGCCGCTGGAGCATGGTGGGCGCCTTCCTGTTTGGCATGATCGTATTGATGATCCTCATCGAACTGTTTTCCACCAAAGTGCGCAGCAAGCTGGCCAGAGGATGATATGACCGCAAAGCTTACAGTTTACTTTACTTCGGATACCCATGGGTATCTGTATCCCACCAACTTTGCGGATACGCAGCCGCAGCCGATGGGCGTACTTGCCATGTCGTTCCCGAAGGATGGGAATACGCTGGTGATCGACGGCGGCGATACCCTGCAGGGTTCGCCGCTTACCTATTACTGCCACGTTCGGGGTATTCCCATGCCGATGGCACGGGAGATGAACGAGGCGGGATATGACTACGTAACGCTTGGCAACCACGATTTTAATTATGGTTACGACACGATGGCGCAATACCTGAAAACGCTGCAGGCACGCTGTCTGTGCGCCAATGTGCATGACCGGAGCGGGCGGCTGCCGATTGCCGGATATACGGTGCATACGCTGCAAAACGGCCTGAGGGCTGGGCTTGTGGGCATCGTGACCGACTGGGTGAAACACTGGGAAACACCCGAAAACCTACAAAATTTTGAAATCACAGAACCATTCGAAGCCGCGTGGGATGCGGTGGAGGCGCTGAAAGGAAAGGCGGACGTACTGATTGGTATTTACCATGGCGGACTTGAGAAGGATCCGGACACCGGAAAAATACTGAGCACCACCAATGAAAATATCGCCTGCCGGTTGTGCGAGGAACTGCCTTTCGACCTGTTGCTGACGGGGCACCAGCATATCGCTATGGCGAACAAAACCTGCCACGGCGTTCATGTGGTGCAAACGCCCTGTAACGCCGCGGCGTATGCACGGATTACGATGGGGGAAGACGGGGGTTTCTTTTCGGAACTGATCACACCGCCACCGTATGCGATTTTAAAACCGTGGGAAGCGGAACTGTACGCTGATTTAAGCGACTGGCTGGATCGACCGATTGGGAAACTGTCCCGCGCGATATGGCCGGAAGACAAGCTTCCCATGGCGCTGCATGGTACGCCGATTGCGGATTTTATCAACCGGGTGCAGCTGGCGGCCAGCGGTGCGGACCTTTCCTGTACGGCGCTGGGAAACGAACTGCGCGGTTTTGACAGCAAAGTGACGGTTCGCGACGTAGTGGCGAGTTATGTGTATTCCAATACGCTGGTGATCCTTGAGGTAACCGGGAAGGTATTGCGGCTAGCGTTGGAACAGTGCGCCCGATATTTTACCGTAGATGATGTGGGACAGGTGGCAATCTCAGAACCGTTCCTTCAGCCCAAAGAGGCGCATTATAATTACGATTATTACCTTGGCGTCGAATATACGATAGACCTGCGGCAACCGGCAGGAAGCCGAATCACGCGGTTAGTGCGCAACGGAAATCCCGTTAAAGAAGATGACAGGTTGACGCTGGCAATGAATAATTACCGTGCGACGGGCGCGGGGGATTTTGACTTCTTTGCACAATGTACGCGCGTGAAAGAAATTCAGACGGAGATCAGCGAGTTGATCCTGAATTACCTGCGCGATCGGGACCTTGTGGAAATTCCGGATACGAAACCCTACACGGTGATTCTGCCGGACGGAACAACAGTATAATCCGAAGGAGCGGCGGCCGGTCAGGCTCCGCTCCTTCGTCTATTCCATCGTTCTTACGTTTACCATGCGCGTTTGCGTACCGCGTCTATGGCGTGCACCGGGCACATCTCCTGGCAGCAGAAGCAGGCAATGCAGCCTTTGCGCACAATAACGGCTTTTCGGTCTACAACATCAATCAGGTGGCGGGGGCATGATTCGGCGCATCGACCACAGCCGATACACCGATCCGGACGAATGACCGGACAGGTACGCTTCCTGCCGAAAAAGTGATGGAACAGTCCGTTCACGGAGAAAAACCGTTCTCCTTTCGTGATCGCATCCGGCAGCAGAAAGGGAGGATCGGCTGGAATCAACGGATCGCCAATCTGTGTGATTGCAGCAGGATCAACCAGCCCTTGCCTGCGCGCCTGCCGAAGAACGGGGGCAAGCGTGGGACGGATTCCCATCAGGATCGCGGCTACCTCGTCCAGCGCATAGACGGAGCGGGAGGCCAGCGTATACCCCATCGGGCGCACCTTGCCGCCGCCCGGGCCGTTGCCTTCCATGCAATCCACTGCATCCAGAAAAGTGAAAGCGGGCCGAACGACTTCCGCTAAATCCAGCAGACGGTTAGCGAAATCCTCCAGATTCGGGTTCAGATAATGCTGTTCGGGTTTCAGCAAGCCGGGAATGCAGCCGAACAGGTTTTTCACCCCGGCGCTCATTACTGTTAATCCGTGGGTTTTCAGCTTAGGACAGTTGATGATCAAATCCGCGTCCAGCACAGCCTTAATCAGGGTAAACCCGTCGCGATGAACGGTTTCAGTATTTTCGTTCAGCTCACCCAGTTCGGCAAGCGGCAGATACCCGCAGACTCCGTAAATTTTCCGCAGTGCGGCGGGCGTGTAAACCCCGCCGGGGCTGTCCGCAATTACTATGTGTTTTACACCAAGCTCCCGGAGACGGCGCAGGATCGCCGCCAGAAAAGCGGGATGGGTCGTGACCGCCAGCGTGGGATCACGCCCCGCCAGCAGGTTTGGTTTCAGTACTACCCGGGTATCCGGGGTCAGGTCCTTTTCAACATCCAGCGCCTCAAAGTGGGCACAAACGGCTGTATAAAGCGCGTCTGCGTCATATCCCGGTACATGGCGGACAGATACGGTTGGCATGATTGCTGCACCTCACGGTTTGATTAGGCTTTACCATCGGAACCGAACAGCCGGATTTTACTCTCTGTTGCGTTTTGGATGGCCTGCACCTGATAAGGGATCAGATCGGTCAGGGAATGTTTGCCTTCCGAAAACCCCTGCTGAGTACCGGCAGCGCCCGCAAGGTTGAGGTCGGTGAAAATATTGATTTTACTGATTCCGCTGCGGATGGCGTGGCGGAAATCCTCGTCGGTCAGGCCGCTACCGCCGTGTAATACCAGCGGTATGGGCACAAGCCCCGCGATCGTTTCAATACGAGTAAAATCTAGCTTTGGCGGAAAGCGATACGCTCCGTGAGCTGTGCCAACCGCGATAGCCAACGCATCCGCGCCAGTCTGGGCGACAAACTCGCCTGCCTGCGCGGGGTCGGTATAAAAAGCAGAGGGATCGTCGTTTTCGGTGCTGTCGTCTCCCTCAGCGTTCCCCACGTGGCCCAGTTCCGCTTCCACCGTCGCCCCGAACGCATGGGCGATGACGCACAGCTCCTTCACCCGGCGAAGGTTTTCCTCGCAGGGGAGTGTGGAACAGTCGTACATGACAGAGGAAAAACCGTATTTCAGCGCCAGCATACAATTTTCAAATGTAAGGCCATGGTCAAAATGCAGCACCACGGGGACCGAAGCGCGGCGCGCCATGGGTAGCAGCAGATCGGCCAGTTCCCGTAAAGGTCCGTACGGCAGCAAAACCTCCGCCGTGCCGATAATCACAGGGGAGCGCAGGGCTTCGGCAGCGGCCAGCACGCCCCGTGCCATCTCCAGATTGACTGTATTAAAAAGACCTACGCCGTAATGCCCTTTCCGGGCAGGCAGCAGAACATCGTTCAGGGTGGCAAGCATCTCGTTCTCTCCTTAAAACAAGTCTTTGGATTTTTATCCCTTTTTGGCTACAGTTGTCCAACCGTCGGCGATCCGTCTGTCCAATGCGGGAAAGGGAAGCAGACCGCTTAACGCGTCGCAGGCCTCCACACAGCAGGCGCCTTCGGCTGCCGCGCGGCGAAAGCAGGTTTCCGGTGCACAGCCGGACAGCAGTGAGGCAAGGAACGCCGCGATGCACGTATCGCCCGCCCCGGTAGCGGATACGACTTTTTCGGGACGGTAAGCGGGTTGAAAGCCTTTCCTGTCTGCCCAGAGAGACGCGTCCGCCAGAAGCGGAACGCCTTTCAACGCCTGTAGGTTCCCGGTCTGGTAGTACAATCCCTTTGCGCCGCATTTGATGATCACGATTCCAACTCCGAGTGCCATCAAGCGGGCTGCGAGGGGCGCAATGTCCTTACGGATATCCAGACTGTCGATGATTTCACGGCCTCGTGCCCGGGCGAGCCATTCCTCGTGCAGCGCAGGGTCGAGCATCTGGCAAAGCTCTTCTGCGCTGGGTAAAAAGCAATCCACGGTCGGCAGTACGTTTTGCAGGAGCACGGACCAGTCAATTCGTACGCTGCCGGGCGAAACATCCATCGCGGCCATGTCCAGCGAGGTGGTCAGGCCCAGCGCATGGGCACGTGTAAAGAGGCGTTTTAACGGCTCCCCACGGTCGCGGCACATCGCGGGCATCAGCGGAGGATAACCGAAGTGAAGCAGTTTCGCTCCGGCCATTGCGGTGTCCGGAACATCGGTTTCATAAAAACGCTCGTTCGCGCCTGCGTGATGCAGAAAAACGCGGTCAATTCCCGGAGGAGCAAGAACGATGGAATAGGAGGTGGCGGCATCCTGATCCCGGATCAGGGCGCAATCCGCGCCGGAAGTTTTAATAAGTTCATCAACCGTATCACCGAACTGATCCGAACCGACGCGCGCGATCAGGCGGGTCGGCACTCCGAGTTTTTGCAGCGCCATACCGGTGTTGGCGACACAACCGCCGGGATGAACGTCCGCAGGTCCGACGCGAAGAAGACTTCCGGGCTTTAACAGATCGGCAAGTCGATCCGACGTTCCCAGAGCAGGAGTAATGTCCAGGCAGATATGGCCGGCAACAACCGCCAGAGGAATCATACGATCCATCCTTTTCCATAAAACTGATGCCAGTTTCGCGTCAATGCTGAACATATCATTCGATAAAAAAGTTGCGTTTCCTTGCGGACACCCAAACGAATCCTGCTGTGAACCGAATGGTTTTCTGCGCTATGGGGATAAAAATGCCCGCGCGAAGGCTCGCGCGGGACGGCAAATGGGAACCGCAGGGGAAACCGTAAAACTGGGTAACGGATTGGGTACAGCAGCGACAAGGCGGATGCGTCGCCTGAAAACGCCACTGCGCCGGTTTACGTTCCCCAAGGATTCGCCCTGCGGGGGTGGTTAATCCTTGGGGTAATTACACTGCGACAGCGCGTCGCCGATCGTTTTTTCCAGCGCCAGATGGCCGTACTTATCCACTTCGCCCTTGTCTTTGGCGCCGTGGGTAAGGCAGCCCGCGCCGCCGATGCACCCGCCAACGCAGGCCATGCCTTCGATGAAATTCTCCGGCAGCAGGTTTTTACTCTTTTTAAGCAGAGCGATCCGGCATTGCTCAATCCCGTCGCAAACAGATGGCTTCAGGTCAAAATCCAACTTCTGTTCCTTCATCGCTTCCGCTACAGCGTCGGTCAAACCGCCGCTGCGGGCGAATATGCGGCCATAGAAGGATGCGTTGTCAAGCACGTCCTCCGGCAGAGCGGTCAGATCAAAATCACGGCTGTCGATCCACGCCTGCAGCTCCTCAAACGTCAGTACGCAATCCACATAGGGCGATACTTCCGGCTTTTGCTGCTCCAACTTTTTAGCGGTGCAGGGGCCGATGAATACGGTCTTGGCAGCTGGATCGGTCTTTTTAAGAAACTTCGCCAGTTCCGCCTTAGGAGAAAGGTTATGACTGACCATCGGCTGCAACTGCGGAAAATTCTTCTCCACATAGCTTACGAAAGCCGGGCAGCAGGAGGAAGTGAGAAAGCCCTTTTCCGCAAGCTCCGCCGCCTCGCGGCTGGCGACCATGTCTGCGCCGAGCGCTACTTCCACAACGCTGAAGAAACCGAGCTTTTTAAGCGCTGTGATGACCTGTCCCAGTTTCGCATAGCCGAACTGACTGCTGATGGAGGGGGCGACAATGGCGTAGACCTTGTATTTGCGGTTATCTTCACTGTCACGCAGAAGGTTGATCGCGTCCAGTAAATAGGATTTATCCTGAATCGCGCCGAACGGGCATTGATATACGCACGCGCCGCAGCCAATACACTTTTCCTGCTCGATGGTTGCGCACTGATCCTCGCCCATATGGATCGCTTTGACCTTGCAGGCGTTTTCACAGGGGCGTTTATGGTTGCTGATGGCGGTATAGGGGCAGGCGGCGGCGCATTTGCCGCAGCCGATGCACTTTGCGGGATCAATGTGAGCGCGCCGGTTTTCATCCAGCGAGATCGCATCCTTCGGGCAGGCGGCCATGCAGCGGTGCGCGATACAACCGCGGCAATCCGGCCCGACCTGATAGCCGCTGATGGGGCACTCGTCGCAGGCAATCCCGATCACTTCCACGATGTTCGGGTTTTCTTTGTTCCCGCCCATGGCCAGTTTGACCCGCTCGGCCAGAATGGCCCGTTCCTTGTAAATACAGCAGCGCATGGTCGGCTTGGGGCCCGGGGCAAGCTGTTTGGGGATATCCAGATAGCTGTCCGCAAGCCTGTTATCGTAGGCATGCCGGGCGACTTCGCGAAGCACCTCGTATTTCAGTTTCTGGACGTCCGTATCGAATAAACGCATGGTTACCTCCTAAAAGTAGGAAAGGCGGATGTGCTTGCCCATCTTTTCCAATTGTTCGGCAAGGTTCTGTATCAACTGTTGTTTGATGCCGAAAGTGATGGGCAGGTCGGGGTTCTGGTGTGCGGGGTTGATTGCCTGACCGACAAAAAAGTTGATATCGGTAGCATTTTCAAACAATTCCCGTGCGATGCAACTGGCGCCGTCCCGGCCGACAGCCCACACGGGGGCCAGACGTGCGCTTTGTAAAAAATCCTTCGCGTAGCAAAGCACCTTGGAAAGCGTAACCACGCCTTCGGTCACCAGATCGACCCCTTCAATTTCGCTCACCGGTGGCACGTCAGGGTCTGGATAATCCAGCGAAGGAACCAGCGGCTTGCGCAGGTAATCCGCCGCCAGTCGGCTGGTAGTGCCGCCGCAGACGATCTTGGCCCCTTCTTTGGCGAAGAACAGGTTCATCATCTTCATGTCCTGATCCTTGGATGCAGGCGGCCCGACAACCAGATTGACCGGGTGTCGCCTGCGCACCCGCAAAACTGCAATGGTGGCGTCATCACCGGGTTTTCCCTGATAGAGGCGGCTGCACTCATCCGCAATCAGTCCGGCGGTGCTTTTTGCCGAGTTTTCCGGCAGATAATTTGCGCTGGCGAACCGGGCGATACTGTCCCGCGTCCAACCGAAGTTGAATGCCTTGCCGACCCCCGCAAATTCCGCGCCGTCGCTCATAGCGATGAACATATCGCCGCACTGTACGGGAAAACTGCTTTCCCAGATGGTCTTTCCGGCGATCACGCGGGTGCTGACGGGGTAATCGAAAACTTCTCCGTCCCGAAGCACGATGGTCGCCGGATTGTCAAACTGGATAATTTGCGCCTGCCGGTTTTCCGTGATGCGCAGGATGGTGAAGGTGGAGTATGCAACCTGACGGACGCTGCATACCGGAAGTGTATTGGCGATGGTGGAAACGCATTCCTCAATGGGCATATTGCCGTTGATCAGCGTGCATACGATTTTGCTGGTCAGCGTAGCCAGAATGCTGGCTTTCACACCGCTGCCCAGCCCGTCCGCAAGAACCAGCGTCACGTCGTCCTCTCCGCCGCCCGCGATTTCCACGCGGTCGCCGCAGAGGGTTTCCCCCTGCTTGTTCAGGCTTACGAAGCCCGTTTCAGTCCAAAGATCATTCACGGTTCATCGCATCCTTCAGGTTGGACAGCGCAAGCTTCGTTTCGGCGGTGGTTTCGCCCAGCAGCGAAGCGATCTCCTGTACAACGCGCATTTGCTTGTCGATCACGCGATCGGCGGTTTCCACCGTCTGGCGGCGCAGCGTATCGTCCTTGCTGCGCATGGTTTCGCGTTCGGTTACGTCGCGAAGGATGGCGACCACTACGTGGTACTGGCGATCATACAGGATGGTTTCTTCCACATAAAGCTGATACTCGGCCAGGTAACGGCAGTTACCGATACTGTTGCGCGCGGAAACGACGACGTCGTGATAAGGTTCGGGATTCAGGATGCGGATCACGTTCTCGTGCAGAATATCGTTGGCGTCGGTCAGGCGGAACAGCTTTACCGCTGCGCGGTTAATCTGCTGCACTTCCAGATCCTCATTCAGTACAAAAATCGCGTTGGGGGTGTTGTTGATGATGGTGTCGCTGAAGCTTTCCGCTTTCTCCTTCAGGAAAGGCAGACACATTTCCAGCTCCGCTTTCCCCTCCAGAATCGCGACCGCCTTTTCCCGGCAGGTGGGGTAGCCGCAGGAACCGCAGTTCAGTTCCTTTTCCGGGCTGGTCTTTCCCATTTTCGTAAGCATGGCGTTGATGGCGTCATTTCCGAAGGTAATCGTTCTGCCTCCCTTGAAGACAAAGGCCCGAGACAGATTCTGCGGTGCGTCGGTCACCTCAAAACGACCGTCGCCCGCGAAAGCATCCACCCGAAGCGTGCCTTTCACGCGGCGTTCGCGGTGCTCCCGGATACAGGGGCCGTTGATACAGCTGCCCTCACAGGCGCTCATTTCGATAAACACATGGTCGATATTGCCGCGTTCCAGCTCGCTGAAGGCCATACGGCAGTTATCAACGCCATCAATAGCGACGCACCGATAACCGGGAACCGGTTCCGTAGCGCGCAAAATACCACCTGTTGAGGGATAAAGCCGCGAGCGTTTCCCGTCGGTTTCCTCCGGCATCACGTCGGGGATTTCCAGATGCTTTTCCGCCATCCATTCGCGCAGCTCATCGTAGGTGAGGGTCGCGTCGATATAGGGGCTGTCGTCCGCTTCCTGTTTCTTGGCGATGCAGGGGCCGATGAACACCGTATAACAGTCCGGGTCCGCCTGCTTCAACAACCGGCAGTGCGCCTGCGCAGGGGTAAGCACTTTCGCCAGATAGGGGAGCATGGTGGGGTAATACTTCTCGATTAACAGATTGATGGAAGGGCAGCAGCTGGAGATCAACACGCTTTGTTTGTTTTCCCGCAGGATGCGCGCGTATTCGTCGCTCACCAGCTGCGCGCCGATCGCGGTTTCCTGTACGGAACGAAAACCCAGCGCTTTCAGCGCGATTTCCATCCCGGAAATGTCGTGCGTGTGAAAGTCCGCGATAAAGGAGGGCGCAAGGCTGCAAACCACTTTTTTTCCGGCGGCGATTGCGTTTTTGACACGCTGAGTATCATTGCGGATCTGCTTTGCTTTCTGAGGGCAAACGACAAAACAGCTGCCGCACAGGATGCATTCGTCCGGCAGAATCTGCGCCTGATTATTCGCAAAGCTGATCGCCTTCACAGAACAGGTGCGGATGCACTTATAACAATCCTTGCAGTCGTTTTCCTTCAGGCTCAGAATATCGTCCGGCATAATGGTTCACACTCCTTTACCGGGTACCACGAGAAGAGGGCGTGGAACGGAACATTCCGTCCCTGCCGGCGTATGTGCGAGAGGCGTTGAAATGATTCGGGGCACGATCTGTTCTTCGAAGAACTGCTTCGTGCTTTCGGGCTTCAGCGAGAACTGTTCGCCGTCTACCGTAACGCAGACGCCGTTCTGGCAGTTGCCCATGCAAAACTGGCCCGCAAGCTCTACCTTGTCCTTCAGTTGATGATCGGCGACCAGACGTTGCAGCTCCTCCACGACCTGACGGGAACCCTTCAGGTGGCAGCTGCTTCCGATACAGATGGTTACCTTTACCATAACCGTTTCGCTCCTTATTTCCACGGTTCGGGAGTGCGAATCATCCGCCTGCGCCGCCGCCGGCTCCGGGTACGCCGGTATGAGCCGCAGCCCGGCGTATAGGCACGCGGGTGCCAACTCCGTGCCTGCGCGCTTGGCTGCGGTTCATATCGGCGTACGGGGGAGCAGACGACGGCTCAGGCCTCCTGATCGCATCCCGGACGGTGTTTATTCGTAGTCCATCACGTTGGCCCAGCGGAGAAGGAACTCCCGTTCTTCCGGCTTGCCCTTTACAATCTGGCTGGCCGCTACGATGGGAATCCATTTCTGCACATATTGCTTGGCCGTGTCGCTCTTCTTGCAGAACAGGGTCAGGTATTCTTCGGCTCCGTTCATGTCCCCGTCCAGCCAGAAAAGCAGGTAGGTGCGGGCCGCGTCGGCGGAAGCGTTGCCCTGCGTGGCGTGCGCCCAGTCCAGGATAAACGCGGTGCCGTCGTCACGGAGTATGATGTTCTTCGGGTTAAAATCGCCGTGGCACAGTTTGTTGTGCTTGGGCATCCCTTCCAGACGGGCATGCAGCTCGTAGCGGGTGGTGGCGTCCAGCCCGCTCTGGCTGATTTTACGGTTCATTTTATCCCGAAGAAGCGTCATCAGCGGGGAGGTCTGCGCGTGAACCTGCAGTTGCAGGCCCACGAACAGTTCCATATACTCCGATTTCTTCTCAGGATGTTCTTCCATCAGCTGCGCAAGCGTTTTTCCGGCGATAAAATCGCTTACGATCGCCCACTTGCCGTCCACCTTGGTGACTTCCTGCAGGGTGGGTACATTCAACCCCGTCAGCTCCGCGCGCGCCTGGTTCAGCGCTTCGTTAAGGACGTCCGCTTTGCTGTAATCGTTATCGAAAACCTTGATGGCAAGGTTTTCGTCGCGGTAAACGGTTTTATTGGTTCTGACCGCGATCACCTTTTCCAGCTTCATCGCAATCCCTCCCGATGTTTATTTTTGTTCGCCATAATAGGCGTTCAGGTACATTTGCTTGATTTCCTTCATCAGCGGATAGCGCGGGTTGGCGCCGGTGCACTGGTCGTCGAAGGCCAGCTCGGTCATCGCGTCGAGGCGGTTGAGGAAATCCTGCTCGTCGATGCCATACTCTCGGATGGTCTTTTTAATGCCGATCTTGGCTTTCAGCTCGTCAATCGCGGCGATCAGGCGCTCCAGCTTCTCTTCGTCGGTCTTGCCACCCAGCTTCAGTTCGTCGGCTACCATGGCGTAACGAGCCAGCGTATGCGGGTGATCGTACTGCGGGAAGGTACCCATCTTGGCGGGGACTTCGGCGGCGTTATAGCGCAGCACTTCGTCAATTAAGAGGGCGTTGGCGATACCATGGGGAATGTGGTGGAACGCGCCCAGCTTGTGCGCCATGCTGTGGCAAACCCCCAGGAAAGCGTTGGCGAAAGCCATACCGGCGATGGTAGCTGCGTTGGCCATCTTTTCGCGGGCGATTACGTCGTTGGGGCCGTCGTCGTAGGCACGGGGCAGATATTCAAAGATCATCTTGAGCGCCTGCAGCGCGAGGCCGTCGGTGTAATCGGTGGCCATCATGCTGGCGATGGCTTCCAGGCAATGGGTTACGGCGTCGATGCCGCTGGCGGAGGTGAGGCCCTTGGGGGCGTTCATCATCATATCCGCGTCCACGATCGCCATATTGGGCAGCAGTTCGTAATCCGCCAGCGCGTATTTCACGCTGCTGGTCTCATCGGTGATAATGGTGAACGGAGTCACCTCACTGCCGGTGCCGGCGGTGGTGGGCACGGCGATAAAGTAGGCTTTCTGGCCCATCTTGGGGAAGGTATAAATACGTTTGCGGATATCGCTGAAGCGCATGGCCATATCCATGAAATCCGCTTCGGGATGCTCGTAGAGAACCCACATGATCTTACCGGCATCCATGGCGCTGCCGCCACCGATGGCGATGATGCAGTCCGGCTGGAAGTCGTTCATCGCCTTCACGCCGGCGCGAGCACAGGCCAGCGTGGGGTCAGGTGCGACGTCAAAGAAGCAGGTATGCTGAATCCCCATCTCGTCCAGACGATCGGTAACCGCCTTGGTATAGCCGTTCTTGTACAGGAAGGAGTCGGTGACGATAAAGACTTTCTTCTTGTCCATCACGTCCTTCAGTTCCCGCAGGGCCACGGGCAGGCAGCCCTTTTTGATATACACCTTTTGCGGCGCGCGGAACCAGAGCATATTCTCTCTCCTCTCGGCGACAGTCTTGATGTTGAGCAGCTGTTTGACCCCAACGTTTTCACTTACGGAGTTGCCACCCCAGGAGCCGCAGCCCAGCGTGAGGGAGGGAATGAGCTTGAAGTTGTACAGGTCGCCGATGCCGCCCTGTGAAGAAGGCGTATTCACGATGATGCGGCAGGTCTCCATCCGCTCGGCAAAGCGGGCGAGCTTATCATTCTGCGTGTGGGGGTTCAGGTAAACGCTGGCGGTATGGCCGTGACCGCCGTCTTCAATCAGGCGTTCCGCCTTGGCCATCGCATCGTCAAAATCCTTCGCTTTGTACATAGCCAGCACGGGCGAAAGCTTTTCATGGGCGAATTCTTCGCTCATCTCCACGCTTTCTACCTCGCCGATGAGTACCTTGGTGGTTTCAGGTACCGGCACGCCCGCCATCTCGGCAATCTTCGCGGCAGGCTGCCCGACGATCTTGGCGTTCAGCGCGCCGTTGACCAGAATGGTCTTGCGCACCTTGTCCAGCTCGTCGCCTTTAAGGAAATAGCAGCCGCGGGCCGCAAACTCCTTTTTCACCTTGGCATAAATACTGTCCAGCACGATCACGCTCTGCTCGGAGGCGCAGATCATACCGTTATCAAAAGTCTTGGAATGGATCACGGAGTTAACAGCCAGCAGGATGTCCGCGCTGTCGTCGATAATCGCGGGTACGTTGCCAGGGCCTACGCCCAGCGCCGGTTTGCCGCTGGAATAGGCCGAACGCACCATGCCGGGGCCGCCGGTGGCAAGGATGCAGTCGCATTCCTTCATCAACAGGTTGGTCATTTCCAGGCTGGGTACGTCGATCCAGCTGATAATCCCTTCCGGCGCGCCGGCGGCAACCGCGGCGTCCAGTACGATCTTCGCAGCCGCAA
>DAOPZG010000016.1:0-30840 GCA_035353235.1 Candidatus Limiplasma sp.
TCCCCTGATAAACCGCGATGGAGTGCCCGCCCTTGGACTTGGTCAGCTTCATGCAGGGCACGTCGGTCAGACCGTCGCCCAGATACATCATATTGGTAAAGGGAACGCGGCGCGTGTTATGAGGCGTATGGCGATTGAGCTCCTCGTTCTGCGTGACGCCCAGAACCCCTTTGTTGATACGGTAGAGGAACTGTGTTTTACTGGTGTAGTTGACTGCCATGGCGGGCCATACGGGCGCGCCGGTTCCGTCGTACAGAAATTCCGCGGCGTAAATCCGCTTAAAACAATCCGCGATGGCAGTGCCTTCGATAATTTCTTTTAACCCGGAGGAGATAATGTAGTGCTCGGTCGTTAAACCCAACCGATCGGCGTAACGGTTGACCCGGTCGAACCAGGTATCGACACCTGGAAAAAGCTGCACGCTGCGCCCAAGCGTATGGAACGCTTCGCGGGTGAGGGGCATTTTTCCGCGCGCTTTTTGCAGCATCACATACATATAGGCAAGAATCTGATCCATGCAGTTTTCCTGCATCATCTTCCGGCATTCCGCCCAGAAGGCGTCCGGCTCCATGCCCACGCCCGGAATAAAGGCATACTCCTGCATATCCCGTGGGGAGAGGGTTTTATCAAAATCATACATAATGGCGACGATGGGGCGTTCCTGCATGCGGTTTCACCTCCGTGAAAAGCGGGCGGGACAACATGGTTACCATTATTGTAACGCGAAAACCGTTGTTTGGCAAACGAAGGAACGGAAAACGGGACACGCCATCTGACGTGCCCCGTTGGATGCCTGAGAGGATTTACTTGTTGAAATACCGTTTGAGCAGCCCCGCGTACCCCTTGCCGTGGCGGGCCTCGTCCTTGCACATTTCATGCACGGTGTCGTGTACCGCGTCGTAGCCCAGCTCTTTGGCCAGTGTCGCCAGTTCTTTCTTGCCTGCGGTGGCGCCCCATTCCGCTTCAACGCGCATTTCAAGGTTCTTTTTAGTGCTGTCGGTCAGCACTTCGCCCAGCATTTCGGCAAAACGGGACGCATGGTCGGCTTCTTCGTATGCGTAACGTTTAAAGGCTTCGGCCACTTCGGGATACCCTTCCCGGTCCGCCTGCCGTGCCATGGCCAGATACATGCCCACTTCGCTGCACTCGCCGGTAAAGTTCATCCGCAGACCGTCCACAATACGCTGATCCAAACCCCTCGCGACGCCAACACGATGCTCATCGGCATAAACGCGCTCTTCAGTCATTTTTACGAATTTCGCTTTGGGGGCGCCGCAAACGGGGCACTTTTCCGGGGGTTCGGCACCTTCATACACATAACCGCAAACAGAACATACCCATTTCATACTGAATATCCTCCTTCAATCATCTCAGTGGAGCGTTTTGCTTCGTTCATTACACTACCCGCGTTTGGAAGAGGGTGAAACGGAAATCGTAAAGATTTTAAAACCGTTCGGGTATGCAACGGCGGGGCGGGGACGCATATTTGCATACGTCCCCGCCCCGCTTGCGTGTAAAAGGCTTGTCAACGGTCAACCCGTTTGACGCGAGCCGATCATGAAAATGAAGATGATGAGCTGAACAGAATAAAACGACTATTTCAACTCTGAAAACAACGCTGCTTCCATCCCGTTTTTCTCGCAAACAGAACGATGCAGGACGGGCAGGGTTCGAAGCTCCGCAATCTGCCGCGGTACCGGTACACCGGTTTTGGCTTGCAGTTCCTCCGCACAGGCAAACGCATCCAGACCGGCCGTCGCCTCTTTGCCGCACAGGGAGGCAAGCACATCCTCCGAAAATTTGTAAGGGCTGGCGGTGGAAACGATAACCGTGGGGGAACGGTCTTCGCTCTTCTCCCGGTATTCATTCAGCACGTAGCTGGCGACCGCGGTGTGCGGGTCCATCAGGTAACCGGTACGCTCGAATACGCGGCGAATTTCTCCGGCGGTCATCACATCGTCCGCAAAGCCTGCGGAGAAGGTTTTCTGCAACTCGGCCAGCCGTTGAGCGCCGATGGAGAAACTGCCGCAATCCGCCAGAAGCTCCATCCATGATTTTACGATCCGGCCATCCCGGTCCGCGCATTCATACAGCAGGCGTTCCAGATTGGAAGAAATCAGGATGTCCATGCTGGGAGACATGGTTTGGAAGAAGGTGCGGTGTGTATAGTAAATTCCGTCGGTAAAGAAATCGGACAGAACATTGTTACGGTTGCTGGCGCAGATCAGCCGACCGATGGGCAGCCCCATACGCTTGGCGTAATACCCCGCCAGAATATCGCCGAAATTACCAGTGGGTACCACGAAATTGAGCGGTTGGCCCAACCGGACCGCACCGTTGTTCACCAGTGCCGCATAGGTGCTGAAATAGTAGGCAACCTGTGGTGCGAGCCGCCCGAAATTGATGGAATTGGCGGAAGAAGGCAGCCTGCCCGCCGCGTTCATTTTTTCGTGAAATTCGGAGGAGGAGAACAACCGTTTCACACCTGTCTGCGCGTCGTCAAAATTGCCGTTTACGCCGATCACATGGGTATTGGCCCCGGTGGTGGTGGTCATCTGCAGTTGTTGCAGAGCGCTTACGCCATGGGCGGGATAAAATACGGTGCAGCTGGTGCCGGGAACATCTTTGAAACCTTCCAGCGCAGCCTTGCCGGTGTCTCCGCTGGTGGCGACCAGAATGCTGATCTCCCGCTTCTCCTCGTTTTTCTGCGCGGCCAGACGCACCAGATACGGCAGCAGTTTCAGCGCGATGTCCTTAAACGCCAGCGTTGGACCGTGAAACAGTTCCAGAACATATACGTTGCCATCCAGACGGCGTACCGGCGCGATCGCCGGATCGTCAAACGCGGGCGAGGTATAAGCGGCGTTCACGGATTCCTCGATTTCACTGATGGAGTAATCCTCCAGAAAACCGCGCAGAACACGCTGTGCGATCTGCTGATAGCTCATCTGGCAGAACGATGAAATTTTCTCCTCCGAAAACTGGGGGAACATGGAGGGCACGTACAGACCCCCGTCCGCCGCCAGCCCCCACAGTACCGCCTGGGAGGCGGTAACGCATGCGCCGCCGCGCGTGGAATAAAAAGACATAGCCTCAA
The DNA here is from genome assembly GCA_035353235.1 of Candidatus Limiplasma sp. GTDB lineage: Bacteria > Bacillota > Clostridia > Christensenellales > Aristaeellaceae > CAXXOK01. The sequence goes on from DAOPZG010000016.1 coordinate 3,098, forward strand.
CTCCCTTGGATCAATCCAAACCGGATGGAACGGATATTTGCCAACAAGCGGAAGCCCGAAAGCTTCCGCTTCAGTTTGTAGAAAAAGGCCCATCTGCGTTGTCAGCTGCGGGATGGCAAGGGGCATCACTTACAAACGGTAAGCTCAACCCCTTGCCACCCTTGCTTCCTAGCATCTGAACCTTTTTGAGCAAACTGCTCTTTCGGCCGAAAACAGGTTTGTCAACGGTCCGCGCTTGCCTGCCCTGCCGAAGGTTTAAATTACATAGGGTTTAATAAAATCGGGAAGCAGATCGGGTTCTTCGCTGACGCAAAGCACAAAGTCGACGCTGTGTTTCTCACTGAGGGCTTCCAGGCGTTCAAACAGCCAGGCCGTGGTGTCCAGTTCGCACTTCACGAACTTCTTGAAACCGTCGATGCAAATTTGCCCAACATCGAAGTTCTGTGCGACCGCGCCCGCAAGGAAACCCATGAACATCTGGTCGTTGTCCAGATTGTACTCGCCCGCGTTGATGAAACGAACCTCGTGACGAAGATCGAACATGTAACGGTTATCATCGTCGATAAAGACGATGTCGTGCTTGCTTTCCTGTGCGGACTTATTGGCCAGATCAATGAGCCGTTTCGTTTTTCCGGAGCCTTTTTTACCGGCGATCACCTGAATCATTGGTAACGCCCCCTTAAACTGTGTATTATGAATTTCTCGTGTGGCGGCCGCAGGACTCGCCCCGGCCGTTCCTCAATTTCATTATACATGAACATGGTACGAAGCGCAAGGTGAATCCGGCGAAAAGTGCCGGAAGCAAAGGGGTTGGTGGATGAAGGCGTTGCGGCGGCGGGCTTTGATGGTTGAAAGCGATTGTAAAAACCCGGTAAAGCAGGCGTTAACGCATCCGCAAGATGCTACTTATCCCACAGCTTTCGGTTCATTTCCCGTGGCGGATGCTTCGATCGGCCCCCCGGTGATCAGGCGATGGGTCAGCTCTTCCATCTGCATTTCCGGTAACTCCCAGGCCGCCGCGCCGCGCGCCGTATCGTCGAAACCGCAGAGCAGGCAATAGCCGCAGTTCTGGCAGCTCTGCGTCGTACCCGTTTTTACAGGGCGGATGGAGGTATCTCCCGCGTAAAGCGCGTCCGCCAGCTGCGCCGCCTGCAGACGGGTATGGCGAAGCAATGCCTGCATCTGCTGCATATCCAGCACTTTCGCGTTTTTACGGATGCCGCCGCCACGGGTGAGCGCGGAGGAGACGGACGCGGGGCTGTCGCCGTGATCCATCGCTTGCAGCACAGCCTCGTCGGCCAGAGCGACGCCTTTCATCTGCAATTGTTTCGCAATTTCCGCTTCCGCCGGTTCGCGCTCGTCACTGGCTAAACGGGCCAGCGGATCGGCCACGTGAAAATAGAACGCGCCGGCGGGCTTGGCGTCCTCCCGGGCCCCAAGGGCGGCATCCAGATAAATCAGCAGCTGCAGTTGCAGCCCCCACCATGTTTTGGCGGGTTCCAGCGTAGTCTGGCTGCTTTTATAATCCACCACACGCAGGTAATGTTCACCGTCGATAGTGCAGCTATCGATCCGGTCGATTTTCCCGTGCAGGGTTACTTCGGTGCCATCCTTCAAATGCAGCGTTACCGGCGGCAGACTGTCCGGTTCCGGATCGCCGAAATGCGCTTCGGCGCGAACCAGCTGAAAATCTCCGCCGGCGAGGTGATGCGTTACGGTCCGGCAGGCGCGGCGGATGATCTGCCGTGCGCGATCAAAACCGGCCAGCGTGCGCGGCGTATCGCCCATCGGGCCGCGAAGCAGGCTGTCCATCAGCGGGGCGACGGCTTCATCCGCCATCGCGTCGGCTTCTTCGTCCGATACCTGCGGATATTCGGGGCGTTCCTTCGCCAGCCCGGCGAAATTTTGTAGGCTGCGATGAAAGAACACGCCCAGATCGACCGGCTCCACACCCCATTCCTTCAGGATGTCGGGGCGCAGGCCATATTCCACAAAATGCTTGAACGGACAAGCGGCAAACTCCTCCAGACGACTGACAGAAAGGGTACGCTCGTTAAACAGGCTGCGTGCCTGTTCGGGTTCCAACGGTTCGCCGCACACGCGGTAATTCGCCGCGCGCAGCAGCCGCGAAGCCGCCTGCGAGGTGGCGGGTGCGGCCAGCAGACGGGCCAGACGATCGCTCCACAGCGGGGGCAGGGTATCCGTAAGGCCGTCTGCATAATCGCGCAGGATACCGCTTAATTCGGATAGAGCCTGCGCAGCGGATACAGGCAACCCATCCCGGGGCGCGGGTGGTTCTGGAAGCCCGTTAAACAGGCGGTTTTGCAGCGTGGCCAGTAAATCCAGCGGACGAAGCGCTTTGCCGGAAGGGTCGGTCTTAGCGTAACTTAAGAACAGATATTTTGTCGGAAGCGTCATTGCTGCCTTTACGTCCATCCGCGCGAAAAGGGAGCGGCTATCGTCTGTCATACCCAGATAAGCCCCGGTTGCGGATTGCGCTTCGGCGCGCTCGGTTTCGGTCAGCAGGCTGTCGGCTTCCCGGCTCAGCACGCCGTCGTTGAGGCCCAGCAGAAAGACAGCATCCATGTCGCCGGACAGGGAATGGCCCAGCAACCCTGCGTGCAGCATCTGGCTTGCTGGCGGCAGCGCACCCAGCGACACGGCGGTAAAACCGCAGTCAAACCGTTCGGCAATATGGCTGAGCGGGATGCGTGCGCCATCCGAAAGCTGATAGAGCTGATCAAACAGCTCCAGAAGCGTTTTCCACATCTGGCTGTTCTGCCCGGCTCGAACCGCCATCCCCTCGGCCAGTAACGCCTTTTCTTCTTCCTTGAGGGTGTCGTAGGCGCGTACGTCGGTCAGCAGTCGCATCACGGCGGCCAGCGACGCTTTCGCGTCCCGCGCCGCAACGATCGCGCCGCGCGCCCGGGTCAGCGGTTCCATCAGGCGAACGCGCAATGGCTCACACCGATCCATTTGTTCCGCTTTTCCGCGCGCAAACGGAGCGAGCCACAGTTTGCGGTTAATGCCATACTCGCGCGCGTAATTTTCCAACTCGCAGGCTTCCGAATAGGAGAGCGAAGAATAACCGGATTTCATCACATCGATGACGTCCGCGCGTTCGTATCCGCTGGCCATGGCGCGCAGGGCCGCCAGCAGAAAGCGCGCCAGCGCGTGGGAGGAGGCGGGCAGCTTCTCGTCCGTGTAAAACGGCAGACCGCTGTCCGTAAGCGCAGCGGCGACGGCGAAGGCATAACCGTTCTGATCCGGGTACAGCAGTACGATACGCTCGATATCCGTCCCGTCCGCACAAAGCGCCATGATCCGCCGCGCGGCGTCTGCGGCTTCCTCGTACGGGCTCATGTGCTGGGAAAGATAAACAGCGTTCTGTTCTCCGGAAAAACGGGTTTCGGGATAGGCGAATAACGCTTTATCCAGATGGCGGATGGCAGGCGCGGAGGGTAACGGTTCATCCGGTAAATAGGTTGTCTTCAGGGACAAGCCGCGTTCCCGCAGGATTGCGCCGAACCGTTCGACACTCTGGCGCACAGGGCGGTACAAGTCGCCGTCCGGCGCGGTTTCCGGTCGTGCGGTCAGGGCTACGGTCAGGCTGGCACAAAGGGGCCCCATGGAGACCAGCAATGTAATCAATGGTTCCGGAAGCGCGTCAAACCCATATACGAAAACGTACTGACCGGCCATCAGTCCGCTTTCCTCAAGCCGGGAAGCAATATACCGCAGTTGATCTTCGCTGTCTCCAAAGCGCCCGGAAAGCAGCGCTTCGTAAGCGGCATAAACAGCGGCGAGGTCCTCCGTCTTGGCGCGGCGCATGCCCTCCGGCAGGGCTTGCGCATATTCGGCCAGCGTGTCCGGGGCCAGCCCGCCGCGCTTCATATCCGCGATCAGGGAGGATAATTTTTCGGTAAAACCTCGCCTGTGGGCTGAGGACTGGTAATAACTCAACTGCTTTTCGCACTTTTCCAGCGCCGCGCTTACGGCCATGCGCCGCCCGGCGGAGGAAAGCGGGGCGCGTTCATCCGCACCCACGGCGGCAAGCACCCGCTGGGAAAGCCGGGAAGGGGAGAGTACGTCGATGGTGAAAAACCCCGGAAGGTTCAGTCGGGTGAGCAATTCCCGTTCCGCCTGCAGTGTAAACTGTTCCGGCACCAGCAGCAGACAGGGTTCACCCTGCGCGTGCAGGCGGCCGATCTCCGCCGCTACCGGCGTCAGCAGCCGGTGCGCGCAGCCCATCCAAACGCAGATTTCGGGCAAGGGCGACCCCTCCTTTTCCATCCAAATTCCTCTGTGCTATAATAGCACAGAAAGCTTTTTTTGGGGAGGTTTTGCCATGCGGGATACGATCGTTGGCATTGCAACGGCACCGGGAGAAGGCGGCGTAGCCATCGTGCGCGTCAGCGGCGAAAATGCCGGGGCTCTGCTGGAACGCGTTTTCCGCGCGGCGAAACAGAAGCCTCCCTACGACGATCACCGGCTGATGTACGGCCATGTGACGGATACGACGGGCGCGCCGGTGGACGAGGCGATGGGCGTTCTGATGCGCGCGCCCAACACCTATACCCGGGAGGACGTTTGCGAGCTGCACGTACACGGCGGCGACGCGGCGGCGACGACGGTGATGCGGCTGCTGATCGCGTTGGGTGCGCGTCCCGCGGAGGCGGGGGAGTTTACCCGGCGGGCGTTCCTGAACGGGCGCATTGATCTGTCACAGGCCGAGGCCGTGATGGGCGTAATCGGCGCGCGTTCCGCCGCGGCGCTGAAAAGCGAGGAAGCGTTGCTGAACGGCGGAGCCGGGCGATTTGTGAAACAGGCGCAGGAAAAGCTGACCCGCCTGATCGCGGGGGTGGAAGCCTGCCTGGATTATCCGGATGAGATTGACGAAACCGAAGCGGTTGGGGATCTGCAGGCAGGGCTTGTGGAGCTGGCAGCCGATCTGAACGCAGCGGTGGACGAGCGCGGCGCGCGCATCCTGCGAAACGGTTTGCGTGTAGCGCTTTGCGGCCGCCCCAACGCGGGGAAAAGCACGCTGTTTAACGCGCTGTTGGGAGAAGAGCGCGCCATTGTAACCGATATTCCAGGCACTACGCGGGATGTGCTGGAGGGCAGTTTTTCCCTGAACGGGTTGAATGTTCTGCTGATGGATACGGCAGGCCTGCGCAAAAGCGGTGACACGGTAGAACGGATCGGCGTGGAACGCGCGCGCGCGGCGGTAGCGCGTGCGGACGTTGCTTTGCTTTTAATAGACGCCTCCAAACCGCTGGACGCGGAAGAACGGGAACTGCTCCGGCTGAAAACGGATTGCCCCTGCGCGGTGCTGCTGAACAAGGAAGATACGCCTCCCGCCGTAACAGCGGTGGAGGTAGCGAGGGAGACGGAGCATGCCCCCATCCTGACGCTTTCCGCGAAAACAGGACAGGGCTTGGACAGCCTGCGTGCCTATCTGGCCGAACAGGCGAAGCTGCCCGGCGAGGGAATGCTGACGCACGAACGGCATATGGCGGCGGCGCGGCAGGCTGCGGACAGGCTGACGCAGGCGGCGAACGCGCTGCAAAACGGCACGCCGCTGGATGTGGCGGCTATAGACCTGCGCGAGGCGCTGTGGACGCTGGGCCGTATCACCGGCGAAAGCGTGGACGACCGGCTGCTGGATGAGATTTTCTCTACGTTCTGTGTGGGGAAATAACACGGGGTTCATCCCCGTGAAGGAGGTTTGCTGATGAAACGTTTACTGCTGATGATCCTGTCGATGATTCTTTTATTTTCCTGCGTCGGCGCGGGTGCGGAAAGCGCCACGGAAACGCCGGGTGCGGCGACCCTGTTGTATCAGGGCCACGCCAGCCTGCGCATCACCACTGTGGAAGGAAAAACGATCTATGTGGACCCATATGCCGGCGACGGTTACGATGTACCCGCCGACCTGATCCTGATTACGCACATGCATCAGGATCATGATAAAGTGAGCCTGATCCGCAAGAAAAACGACGACTGCCAGACCATCACCAACAAGGAGGCGCTGGCGGACGGCGTTTACCAGACGTTTGACCTTGGATACGTAAAGATTGAGGCGGTGCAGGCGGGAAACAACCCAAATCACGATATCAAAGTTTGCGTCGGGTATATTCTCACATTCAGTAACGGAAAAACCGTCTATATCAGCGGCGATACCTCCCAAACTGACCAGATGGCGGAGCTGGCAGCGCGCAATCTGGATTATGCGTTCTTCTGCTGCGACGGCAAGTACAACATGGACGCGAAGGAAGCCGCGGCGTGCGCCAAACTGGTGGGCGCGAAACACAGCATCCCCTACCATACGCAGGTGGGTAAACTGTTTAACGAAAAGATCGCGGAAAAGTTTGACGTGGATACGCGGCTGATCGTAAAGCCCGGCGAGACGATCACCCTCGAATAGGGATCATGGTAAATCCTTAAAAAGCAGCGTGCTTTCCTCATCCATAAAGGCGGGGGTAAAGCTGCTTTGTGCCGCTTCTTTTTCCTGCAGATACCCGGGCAAACCCAGATCAAAAAAGTGATCGCGCGCGCGGGCGTATTCCCGTGCGGTCAGACGACGGTCCAGTCCCTTGGCGGCGACACCGTTCATAGGGGTATACTGACGCATCAGGCTTACGGGCGTACCCGCAGGCAGTTCGTTTGCGACGGTATCAAGGATGGCGATCGTCTCATCCACACGCAGGGGAAGCGCCAGATGACGCACCAGCGTGCCCCGGATCAACATTCCGTCGGCGTCGTAAACGGGCGCGCCGGTCTGCGCGCACATAGCGCGGATGGCGGAAAGCGCCACGGAAAAGTAATCCGGCGCATGGGCAAGCTCCCGGCCCGTGGAAGCCTTGGCATATTTAAAATCCGGTAAAAACACATCCACCAGTCCACGCGCCGCCTCAATCATCTCCGGGCTTTCGTATCCGCTGGAATTCCACACCACGGGCACGCCGGGCTTGCGCAGCCGGAGCGCCGCAAAAATGGCGGGCGCGAAGTGCGTTGGAGTGACAAGGTTCAGGTTATGCACACCCAGCGCCTCCACCCGCAAAAAAAGTTCCGCCAGCGATTCGACAGACAGGGTTTTTCCGCTGCGCATGCCGCCGCTGATGGTCGCGTTCTGGCAAAAAACACAGCCCAGCTGACAACCACAGAAAAAGACGGTTCCGCTTCCGTTTGTGCCGCTGATGCACGGCTCTTCCCAGAAATGCCGGGCGGCACGGGCAACCACCGGCAGCGTGCCCATATGGCAGTATCCCCGGCCTTCTGTTTCGGTGCGTTCGGCGTTGCAGCGACGCGGGCAAAGATTGCAAATCATCGGTTTCCCTCCCCATGAGTTCCGATCCCAAGAATACCACGCCCTCGCGTTGGAAACAAGCGTTTAGCGGACTGGCTTTGAACGCCGCGACCCGCAAATGCCCCGGCACATCCGTCGCTCTGAAACAGGGAAAGGTTTACGAGGCGTGTTTTCGGTGTTTTTTTCGACAAGGCTTTATCGTGTCGGGATGCTGTGATATAATCACGGCGACGCCGCAAACGCTGCCGGATGGCGGTCAGTTGGGGCAAACGATGGGAACGATAACGGAAAATAACCCGGGTACGGCGCGAAGCAGAACGGTCCTATCCGGCGAAAGAAGGGTTAACTGATGGGGTTGATTACCATTCATAACGACTTGCTTACGGTTGTGCTTTCCACACGGGGCGCGGAACTGCAATCCATCCGCGACCGGAACGGCGTGGAAAGGCTCTGGCAGGGCGACCCGGCCTACTGGGCCAGCCGCGCGCCGCTACTGTTCCCCGTGGCGGGCGGCTTCCGGGAGGACTGTTACGAGCTGAACGGTAAGCGCTATCCCATGCTGAAACACGGTTTTGTGCGCAAGCTGGAATGGCAGGTGGAAGACGAGCGGGAGAATGCTGTGACCCTGCTGATGAACCAGAAAAACGAGGGTTTTCCGTTTGAGTACGACCTGCGCGCACACTTTGAGCTGAAGGGTTCGGCGCTGGAAGTGACCTACTCCGTGACCAACCGGGACAGTCAGACGTTCTATTTCAGTGTCGGCTCCCACGAAGCGTACGCGACGCCCGAGGGGATCGAGGAGTACGAGATCGTGTTTGACGAAGAGGAAAAACTGGACGATTATGTGCTGGAAGGCAACCTGATCAAGCGTGAACCGGTGGTGATGGCGGAAAAAACACGCGTGCTGCCGTTGCAATACGCGTATTTTGCTGTGGACGCGCTGGTGTTCCGCACCCTGAAAAGCCGTGGGGTAACCCTGCGCAGTCGCAAACACCCCCGTGAAATTCGGGTGGATTTCCCGGATCACGATGTGCTGATGTTCTGGACGAAGCCTGGCGCGGGTTACCTGTGCATCGAACCGTGGTGCAACGCGCCGGACTTTATGGACGCGGACCTGCGGATTGACCACAAGCCGGGTTTCATCCGGCTGCAGCCGGGCGAAACCGCCGACCGTCGCCATACGATCACGATCCGGTAAACACTGCCTGACTGCCGATAAACAGATGAGGAGAGACGAATGATGACCACATTGGAAACGCTTCGGTCAAAGAACCCGAACCTGCCGTTTTACTCGGTGCTCGACCCGGAATTCAAACGGTACGGCCGGATTGTGGATTTCGACGCGTCCGCCCTGATCGCCGCCTGCGAAAAGGCCGCGGCGATGCCTGCGGAGAAGAAATGCCTGTATGTAACGGATCTACCGGAATTGGAAGCGCTGCCGGATTTTACCCGCGCGAAACGCGAACTGCGCGGTGAGGGGAGCTGTCAGCTGGGATGCTGCTGGGGATATAACACGATGCTGAACTGCCTGGAATACCACCGCTCCAGCGAACACAATATCGCTGTGAGCGACATGGTGGTTCTGCTGGCGGCCCAGCAGGTTATGGAGGGGCTGGATCTGCCCGCTGGGAAGATCGTCGCCTTCTTCGTTCCGAAGGGGACGACGGTGGAACTGTACGCGACCACCCTCCATTACGCGCCCTGCCAGACAAGCGACGCGGGTTTCCGCGATATTATCGTACTGCCGCGCGGCACCAATCTGCCGCTTACGCAGAAACGCCCGGAAATTTGCGACGGTCGTTTGCTCTGGGCGCAGGACAAGTGGCTGGTAGCGCATCCCGAAAGCACCGCCGACGTCGAAGCCGGGGCTTATCCGGGGCTGCATGGAGAAAACTTCGATATCCGGTACTGAACCACCGCGCAGAGAAACGCCGTGTTCCCGAACCTTCGCCGGCAAAGAGCCGAACGGAGAGGAAGGGACACGGCGTTTGATTACCCAGTCAAATCGTATTCTCGCCAAACTCCGAAACTCGGCGGCGAAACGGGAGGCTACCGCAACCCCTGCTGCAGATTGAAAGAGGTTGCCGAAGCGACGGAGCTCAGTCGGCGAGCGCCTTACGGGACGCGGCCAGATCGAAATCATCCAGCACAGCCTGTTCGGGCGCTTTGGTGCAGAGACTTACGATCACGTTCACCAGAATGGCAAACAGGAACGCGGGCAACAGCTCGTAGATACCCCAGACGCCGCCCATGGGCTTCAGCAGGAACTTCCAGACGAACACCATGGCCGTGCCGCCCAGCATCCCGCACAGCGCGCCCCACTGGTTGCTGCGCCGCCAGAAAAGTGCCAGCAGAACCACCGGGCCAAACGCTGCGCCAAACCCTGCCCAGGCGAAGGATACGATGCGGAAAACGGAACTGTCCGGATCCAGCGCGATCAGTACGCCGATCACGGAAATGGCCAGCACCGTGATCCGGGCGACCCGGATGCCAGCCTTTGCGGAAAGTTTCACGCCAAAGGCTTCTTCCAGAATGTTGCGGGATACGGACGACGCGGCAGCTAGCAACTGCGAATCCGCTGTGGACATGGTGCTGGCCAGAATGCCCGCCAGCACGATGCCCGCCAGCATCGCGAAGAGGAACCCATACTGGCTTAACAGTTGAGCGATCTTGATAATGATGGTCTCGCTGCCGGAACCGGCCAACAGGTCGATACGGCCCGCACCGGTCATACCGTAACCGATTACGCCGATCAGCGTAGCCACAGCCAGCGAAATGACCACCCATACGGTCGCGATGCGGCGGGAAAGCACCAGCTTATGCTCTTCCCGAATCGCCATAAACCGCAGCAGGATGTGGGGCATTCCAAAATACCCCAGTCCCCACGCAAGCGTGGAAATGATTGTGAGAAAATCGTAAGTCCCCGTTGCGCCGGTCGCAACGTTATAGGAGGCACTGAGGCTCAGGTAGCCGGTCAGCGCGCGTGCGTTGGCAACCACCGCGTCTACCCCTCCGGCGGTCTGGATACCGAAAATAAACACGACGATCAATGCGATGGTCATCACAATGGATTGCACAAGGTCGGTGGTGCTGGCCGCCAGAAAGCCGCCAAGCGTGGTGTAGGCCACGATCACCGCCGCGCTGATGAGCATGGCGATCAGGTAATCCGCCCCGAAGAGGCTGGCGAACAGCTTGCCGCAGGCCGCGAAACCGGATGCGGTATAGGGAATGAAGAAAATCACGATAATCAGCGCGGAAATGGTGAGCAGCGCCCTGTTCTTCGCGCGATAACGGTTGGCGAAGAAATCCGGGAGCGTTATGGAATTGCCGCACACGACCGTATACCGGCGGATACGGCGCGCGACGAACAACCAGTTCAGGTAGGTGCCAATCGCCAGCCCAATAGCCGTCCAGGTGGCCTCCGCCGTGCCGGTCAGGTACGCGACGCCGGGAAGCCCCATCAGCAGCCAGCTGCTCATATCCGAGGCTTCGGCGCTCATGGCCGTTACCAGCGGGCCCAGCTTGCGGCCGCCCAGATAGAAATCATCGCTGGTTTTATTCTTCTTTTGCATTTCAAACCCGATATAGAGCATCCCCGCCAGATAGAGAAGGATCGATAGCGACATGCCGATTTCCGCTGATGACATATTCGACGTCTCCCATTCTGTGGTTTGGTGCGGCGGACGCATTTTATGTTTACGTGCTTGCGCGGCCCGATTGTTTTTCCGGCAACATAGCGGAAAAGGGTTCGGGCGTCGATGCAAAACGCGTGAGCATGGAAAACGCCAGCCAATACGATAACCATACCATATTCCGGGAAAAACCGAAATATCATACACAGTCCGAACTGTATTCTATACGAATTTTGAAAATATCAGAAGAAATGATGATATGAAGGACTTTATATACTGTACGAATCTTTAGAACAGGAATTGACTTTTTTGTTTTCTTTTTGTTCTTCCCGAATGTAACGCAAAAACAGCGGCATCATCCGCGCGGAATAGGCGGTCAGGGAATACTCCGCCCCCAGCAGGCACCAGTCGTATAACAGGGCGCGCTCACAAAGCGCGTAGGCTTTCACGATGTCGGCGCTGCTCAGTGTTTTGCGCAGTTCTCCGCGCTCCTGCCCCCGTATCACGATTTGCCGAAGCAGGCGATAATAGACACGGTTATGATCCAGCAGATGCTTTTCTCCGCCTGTGACCAACTGGGTAGAATAGAGGCGGGTGAGCAGTTCCAGCGAAACGCTGTTCTCAATCATTCCGAAAAGCTCGCGGTTTAAATACATAAGGGTATCAAAAGCGCCCTGTTCCGGCGGCAGGGTCTTGGAAAGCTCGGTGTACTTCTCGTCAAAAAGATCGCTCAGCGTGCTCAGCAGCGCGTCTTTACCGTTGAAATAATGGTAAAACGTGCCTTTGGATACGCCGCTTACGCGAATGATATCCTCCACGGTCGTTTCGCCGTATCCCTGCTCGTAAAACAGCTTCCAGGCGGCGGTAACGATACGGACCCGGGTGTTACGGTTTTTTATGCCCATCGCAAAGCCTCCGGTATTGTGGGTCGGGCTTACTTGCTTTTTCCGTTCTTGATGGAAGCGGTCAGCCGCTTGCCCAGCAGCTTTTCCGCCAGCCGGATGACTTTCTCCTGTGAAAAATACGCTTCGTTGGGTACGGGCGGCTCGCTCATCACCTTTGCCCACTGTTCGGGGGTGATGTCCAGCTTTTTAAGAATATACGCCTCGTCCTCGCGCATCTGTTCCTCGGGATAGGGGGGCCGAGCCAGTTCCGCCAGCGCTTCGTCGCGGGTCATTTCCCCATTGTTGACCAGGCAGGAAAGATGGTAGCGGCGCTTGTCGTAGCCAAATTTACGCGGCAGATAAGCCGATTGAAACCACTTGGTAAAGCGGCTTTCAAAATGTTTGCCGCCATAATATTCCCAGCCAAATTCCTCCGACAGGGTCGCGATCGCCGCTTTTTTGGAATAGGGAACATAGTTGAGCAGATTCACCTGCTCGATGGCCGCGAATTTCCACCGCGCCTGCACCAGCGACAGGTGATCGTACTTCCGCAGGCTTTTACCGCGGCCCCAGCGGCGGTATACGCTGCGGATATGCCAGAAATCCATGCAGCTTAACTGCTGGGAGTAAGGGGACGACGCGCCCTCGGTGGCGATATTGGTGCCGTTTAAAACATAGCGAACGCCGTACTGGCGCGCAAAACGGTAGACAGCCGCTACCAGCAGATGATCCTGCGGCACGTCCAGATTCGCCAGCCCGGAGAACAGGTAGGCGCGCTGCAGCTCCTTCATGGTCGGCCAGTCCACCACGATGGTATGCAGTTGCAAGCCCAGCTTGTTACAAAGCCGTTCGATATTGCGAACGGCAATTTCGCTGTTCCAGCCGGTATCCACATGCACCGCCAGCATCCGAAGGCCCAGCCTGTGCGCGGTATAGGCCAGATAGGCGCTGTCCACGCCGCCGGAGATGCCGATGATGCAGTCGAACTCCTTACCCTGCCCGGCAGCTTTGATCTCCTTCACCAGCGTATCCAGCTCGCGTTCGCTTTCGCCGGGGCGATAACCGCGCAGCGCCTTTTGCTCGTCGTAGCGATGGCAGTAACTGCAAACGCCGTGCTCGTCAAACGTCAGGGAAGGCTCGGTGGTATCCATCACGCAGCGCGTGCAAATGTCAGGCATCGCGGTATACCCCCAAATCGTACAGTTCTTTTTCTTCCGGCACATGGATCAGCACTGCCCGGCGGGGCCCGTAAAAAACGTACATGCTGCCCGCAGCCGCCGCGTGCGCGCCGCCCTGCGAAAGCACGGCCGCCATATCCGCCGGGCCGCCCGCGCCGCCGCAGGCGATAACGGGGATGGAAACCGCGTCCGCAACGCTCCTGACCAGTTTCAGATCATAACCCTGCATAGCGCTGTCCCGGTCAATGCTGTTGAGCAGGATTTCGCCCGCGCCCAGCGATTCGGCTTTCCGGGCAAGCTCGGCGGGAGAACCCTCCACCGGGCGCGTGCCGTCGCAGGTATAGCAACGGTTGCGGTGCAGCAGGTCCTGCCGCACATCCAGTGAGGCGATCACGCTCTGGCTGCCGAAAGCCGTCGCCGCATCCTGCAACAGTTGCGGGTTATTCTGCCAGCCGGTGTTGAGGATCACCTTTTCAAACCCGATATGGAACAGCCGGCGGATCTGCTCCACGCTGGTGACGCCGCCGCCGTAACTGAGCGGCATAAACGCTTCCGTGGCAATCTCCTGCAACAGGTCGAAATCCGGCCCGGCGTTGTTCTTGCTGGCCTCGATGTCCTGAACGCACAGCTCGTCCACACATTTCTCACTGAAGATTTTCACGGCGTTGATGGGGTCGCCCAGATACACGGGGTCTTTGAATTTACGGGTTTTCACCAGATTACCCTGCGACAGCAGCAGGCAGGGGATCAGGCGCGGGCGGTGATACATATTCAGCACACCTCCGCGAAGTTTTTGAGGAGCGCCATCCCGAAACGATGGCTCTTTTCCGGATGGAACTGCGTTCCCCACACGTTGCCATGCCGGACAGCCGCCGTAAAGGGCAGGCCATAATCGCAGGTCATCAGCGCGTCGGCCGGTTGTTCGCAGCGGGCATAGAAACTATGCACAAAATAATAACGCGGCGTCGGCTCAAACCCGCGTACCAGCGGATCGTCAGGGTGGTTAAGGCATACGATGTCCCATCCCATATGGGGGACTTTCAATTCTGGATAGGCCTCCAGATGAAAACGGAGGCAGCGGAAAGGGATGTAACCCAGCCCGCTGTGTCGGCCTTCCTCGCTGGAAAGTCCCAGCATCTGCATACCCAGGCAAATACCCAGCACCGGTTTACCTGCGGATACGGCCCCGTCCAAAGCGGCCCGCATCCCGCTTTGGTCCAGCCGATCCATCCCGTCGTCAAACGCGCCCACACCCGGAAGAATCAGTCTATCGCACGCGGATAACTCGTCCGCGGCGTGCACAATCAGGCTGGACGCGCCAGCCTTTTTAAGCATGTTTTGGATGGAACCCACGTTGCCGACGCCATAATCCAGAATACCGATCAAGCCAAACGCTCCCTTCCCGAACGAAGGTGGAACCAAAAAAGAGCGGCTGAAGCGCCGCACCCCCTTGTGGTAACGCCAGCATAGCACCGCGAAGGGGAAAAGTCAATCGCGGGGCGGTTACCGCGACAGGAAAAACCCGTTGCCGGTCATATAGGCAACCAGCGCGCGCCGCTCGTCGTAGACCGACACGCGGTACAGGCAGGTGCTTTGCCCGCGCGAAAGTTGTTCCGCTTCCGCGTACAGGCAGGGGCCCTTGCCCGGTTTTACGTAAGTGATATCCGCGCTGCGGCTGACGGTCAGCCGGTCGCCCGCGTTGGCCGCCGCTGAAAAGGCGGTGTCGCACAGGGTGAAGATGGCGCCTCCCTGCACGGTGCCGTTGGAGTTGAGGTGCCGGTCGGTGATGGGCATATGCAGCTTCGCGCCGGTCGGCGTGATCTCGTCCACTTCGATGCCGCAAACCTCGGTGGCAAACAGGTCTTTCTGGAAAAAGGCGCGTATTTCCGAAAGGTTCATGCCTGTGCCTCCGGCAGGCGGTAGCTTTGCAGCACGCCGCCATCAAAGGATTTAATCTCGAACAGCCCGGCATCCCAATCCAGCGTCATATAGCTTTTCGGCTGTCCTTCCTTGGGCAGGGCAGCGGAGCCGGGGTTGATGTAGGTAAGCCCGTTATTCGTCTCCACCGTATGGACATGGGTATGCCCGTGGATCAGCAGATCGCCCGGCTGATAGGGCGGCCGGTTCGCCAGGTTAAACAGATGCCCGTGGGTGATGAACGCGGTGCGATTGTTGCGAAGCGGCAGCAGCGCGTAATCCGCCATGATGGGGAATTCCAGTACCATCTGGTCAATTTCCGCGTCGCAGTTACCACGTACCGCCAGCGGTTTTACGGGCAGGCCGTTCAGCAACTCGATCACGCCTTTGGGGGCATACCGGTCGGGCAGGTCGTTGCGCGGGCCGTGATACAGCAGATCGCCCAGTAAAATCAGGCGATCGGCTTCTTCCGCGGTCAGCCGCGCAAGTACTGCCTCGGCGGCGGAAAGGGAGCCATGCAAATCGGATGCGATCAGGTATTTCATATCATTCACCTCGTATTAAACGTTACAGGTTAATTTCCAGAATCACGGGGCAGTGGTCGCTGCCCAAAACAGTGTCGTTGATATCGGCGCGGGTGATGCTTGCGGCAAGGCGCTGGCTGACCAGAAAATAGTCAATGCGCCATCCCACGTTTTTCGCCCGGCTGTTCATCATGTAGCTCCACCAGGTATAGCGGTCGCGGTCGTCCGGGTGCAGCAGGCGGAAAGAATCCACAAAGCCGCGCGCCAGCAGGCCGGTCATTTTCTCACGTTCCTGCGGGGTAAAACCGGCGTTTTGCACGTTCTCCCGGGGGTGCTTCAGGTCGATCTCCTGATGGGCGACGTTCATATCCCCGCAGACAATTACCGGTTTGCATGCGTCCAGTTTGACAAGGTAGTCGGCGAAAGCTTTCTCCCACGACATACGGTAGTCCAGCCGGGTTAACCCCCGCTGGCTGTTGGGCGTGTATACGGTCACCAGATGATAATGCTCGTATTCCAGATCGATCACCCGGCCCTCGTGGTCGTGCTCGTCGATGCCCATATCGTAATGGACCGCCAAAGGCTCCTGTTTGGCGAAGATCGCCGTGCCGGAGTACCCCTTTTTATCGGCGCTGTTCCAATAGACGTGATACCCTTCCGGGGCAAAATCAATCTGTCCTGGTTGCAGCTTGGTTTCCTGCAGGCAAAACGCGTCGGCATCCTGCGCCGCGAAATATTCCGCGAAACCTTTGCCCATGCAGGCGCGCAACCCGTTCACGTTCCATGAGATCAACTTCATACAATCCGCCTCCCTGTTCCGTAACCGTGTGAAGGTATCAGTGCCTGTTTCCTGTATGCACGATAATGCGGGCAAGTGAAACCATGTGTTTCTAAAGGAGCTTTTTCAGCAGGGAAATCCGTTTAAGCACCCACACGACCGCCAGCGTAAAGAGGAACACGCCGGCCTCCCAGATCAGCGCGGCCAGCAACGGATTCATCATGGAGCGAAGCGGATCAAACACGCGGTGACGGGTTTCGATGATGACCATACCCTGTAACAGGTAAATCCCGAAGGCGCAGCCGCCCAGTGCCGTTAAGCGGTCGCCGGTTTTCGCGCGCAAAGGTCCGCGTGCTTCAAAACTGCTGCGGGTAAGCGCCATCACCGCAACGGCAGACAGCACGATGGGCAGGGCGGGATCGGTGCGGCTGTCCATAAACAGATAATTGGCCCCGCTGTCTGCGCGGGTATACTCCAACCCCGTCAGCAATACGGCCCCCGCAACAGAAAGGAGAAACAGCGCGGCGCAGAACACACGGTTGATGCGACCGGCGTAAGTGTGCAGATAATGTCCGGCGAAAAACAGCCCGATCAGGGTACCGAAGAGGGGCACAGAGAAAAATTCCGGAAGCGCCAGTGCGGGGACATAGTGCGTAACCAGTGGCCAAACGCCGAACACGGTCAGGGAGATTGCGAGAAACACTTCCAGATCGCGCTTCTTCATGGCACTGGCCAACTTTTGCAAAAAGGGCAGCATCACCATCAGCCCGAGATAGAAATACAGATACCAGTAGGAATCCGTGATGCGGTGCTGCCATATGGAAGCCAGAAAACCCGGGATATCCAGCGCTTTTTGCCAAGTCCAGTACGTTTCCCAGAGCTGGACGAGATAATAACCGTAGGAGAAAACCACCAGCGTGATCAGAATGCGAAGGAAGCGGCCAGCAGCCTTTTTGTAGCTGTCCTGCCGGGGAAGCAGGCACGCGCCGGAAACCATCACGAAAATGGGTACGCCGATTTTACTGACGTAATACCACGCGACAGAAATCCACCAGGTTGTATTCGCCGGGGTCAGCGACCGGAAGACAATGCTGTTGGTATGGTTAACGATCACCAGAAAAACAGCCAGAATGCGCAAAAAATCCAGATAAGCATAACGCTTACGGGCGGTCAGGGGAGCGCTCATGGCATCACCTCCGTTTGCAGAAAGGGGCGTTTCCCTTTATTCGGTCAGTTCCAGGCGGCTACCTTCCGGCCCCAGAACGCAACTTTCGTAATAACCGTCGCCGGTAACGCGCGGCGGGCTTGCAACGGCGTATCCGTCGGCGGAGAGACGGGCGGTCAGCGCATCGACGGCTTCGCGACTGCCCAGACTGAATGCGAGATGCGTATACCCTGTCTGTGGGACGGCACCGGGCGATTCCGTAAGCTCTGGTAAATTCATCAGTTCCAGCCGTGCTCCCGTATCAAACGAAAAAAAACGGGTGCGAAGCCCGGTTTTGGGATTGTGGTACGGGCTGCCCGGAACCGCGCCGAAGTACCGCACAAAGAAAGCTTCCGCCGCTTCCAGCTGGCGGACGTACAGGGCGATATGGTCGATTTTCACGGCGCACCCCTCCCTTTTTCCAACTGCATTGATGGTATCGTGAAGCGGTCACAATGTCAAGTGGAGAGAGGGGGAGGAATCAAGGCGGGCTTCCGCGGGCGGACAGCCGGGTTGTACAATAGATTGGAAGCCGCGTCCCGTTGTGGGATGCGGCTTCCGTTTCGGTTTATTTCAGGATCAGACGGCAGTAGTTCTTTTTCCCTTTGCGAAGCAGCAGGCCGTCCGGGCCGATCTGTGCCGCTTCGACGCGGGTTTCGATGTCGGTCGCCTTGTCTTCGCCAACCATCACGGCACCCGCCTGCACCATCTTGCGGGCTTCGCTGCGGCTGGCGCACAGGCCGCATTCCGCTAACAGGCTGGTTAAATGGTTGTCCGCGGCCAGCGATTGGGCGGTTACCTCATAAGTGGGAACATTGCCCATGTCTCCGCTACCGCCGAACAGAGCCTGTGCAGCGTCCTGCGCTTTCAGGGCTTCCGCTTCGCCGTGGATCAGCTTGGTTATCTCAAATGCCAACACGCGCTTGGCCTCGTTGATGGCGGTGTCCTTCAGCGCGCCCAGACGGCGTACCTCGTCCATCGGCAGGAAGGTGAGCAGCCCCAGAAAACGCTCCACATCCGCGTCCTGTACGTTGCGCCAGTACTGGTAGAAATCGTAGGGGCTGGTGCGATTGGGGTCCAGCCACAGCGCGCCTTTTTCGGTTTTGCCCATTTTTTTGCCGTCCGCGGTCATGATAAGCTTGCAGGTCAGGGCGAAAGCATCCTCCCGCTCCTTGCGGCGGATCAGGTCCGCGCCGGAGAGCATGTTGCTCCACTGGTCGTCCCCGCCGATCTGCAGGCGGCAGTTGTGTGCCTTAAACAGTTGCAGGAAGTCGTAGCTTTGCATCAGCATGTAGTTGAATTCCAGAAAGGTCAGCCCGACCTCCAGCCGCTTTTTATAACATTCGGCGGCCAGCATGTGGTTGACGCTGAACAGTGAACCGATGTCACGCAGAAAATCCACGTAGTTCAGGTTCAATAACCAGTCCGCGTTGTTGGCCATAATCGCTTTGCCCTCGCCGAAGTCGATAAATCGGCTGAGCTGCTTCTGGATCGCCGCCACGTTGCTCTGAATGGTTTCCGGCGTAAGCATCTGGCGCAGCTCTGTTTTGCCGCTGGGATCCCCCACCATGGCGGTGCCGCCGCCGCAGAGGATGATGGGCCTGTGGCCCGCGCGCTGTAAATGGGCCGACATCAGGATGGGGATGAAGTGGCCGACGTGCAGGCTGTCCGCCGTGGGATCTACGCCCAGGTAGAAGGTCATGGGCTCCTTTTCCATCGCCTTGTACAGATCGTCCTCAAAGGTAACTTGCGCGATAAAGCCGCGCTCTTTCAATTCGTCCAGAATATGCATGGGCAGTAACTCCTTATCCTTTCAGTTTGGAAGCGAACAGTTCGCGCAGCACGCCCATCCCCTGATGAATCTGTGTAAGCGTGCTGTTGGAAAAGTTGAGCCGCAGGGTGTTCTGATGGCCGCCCTCCGGGAAGAAACTGGTGCCGGGCACGTATGCGACGTCGTGCTCGATGGCTTCCTGAAAAATGGCGGATGCGTCGAAGCCTTCCGGCATGGTCACAAAGATGAACAGCCCGCCCTCCGGGCGCGTATACTTTGTGCCCTCCGGGAACTTTGCCAGTTCTTCCAGCATAGCGTTGAGTTTGTCGCGGTAGCCGGGCAATATCTCCGTAATGTGCGGGACCAGCAGATCGCGGCGCAGATATTGATCCACAATTGCCTGCGTGAGGTTGGAGGTGTGCAGGTCGCTGCCCTGTTTGCCGATGGCGCATTTGGAGATGATGTCTTCCTGCGCGATCATATACCCTACGCGCATGCCGGGGCTGATGATCTTGGAAAAACTCCCCATATAGATCACATGACCGCTGCGGTCATATTCCTTAATAGAAGGAAGTGGCTCCCCCGAATACCGCAGGTCGCGGTAGGGATCATCCTCAATGACGAGGAAACCGTACTTCTCCGCCATCTTCGCAATGGGCTCCCGGCGGTCGGCGGCCAGCGTGCGCCCTGTGGGGTTCTGGAAGGTGGGGATGATATACAGCATCTTCGGGTGATGTTTTTGTACCGCCGCCTCCAGCGAATCCAGCAATACGCCCTGTTCGTCGCTTTCCACGGGCACCAGATGCTGCTGATAGATCCTCAGCGTCTGCATATTGCCAAGGAACGTGGGGCTTTCCACCAGCACGGTATCACCGGGATTGGTGAAAGCCTTGCACAGCAGGTCGATCCCCTGAGTGCTGCCCGAAAGCGGAAGCAGGTTCTTTTTCTCGACAGCGAAGCCATTGTGCTGTTTTAAGTACTCAATCAGGCTTTCCAGAAAGGGCGGATACCCTTCCGTAGCGCCGTACTGCAAAATGCGTTTGCCGTCCTTCAGCAACGCGTCCCGCGACAGTTCCGCGCAGACTTCGTTGGGAAGGGCTTCGTTGCTGGGGTTGCCACCCGCGAAACTGATGATACTGGGCCGGGTTAACACCTTGAAGATGGCGCGAATCGCGCTGCCGCTGATCCCGTCAAACCGATCCGCATACGTTACGCCGCTGGGAAGCATGAGAAAGACCTCCTTTACATCATTCGACCGATAAAAGAAAACCGCCCGCCTCCGGTACGGAGGAAGGCGATGAAACGCGGTGCCACTTCCATTCGGTTCGGCTTTACGGCAGAACCCTTACGGAGAACCTGTCGGTACTCCCGCGCTGTATCCGGCGCGCCGGTGACTGCCTACCGGGCCAATTGCCTTTCGGAGACCCGCTCCGGGAGGTATTCGCCAACGGGCTGCCGCCTTCTTCCACCAACCGAAGGCTCTCTGTGGGCATGCGCGCCGGGTACTCTTTCCCATCCTTGCGTTAGAAGCATTATAGTCAAACCGTCGAGGTCTTGTCAAGACTTTTTATCCTATTTGCGTTCCCGGCGAGCGATCAAAAACGGATCGTTCGTCGCGCCTGGCTACGGCTTGCAAGATGACGTGTTTTTTGCTATGCTATGGTATCGAATTGGATCGGGAGGGGGCGGCACGGTTGCCAAGGCCGATGCGAAGCCTGCTGAAGCGGGTTTCCGGGCGCATGTCGCTCCATATGCCCGCCGCGCAGGGGCGCGCGCCTTTCCGTCCCTTCCCCCCTTATCGCTGGGACACCACGGAGCTTCCGGTGACCGATGACCTGTATCGGTCTTCCGGCGCGATTGCGGAGGCGGAAAAACTTGCAGCGCGCAGCGCGCACGCGGCGGCGACGCTGATGGTGCCGGGCGGCTCCACCGCGGGGCTGCATGCGATGCTTTTATACGCCTGTAAACGAGGCGACACGGTAGTGTTTCCGCGAAACGTTCACCTGAGCTGTTTAAACCTCTGCGCCACAGCGGGGCTGACGCCGGTATTCGCGGAGCCTTCTTTTACACCGGACGGGCTTTTATACACCACGCCTGAGGCGTACGCCGAAGCACTGGACGCGCACCCGGACGCTGCCGCGGCACTGGCGCTGCACGGGGATTATTACGGCCTTCTGCCGGATTTGGCCGCTATCGCGCGCGAAACGCACGCACGCGGCCGCCTGCTGCTTTGCGACGAGGCGCACGGCGCGTATTTTAACTGGCGAAGCGACATTCCCAACGCGGGGGAGTGCGGCGCGGACCTGTATGTCCAATCTGCTCATAAAACCCTGCCCGCGCTTACGCCGGGCGCGTGGCTGCACGCAGGCCCAGGAATGGATGCCGAACGGCTCCGCGCGATGTTGAGAATGGTGCAAACCAGCAGCCCTTCCTTTTTAATTATGCTGTCGCTGGACGAGGCGCGGGAATGGATGGATCAAAACGGGCAGGATGCCTGTAAGCGCCTCGGCGACGCGTTGCGAACCTTTCACGCCCGGGCTGCCGGGCTGGGATACCACGATGGGCAAGCCAACCTGCCGCCAGGTGTGACCGCCGATCCTCTGCGGCTGGTGCTGTGCGCACCGCAGGGCGGGGAACAGTTGCAACGGCAGTTGCAGGCGCGCGGGATCGACGTGGAGATGTGTGACCGCCTCCGTGTGGTGTGCATCTTATCGCTTCTGGACGGGCCTGCAAAGCTTATGAAGTTGTGGAAAGCGCTGCGGGAGCTCACACGGGAGCCTGATGCGCGTGTGCCGGCCCGCGAACCGGATGTATGGGCCCCCGAACGGTGGCCTGCCCGCAGGCTGCCGATTGGCGAGGCCGCGTTCGCACCCGCGGAATCGGTGCCCGTTCGGGATGCCGCGGGCCGCGTGAGCGCTGTCAGCGCGGGGCTATATCCGCCCGGCGTCGCCTGGCTTACACCTGGAGACGAGGTGACGCTCCCAATCGCGCATCTTCTGGCGACGACTCCGCCGGAGCGGCTTTTCGGGCTGGACGCGGACGGAAGTTTGCGCTGCATACGATGAATAGAATCAAGTATAAAAGAAGCTTGCGCTCATTAACCAATAAAGGAGAAGAAAACGTGTATACTTTTCCATATGATGCGGTGTTGTTCGATCTGGACGGCACCTTGACCAATTCCGAACAGGGGATCATCTGTTCCATGCGGTACGCGCTGGATCAGATGGGTGTGGAAGCCCCGGCTGGGCTGGATCTGCGCTGTGTAATCGGGCCACCACTGATGGACTCGCTCACGGGGATTCTGGGCCTGTCCGGTGAAGAGGCGCACGAGGCGATCGGCCATTATGTAAAACACTTCAACCGTGAGGGCATGTACCTGTACAGCGTATACCCCAATATCCGCAGTATCCTGAAAATGCTGCAGGACGGCGGGGTGTACGTGGCGCTGGCGACCAGCAAACCGGTGCAGCCTGCCATGGCGATTTTGAACCATTTTGGGCTGACGCACTTTTTTAACCGCATCATCACGGAGGAAGACAACGAGCGCGTGGTGAACAAGCCGGAGTTGATCCGCCGTGCCCTGCCGGAGCATTACCGGCACGCCGCCATGGTGGGGGACCGTTTCTACGACATCGAAGGCGCGCTGGAAAACCATATCGACGCGATAGGGGCGGGATACGGTTTCGGCTCGGAAGACGAGTTGCTCAAGGCTGGAGCGACCCATGTGGTACCGGATACCGAATCCCTGCGCGCGTTCCTCTGCCCCGGCGCGCCGGTGCCGCGCGGGTTTTTCCTGAGCGTTGAGGGGCTGGACGGCAGCGGAAAAACCACGCAGGTAGACCGGCTGGAGCAAAGCCTGCGGGAGTACGGCTTCAGTGTTCTGCGCACGCGCGAGCCGGGCGGTTGCCCGATCAGCGAAGAAATCCGCCATACGATTTTAACGACCGATCATATGGAAATGTGTCCTTCCTGTGAGGCACTGCTGTATGCTGCCGCGCGCGCCCAGCATGTGCACGAGGTGATCCGTCCTGCCGTGGAGCGTGGCATGCTGGTGCTTTGCGACCGCTTCGTGGACAGTTCCGTCGCCTATCAGGGCGGCGGACGCGAGTTGGGCGCTGATACTGTTTGCCAGATCAACGCACCCGCGGTAGGGGACATGCTGCCGGATGCTACGGTATACCTCGAGGTTGATTACCGCCGGGCGCTGAACCGTCGGCATAACGCCTCGTCACTGGACCGCATTGAGGTGGAAAGCGGCGCGTTCCATGCGCGCGTGCAGGAAACCTATGAAAAGATCATCCGCAGCGACCCGAAACGCTTTCTGGTGGTGGATGGGGAGCAGGATGTGGATACGGTAGCCGCGGACGTGCTGGACGCGGTGCTGAGCCGCCTTGAGCCGGAAATCGAGGACTGACGGATGGAACGTATCGTGGTGGGTATGTCCGGGGGGGTGGATTCGTCGGTGACGGCGATGCTGCTGCAAAAGCAGGGGTATGACGTGGTCGGCGTGTTCATGAAAAACTGGGACGAAAAGGACGAGAACGGCGTCTGCACCTCCACATCCGACTGGCAGGATGTGCAGGATGTGTGCGCGATTCTGGGCATCCCCTGTTATGCCGTCAATTTCGAAAAGGAATATCAGGATCGCGTTTTCAGCTACTTTCTATCGGAATACCGGCTGGGACGCACGCCCAACCCGGATGTGCTGTGCAACCGGGAAATCAAGTTCAAGGCGTTTCTGGATTTTGCGATGAAGCTTGGAGCCGGGCGCATGGCGACCGGCCACTTTGTGCGCAGCGAACAACGCGACGGACACCCCGTGCTGCTGCGCGGCGTGGACGGCAACAAGGATCAGAGCTATTTTCTGTATATGCTGAAGGAAGCGCAGCTGGCGAAGGCGGTTTTCCCCGTGGGCGGCATGACCAAGCAACAGGTGCGGGCACTGGCAGGTGAGGCCGGGCTGCCGGTGAGCGATAAAAAGGACTCCACAGGCGTCTGCTTTATCGGGGAACGGAATTTCCGTACGTTTTTACAGAATTATCTGCCGCTGAAGCCGGGCGACATGCGCACGGAAGACGGCCGGAAGGTCGGCGCTCACATGGGGCTTGCCTACTATACGCTGGGACAGCGCAAGGGGCTGGGGATCGGCGGGGGCGGCAACGGCCACAGCTGGTTTGTAGTGGAAAAAGATATGGCAAACAATGTGCTGGTCGTGGCGCAGGGGGAGGACAGCCCCCGGCTTTTTTCGCGGTATGCGCTTGCTTCGCAGGCCACCTGGATAGCGGAGGAGCCTCCCGCACCGGAGGGTGAGCCGTTCCGCTGCACGGTGAAATACCGTTACCGGCAGCCGGATCAGAACGCGACAGCTTGCGTGCGCGGAGACCGGCTGACCCTCGCGGCGGATGATCCGCAGCGCGCGGTTACGCCGGGGCAGAGCGCCGTGCTTTATCGCGGAGATGTGTGCCTGGGCGGCGCAATTGTGGAACAGACAGCCAACGAACCTTTCTCTTTGTAGCCCTTCCTATCTTTCTGGTTTCCCGGGCGCTTTCGCCTGATAAAGGATTAAAAACATTGCAAATACAAACACAGGGGCCCGGGTCCCTTGTGTGCCGCAAACGGAACGGATATAATGAAAATTGCATCCGGAGGAAGGCCGCTCTGATGTGTGTACTATACTTACAGGAGGATGAATGAAATGAAGAAATTACTCGCACTGGTAGTAGCGCTGGCGCTGGCGGCAAGCCTTGTGGCGATCCCCGCTCTGGCAGAGGACACCATCAAGATCGGCGGCATCGGCGTGCTGACCGGCCCGTACGCCATGTACGGCGTGGGCGTGAAGAACGGCGTAGACCTGTATATTGACGAAATCAACGCTGCCGGCGGTATCGGCGGTAAGAAAGTGGAAATGCTCTGGGAAGACAGCGAGGGCTCGCCCGACAAGGCTGCCAACGCCTATAACAAGCTGGTGCAGAACGACGGCGTATGCGCCATCCTGGGCCCGGTGTTAAGCGGCGCGACCGACGCTGTTGCCGATCTGGCCGCCGCGGACGGTATCCCCATGATCACCGCTTCCGCGACCGCGTATGACATTACCACCGACCGCCCCAACGTTTTCCGTACCTGCTTCCTGGATCCGTTCCAGGGCAAGGTAATGGCGGACTTCACTTCTCAGGAACTGAAGGCCACCAAGGTTGCCGCCATGTATAAGAATGGCGATGACTACAGCGTGGGCCTGAAGGACGCTTTCGTGGCCGAAGCCAAGACGCTCGGCATGGAAGTGGTGGATGAGGAAGCTTCCGCTGATAAGGACGTAGACTTCAAAACCCAGCTGACCAACATCAAGGATTCCGGCGCTGAAGTCGTATTCCTTGCTTACTACGGCGACGCGGCCAGCTACATCCTTACCCAGGCCAAAGAACTGGGCCTGAGCGTGAAGTTCACCGGTGGCGACGGCATTTCCAACATCGCCGGCTCCATCAGCGATAAGAGCCTGCTTACGAATATGTACTACTCCGATCACTTCTCCAACAGCGCGGACAGCGAAATCGTGAAGAAGTATCTGGCCGATTACCAGACCAAGTACGGCGAGATGCCCAGCATCTCCTTCTCCGCTACCGCGTATGACGCGGCCAAAGTGCTTTGCAGCGCGATCGCGACGGTTGGCGATCCCACCAACGCCAGCGCGATTGTGGACGCCATCAAGACCAGCTCCACCGAAGGCGTTACCGGCACTATTACCTTCGACGATCATAACGATCCGATCAAGAGCGCCTTTATCCTTAACTTCGACGCCGAAGGCAACCAGGTGTTTGTGAAGCAGCAGGCGCCTCAGCAGTAAACCAGCCGGGAAAGCGCGCGGCTACGGTTCGTGGCCGCGCGATCCCTGCGCATTTTGAAAGAGGGCGGGGCAGGCCGCCCCCCTCTTTCAGCCCTTTCCCAAGCGGCGTTCACCAAACGCAGCTCCGGAAAGGGCTGAACTTCGTTAGCGGCTTTGTATACAACCGCTGCGAAACGGCTTGCCGCCGGAACCCGCTGCGGTCCTCGTCTGTAAAGCGTTACAACGCGGAGAGATACCGTTGCGCAGCGTAAAACGACGGTGTCGGTGGCTTGACTCGGATTGAAGGATGGTGGACGCAATGGTGCTGTTCCTGAACCAGTTCATCAACGGCCTGGGGATCGGCGCGATTTATGCGCTGATTGCTCTGGGTTATACGATGGTGTACGGAATCGTAAAACTGATTAACTTCGCTCACGGAGACATCATGATGGTCGGCGCCTATACGGCGGTGATCCTGATGGTGGATTTGAGCGTGTCGTTCCCGGTAGCGCTGGTGGTGTCGATGCTGGTGTGCGTCCTGATCGGCGTTGTGATTGAGCGCGTCGCCTATAAGCCGCTCCGGGAATCTCCCCGAATCTGCCCCCTGATTACGGCCATCGGCGTAAGCTATCTGCTGGAAAACAGCGCGCAGTTGCTGTTCTCCGCCAATCCCCGGCCGTTTCCTACCGTGCTTTCGATCCCGCCCATCGTGATCGGCGGCGTGAATATCAGCTTTATCACGTTGCTTACCGTGGTGGTTTCGGTGCTGCTGATGATTGCTTTGCAGTATTTTGTAATGACAAGCCGCACCGGTAAGGCCATGCGCGCTGTAAGCGAAGACATGGGCGCGGCCCGGCTGATGGGGATCAACGTAAATATTACCATTTCCCTTACATTCGCCGTGGGCTGCGCGCTGGCAGCGATCGGCGCGATGCTTTACTGCATCGCCTACCCCAGCGTAGCGCCGACCATGGGGATGATGCCCGGCCTGAAAGCGTTCATCGCGGCGGTGCTGGGCGGCATCGGACTGATTCCCGGCGCCATGATCGGCGGCTTTATTATGGGGATTGCGGAAAGCCTGACCAAGGGCTTTGTTTCCTCCCAGTTAAGCGACGCCGTTGTGTACGGAATCCTGATTATCGTGCTGCTGTTCAAGCCGTCGGGCCTTCTGGGCAAGGCGCAGCGCGAGAAAGTGTGAGGCGGCCGGCATGAAACGCAATTTGAAATCTTATGTGCTCAACCTGTCGGCTGTTCTGCTGATTTATATCGTTATCTCCTCCCTGATCGGTACGGGTGCGATCAACAAGTATTATACCGGCATCCTTATCATGATCGGCATCAACGTGATCATGACCGTAAGCCTGAACCTGACCACCGGTTTCCTGGGGGAACTGGCGCTGGGCCACGCCGGGTTTATGAGCGTGGGCGCGTTTACCGCGGGCGTGATTACCAAAGCGCTTGTGGAGCAGTACGGATGGAACGCGACGGCCTGCCTGCCGGTATCGCTGCTCGCGGGCGGTTTGCTGGCGGCGGTGATGGGCTTTTTGATCGGTGTTCCCGCCCTGCGGCTGAAGGGCGACTATCTGGCGATCATCACCCTGGGCTTTGGTGAAATTATCCGCGTGATTATCCAGAACCTGCAGATCACCGGCGGCGCAAGCGGCATCAGCCGCATTCCCCGCGTGAACAGCTTTACGCTGACCTACGTGCTGATGATACTGGTCATCAT